>JBJXGP010000467.1:0-7483 GCA_046160425.1 Planctomycetaceae bacterium
GACAGAACAACACATGCACGAGATCTTCTCTCGCTTTTTGTATTGTCGCCGGGTCGAGATTCTTCAATTCCTCCGCGGATTTTCCGCTGAACAACAATGCCTGCTTTTCGAGAAATCGCAAGCAGGATAGCGTCTCGACATCGCTTGGCTTGCGGGTCAAGACCTGCTCGAAGGCCGCGACGATAAACTGTCTCTGTGAACTTTCATCGGTCGCGGGGGGCAATCGATCGGCGAGTATTTTTGCCAGTTGTTTCGATTTCGACATCGAGAGCATGCTGTTCGTCATCGCCAGCGCCTGCTGCGGGATGACGCTTTCGAGGCGCTGATAACATTCGTTCGGGTTGGCCTGATCGAACAATTCGAGAAACATGGCTTTCTCATTCGGCGTCGATCGGAAATACATGCTCCGCCGCGGGCGCGATTCAGCTTCGACCTCGGGGATTTCGGGACCGCCCGGCGTCAGATCGAGTTCTCCCGCGAGATAGAGCAGGCTGTCGCGAACGACTTCCGATTCCATGCGCTTCGAATCCATCCGCCAGTAATAGAAATTCTGCGGATCGACCGCCTTGTTGGCAGCCCCTTCCGGTCCGGCGGCGGAACTCATGCGATAGGTATTCGACAGCACCATCAGTCGATGAATGTGCTTCATGCTCCAATTGTTTTCGACGAGTTCGCTTGCCAGCCAGTCGAGCAATTCCGGATGCGTCGGCACGCGGCCGTTGAGTCCGAAATTCGAGACCGTCGGCACGATCCCTTTGTGGAAATGACGCAACCACATCTGATTCACCGCAACACGCGAGGTTCGGGGATGATCGGGTTTCGTCAGCCAGTTTGCGAGCGCGAGCCGACGACCGGAACTTGTCTTCGGATATGCCGTTCCCAGCGGAGTGTAGGTGGCGTCTTCTTTCTCGGCAGCAACGCGAGCGGTCTCAACGGCCAGTTGCGCCGCGGCCAATTTCGCGGTCGCCTCGTCGATCGCTTTTTTGCCGGCATCCTCCTGCGGGTTGAACTGACGCTGTGCCTGTTTCAGTGCAATTTCTGCCTGCAACGCAGCGTGTTCCGCCTGTCGGAATGCCTGTGTTCGTTCTGCCTTACCAGCCACGAGAGCCAGGGGGGCAGCATCCGTGGACTCCGTGAGCTTGCCGCGGTCTGCCGCCAGACGCGCTTCCCAGGCGGAAGACTCGGCATGGGCGAGGGCCAATTCCTGCTCCGCCAGTTTTGCAGCCAGTTGTGTCGACTGAAGATCATACTCGAGCTCCTCACGTGTCGGAATGAAATAGGGAGATCGCCTTTTGACCGCGACATTTTCCGCCATCACCCAGTCCGCAGGAAGCGGATCGATCAGCACTTCATCGAATTCAGCCGTACCCGCATGTGTCCAGAGTGCGAATCCCCCCGGTTTTCTCGCTACCGGCATGACGAAAGCAATTGCCAAATCACCATTGATCCAGACATTGAGGAGTTGTCCTTTCACGGCGAAATCGAGCGTGATCTCCTGATTAACGCGAATCGGGTATGGAATGATTGCCGGCGTCGGATACGATTCCACCCCGGCCACCCGATGAAAGGCCTGCACGGTCGACCCCGCTTCGGCGGCCGCCGTGTAGATCGCCTGACAATCCTGTAATCCGCCGACGTCAAAGAACAAACCGACCGAGTGAATCGCTCCCTCTTCGGTCGTCTTGTACTTCACGCGACCGATAAAATCGATCGGCAACTGAATGTTGGCCGACATCGTTGTGAAACTTCCCGGGACCGTTTCGGCGACGCGGCCGTTTTCGTATTTCCATTCGCCGCCGACAACCGTCCAGACGTCGGGCTTTGGTTCAGAGAAACTGTCGGCGAACAATGCACCGGGTAAACTCGCTGTACTAGAAGCGGGTTCTACGGCTGTGCTCGCTGCAACGAACGCATCGAGTCGCTGCTGCGCTTCGGTCATCTGTTGTTGCGTGGTTGCCAGTTTGGATTGCGCAAGGTCAACCTTTTTTCGGGACTCGGCGAGCAACGGCTCGGAGACCCTGGAACTGAGCCAGGGATAATACGCCTCCAACGGTAGATTTACCGGAGCAATCGCGAGTTCGGAATTCCCCAGAATAGCAGGAACGCCGGGAGTCAGCGGGTGTTCCTTATCGGGATTGCGATCGTCGCCACGGATGAAGAGGTATGTGGGAATGTCCCCCTCATTATCGAAAACCTGCGATAACGCGGTCTTCAACACCGGGCCAAGCGTCGCGTCTTTTTCGGTTTCGAGATTGCCGGTCATGGGGATCGAGCGGACATCATGCGGTTCGAAGAACGCGCGGAAACGGTAGTAATCGAGCTGCGCAATCGGGTCGAACTTATGATCGTGACACCGGGCACAACGGAGCGTCAGTCCCATGAAGGCGAGACTGGTCTGTTCGACGGTATCGTACATCCAGACATTGCGATCGAATTTGTACCAGTTGCGTCCGAGAAAACCCGTCGCCCGCACGACATCGACATCGCCAGGAGAGATTTCGTCCCCCGCTAGCATCTCCTGCACCATGCGATCGTAACCTTTATCCGCATTCAACGACTCGACAATCCAGTCGCGCCAACGCCAGAGATGACGTTGACCGTAGCGAATCTCATTAATCCCCCGGCTTCCATACCAGTCGCTGTATCGCCAGACATCCATCCAATGACGGCCCCATCGTTCGCCGTATTGAGGGCTGTTGAGCAAGCGGTTGACGGTTTCCTCATAAGCGGTCGGCGAAGGGTTTTCGAGAAACACTTGCAATTCCTGCTGTGTGGGAGGGAGACCGATCAGATCGATATAAAGTCTGCGAAGGAGCGTCGATGGATCGGCCTCAGGACGAGGGACCAATCCCCGTTTTTCGTGCTCGGCGGCGACAAAGGCATCGATCGGGTTATGAACCCAATCAGCCCGCTGGACTGGGGGAATGTCGGGTTTCGTCAGCGGTTTATACGACCAGTACGTACGCGGATCGGTAGAGGGCTGTTCATCGGCGGGGGCAACGGCACCTTCGTCGATCCATCTCCGCAACAGGGCGATCTCGTCGTCCTTGAATCGCGTTCCTTCCCCTTCCGGGGGCATCGTAAAACCGGCTTCACCGGTCACAACTTTGATGAGCAGGCTGTTTTTCGAATCGCCGGGAATGACAATCGGACCGGAGTCGCCTCCGGTTTTCATCGAAGCGGCGGTATCGATCCGCATCTGCGCCTGCTGCTTGAGGGGGCCATGACAACTGAAGCAGCGTTTCTCCAGCATCGGTTTGACCGACTTGAGATAGTCGACCTTCGCGGTTTCTTGCGAAAAGCCCCGGTGATCGGCCGCAAGAAAGAATGCCAGCAGCGTTGCGGCAATGTGAACGACATGGCCGTGAGCGGGTCGCTTCAGAAGTTCGTGACGACCATTCGGCTGCGTTGAATGCGCGGAGCTATTCAATCGATCCCCCAGCTTCGGTAAAGGAGCAGTTTCACGTTCAGCATCATTCGATGGCCCGGAAGGTCAATTATACGTTGCAGAAAATGGAATTGAAAATATCAACAACCATATATTTGATCTCGATTTGCGATTCCATGATCCCGTCATTTCTCGGCTGACGCGAGGATAACATCAAAGTTAAGCTGGAACGGCTGGATCGACTGAAGTAAATACAATGGTTTTACCGATAATAACGACTGATTGAGGATGTCCGTGACTATGCGCCGAGGGATTATTCGACGTGTGGAAGAGCTTGCCGTTCTGTCGTTTCGGTCTGATCCTGGCTACCTGGTTGCTAGTGCCCGGTTGTCTCATCGTCCAGACTCAAGTGACCAATCCCATACCGAGCATGTCGACGGTCGCCGTGATTCCCTTCTTCAATTTGAGTCAGGAACCGACGGTTGACGGACGTCGTTTCGCACTGGCTTATTATTCGGAACTCCAGAAGACGCCGGGATTTCAGGTCATTCCACTCGGTGTGACCGAACAGGCGATTCGCGACCAGCATCTGGAAATGAATAACCCCGCCGACGTCATTCAATTGGCCGAATATCTCAATGTCGATGCGGTGGTGGTCGGCGCGGTGACCGATTACGACCCCTATTATCCACCGCGCATCGGACTGCAAATTTCGTGGTATTCCCCTTACGAGTGGGAGTTTTGTCCCGGTTTTCCCGTCAATCCACAGGAAAGAAAAGCCTATCTCCAGGCAGACAAAGAGAAACGCCGAGCTGCGAAAGAACAGATAAAGGACGATCAGGATCAGAACGACGATAATCACACATTCCGCTTATTTCCAGGGACGAAACGCGATACCGACGTGTCGGCGATCCGCGGCCAGTCTCCTCCACTGGATGTACACGTTTCGCCGGAATCCTTCACGATCTCCAATATTGAGCCGATCATGTCCTATTCGCGGATATTCGACGGTGCCGATGCCGATGTTGTCGCGGTGTTGCGCGACTATGTCGAATTGAGCGGCGATCGCCGGAGCGGCGGATGGGAAGCTTATTTGCATCGCAGCGAAGACTTTATTCGGTTTGCAAGTCATCGAATGATTGTAGAAATGTTAACGCTGCACGGCGGCGAAGCTCAGCGTCGATACGTGTGGAAGTTCAGAAAAGAGCGATGAGAAAGCCGGATGCACGCCGATAACCTTCAAGGCGTCTGTCATGTTGAATTGCGAAAATGACTCGTCTCAACGAGGAAACAGACAGCCGCCGCTGACGACCGGGCCTAATGGAATTGCTTGAAGCCACTTCTGTAATCACAGATCGAAAACGCTGCCGGCTCGAAATGTCCGATATGACCTCCGAAACGTAAGACACTTGTCGCGACGTACTCTGGCACCGATTTGCCATTCGTGGAGGAAAGGGAATACAAAATGTCCGAAGGCATGAATGTATTAGCACTCGTGAAAGACTCCGAACGATATATCTTTCTCTACGATGACAAGAGCACCGAACAGACGTTGCAGACGTTCGGCCGTTTCGCTTCAGATAAGGAATTGAGCTTCACCTGGTACGATGCGGCTTTGCTCAGTCAGAAAGTCCGCCGCTTGCGCCTCGATGACGAGCATGCCAAAAGCTCAAGCCGCCTTGGTGGCCAGTCTCGGTAGCGTTTGCGAATCATTTGGATTCCCTGCGCGAAAATCGCCAATCAATGAATGCCGGCATTGCCGCGAGGGGCTTGAAACGATCTAAAAGGCAGATTCTTCATGCATGCTGCCATCGATGCTTTTCTGCGATATCTGCGAATCGAACGGAATGCGTCGCCGTTAACGCTGAAATCGTATTCGGAAGATCTGTCGAGCCTCTTGCAGTTCTTTGAGGACCGGAAAACTCCCGTTCCACAGCCGGAGACCGTGGACGTTCACACGTTGCGGGAGTTCATCGCGTATCTGCATGCCTGTCAGTATTCGCGCACCACGATTGCCCGTCGCATGGCCTGCTTGCGGAGCTTTTTTCGCTATCTGAATCGCGAAGGAATCTGTACGCACAACCCCGCCAAAGTACTTCGGACACCCAAGCAAGGTCGTAAACTGCCGAATTTTCTCACGAACGAACAGGTCACGACCCTGCTCGAGACCCCGGTCGCAGACGAGTCGGCCGGCGCCCGGGATAAGGCGATGCTCGAAACGATGTACTCCGCCGGTCTGCGTGTGGCTGAACTTGTGGCGCTCAATCTCGAAGACTGGGACCGCGACAACGATATGCTGCGAGTTCGCGGCAAAGGACGAAAAGAACGCATCGCTCCTCTCGGCCGATATGCAGTGAGCGCGATGACCGAATGGCTGGCGATTCGCCAACCGCATCCGCAAGCGACAGTAGAAGAGAAGTCCGCAATATTTCTCAACCGCTTCGGTCGTCGTCTCACGACGCGCAGCGTCGGCCGGATGCTGGAAAAGCACCGTCGGCACGCGGGGCTGACATCGGAGACGACACCTCACACGCTGCGACACACGTTCGCGACGCATCTGCTGGACGGGGGTGCCGATCTACGCAGCGTTCAGGAACTGCTGGGCCATAAAAGTCTGACGACCACTCAGATTTACACCCACGTCAGCACCAAACGGATCCGCGACACCTACGAGCAGGCGCATCCGCACTCGGCCCAAAACCGGCAACCCTGAGCGCCGGTCTGTTTCGTCATCTACGGCTCTCACTCGCTTTGCCGCACCCGAGCAACGCTCTGTTCCCCACACTGGCGGACAAGCCGCCAGTGCCACCCGACTTCCATAAGCAACGGGTCAGCCGGGTAATCCTTACAGTCGATATGTTCGGGGAAATGATCATAATGCGCAAAGTCGCGCCAATCGGATTAAACACTCCAACCGTCATAATCCGATTGCCCCGTTTCATCCACTCGGCAGCAAGAAAAATCCTATTCGTTATATGGCATGGACTTACGGCACGCTTTGCATTGTAACGACTGTAGCGAATATGATTTTTGTAGGAACGGCGCGGATTATGCCAATGATAACAGACATCAGACACACAACAGCACACGATGGAACAGCGACGAACAAACGAAACGAAAGCAGGTTTCCTGAAATCGCCAACCATCGATCGCCATAAAACGAGGGCGTTCCGCAGGTGAGAGAGCGGACGTCTGAGAGATGGTTCATACGGCTTCCGCATGAACCCCCCAGAGCGGCTCCCAGGCCGCTCTGTTGTATTTCACCATCCGATTCTTCGGATGTTTCACATAAATGCCGCATCCATGCTTCGATCAGCGAGGTGGAAAATCCTCAGCAACAATCGATGCCGCGGCGCAACAAATATTCGTGCGATTGATTCGATAGGATCAGTATCGGTGATATCGCAAATCCGCCGCGCATTGTTCTTGAAGAACTGCGAACGCGACGGCCCAATTGATTCTCAACCCCATCTCACTTCACGCGCAACAAGGAACTCAGATCATGAAAAAACAATCACAGTCCATCAACTATGAATCTATGCGGACACTGTGGAACGATGAACGCGGTTTTGTGATCTCCGCAGAATTGATTCTCATCGCCACGATTTTAGTCATCGGCCTCGTCGTCGGCATGAGCGAAGTACAGTTCGCCGTCGGACAGGAACTCAACGACGTCGGAGACGCCATCGGGACGGTCAATCAAACCTTTTTCTTCGGCGGATTTTCCGCGAACAAAGGTTCCGGAAATTCGATCGGCAGAGTCAAATCGTTTACCGCCGGTGCCGCGTTTTTCGATCGCTTCGATGACTGCGATAACAATCAATGCGACCTGACCTGCAATCAGGGAACCTTGGGAACGTTTTGAGCTGTCATGGCTAACGTCGGGCGTTGCGATTCATTGATATCCGAATTCATCCGGTAGTGCCGGATGAATTCGTTGCAAATCGCCGAGTCAATCGACGTGCCGTGCAACGAATCCGGCAGTCATTCATCAATGAGATGGTTATGATTCGCAATGGTGATTTGTTCGAGCATGGTCGAACGCAACCGTAACGATAGCGGTGGTGGAGTCGTCAATTTATCGGGAAGATGGGG
>JBJXGP010000468.1:0-32132 GCA_046160425.1 Planctomycetaceae bacterium
GCTGGATCGATGACTGCGACTTTTTTGGTCTGAGTGGGTTATCTCCGAATTCTGCAAGTGTGTCGCGGCGCGTCCGACGTAACACACAACGCGGAAATTTTCGGAGCCTTTTCTCAACGTCCCGGGGGCAACTCAATGGTTGGCCGGGGTATCGCAATGGATTCATTGAGAAATTCAAAGGGGGACATCATGACGCAACTACCATTTTGGAAAAACTGGTTGACCGCGGGAACGATGGGCATCGCAATGGCTTTTCCGTTGCCTGTTGTCGCGCAAGATGCTGATTCCACCAAGTCAGCAGCACAAGCCACGACTCAAACGGAAACGCCGGCACAGCAAATCGACCCGTTATTGATTAAGGTGGAAAAAGCGATCGAACTCTCGAAGTTGCGATACCTCTCGGCAGAGACGCATACCCCCTGGCAAATCGCGCACGGCATTCTCGCTTTTCGCCACCAATACGAAATCAAGCAAAACGGCAAACTGGTCAAGGCCATCGACTGGGTCTCGGATAATGCGAATTACAAGGGGACTCCCTGGTTCGAAAAAACACAATATGGCTGGCGCGAGCAACCGTTTTCGCGTCCCTACATTTTCCAGGGGCACCCCAATCAATTCCTGGGGTACTTCACACTCTCTCGCTTGCCGTTGGATCATCAAATCCGCGTCGGTAATGACGTGTTTACGATCCAGGATCTGATCGAGAACTCGAAAATGGAAGTGAATACGCGCGAAGAAATCACCTGGACATTGTGGGCCTTGAGCCACTATCTCCCCGCCGACGCAGAATGGAAAAATCAATACGGCGAAAACTGGAGCATCGAACGCCTTGTCCAGATCCAGACCGATGAACCCGTCGCTAACGCAGCTTGCGGCGGGACGCACGGCTTGTTCGTGCTCTCGTATGCCCGTAATAAATATCTGCACACCTCGGGCGGGAAGGCACGAGGTGTCTGGTTGGAAGCCGACCAGAAAATTCGGCGGTACGTCGCCGAAGCGAAAGCCTCACAGAATTCCGACGGCACGTTTTCCACGAACTTTTTCGGGGGTTCGGGATACAGCCAGGATTTCAATAAGCGATTGGCGACGACCGGGCATATGGTGGAATGGTTGATGGTCGCGCTCCGCCCCGATGAAATCCGGGCGCCGTGGATTCGCAGTGGAGTGAATGCGTTATGCGATGACCTGCTCGAATCGAAAGACCAGCCCGCCAACGTCGGGCCGCTGTATCACGCCATCGACGCCCTGCAGATTTATCACACTCGCACGAAACCGAAAGAACAAGTCGCCAAGTCGGATGTCCCGACCGAACAAAAGACCGAGACTCCCAATCCGAATTCGAATACGCCCGGCGGAGCAGCCATCCCGCCGACGACCACGGCGTTGCCGACAACCAACGATGCCGCAATCAAATAAGGCCGAGTTGGCGCGCTACTCGTTTTTCAGAAACATCATTTGCGGTTTGAGCCGACACATTGTGGGATCGAATTCCGCGATACCGTACAATTCGTCAGCGGGCGAGACGAGTGCGACTTCAACCGTTGCGGTTGGATATTCCCGCCACGTTTGACGAAGGTTCGATTCGTCGACGTCAATGGGCTGTCCTTTGAGCAACGTCTGGGCTTCGGTCAATGAACAGGCATAGCGAGGCATCTCTCCCAACGCCCTTTGTGGTGGGATGAGATGCGCCACCAGCGATGTCGCGCTGATCCGGCTCATCTCGACCGCTTCTTCGAGCTTGAACGGACCGCTGCGCGTACGCACCAGGGCGGTCATGATCGCGCCGCAGCCGAGACGTTCTCCCAAATCCCGCCCGATCGAGCGGATGTACGTTCCCGAACCGCATTCGATCAAGAGTTCCACATCGGGATACTCGAACGAGAGGATTTCGATTCGGCTCACAACGACCGTGCGCGGCGTCAATGTCATGGTTTTGCCGGACCGGGCCAGATCGTACGCCCGCTGCCCTTCCACATGCACCGCGGAAAACTGCGGCGGGACTTGCAAGATCTCTCCGATGAATTCCGGCAATCGCGATTCCAGTTCGGCGCGAGTCACCGGGCGAGCATCGGCGACCGGTTGCACTTTTCCGGTCGCATCGTCGGTGTCGCTCGTCGCTCCGAAGCGAAACTGGGCTTGATATTCTTTCATCCCCTCTTGCAGTCGCGAGACCAGCCGCGTCGCCGGTCCGATGCCGATCAGCAGCACTCCCGATGCGAGAGGGTCGAGAGTCCCCGCGTGTCCGACTTTGACCTTCTTGAACAATTTCTGCACGTTGTTGACCACATCGCGCGAGGTCACCCCTTCGGGTTTATTGACGTTCAGCAGACCAAATAACTCGGGAAGTTGCATGGATCACGCAGCACGGGTTCGTTGAACAGCCAATTCATCGTAAACCACCGTGTCAATAATGGCATTCTCTACGAGAAATTGCGGGTCGATGAGCACCCTTACTGACGTTTCGGGTTACGATAAGACGTTCAGACGGGGACTTGCACTTTCTGTTGATGCCAGTTGAGGGCCGCTTCGACGAAGCCGTGAAATAACGGATGAGGGGACTGAGGCTTCGATTTGAATTCCGGATGAAACTGGACGGCGACAAACCACGGATGTTGATCGAGTTCGATGATCTCGACCAGTTTTCCGTCGGGACTGGTTCCCGTCAGCCTCATGCCGGCTTCCACAAATGATCGCCGGTAATCGGGATTGAATTCATAACGGTGACGATGCCGTTCGTAGACGAGCGATTTTTCGTAACACTCGGCGGCGAGTGAGCCTTCTTCGAGCTGGCATGCCTTGGACCCCAGTCGCATTGTGCCGCCGTAACTCGATACCGTTCGTTGTTCATCGAGCAGGCAGATCACCGGGTTGGTGGTGTCGGCGGCGAATTCGGTGCTGTTCGCGTCTTTCAGGCCGAGTACGGTTCTCGCGAATTCGATGACCGCGCATTGCATCCCCAGGCAGATGCCGAAGTAGGGGATATCGAATTCGCGGGCATACCGAACGGCTTCGATTTTTCCTTCGATCCCCCTCATGCCGAATCCCCCGGGGACGAGAATCCCGTCGACGCCGGCGAGCAAAATTTCGGGGCCTTGCCGTTCGAGTTCTTCGGCTTCGATCCGTTTGACGATGACCCGGGCACAGTGCGAGAAACCGGCGTGATCTAACGCTTCGTAAATCGATTTATAGGCATCGCGATGATCGATGTATTTCCCCACGACGGCAATCGTTACTTCCTGCTGGGGATTCATGATCCGCTGGATAAGCTGTCTCCAGTCGTCAATATCCAGAGGGCCGACCTTTAGGCCGAGTTTATCGACGATCAATTGATCGAGGTTATTCTCGGCGAGTCCGATGGGAACCTCGTAAATCGAGAATTCCTTATCGATTTCTTCGATGACCGCTTTCTTTTCCACGTTGCAGAACATGGCAATCTTCTCGGCGTTTTCGCGTCCCAAGGGGCGTTCCGAACGCACGATGAGAATGTCGGGCTGGATACCGATTTCTCGCAACTGCCCGACACTGTGCTGCGTCGGCTTCGTCTTCAGTTCGCGTGCCGCCTTGAGATAGACGGCGAGCGTGAGGTGAATGAACAGGCAATTTTCCTTGCCGATTTCCAGAGGGATCTGCCGGATCGCTTCGAGGAACGGAAGCCCTTCGATATCGCCGATGGTTCCGCCGAGTTCGGTGATCACGACGTCGACGTCAGGGGCATCCAGCCGGAGGATCGCCGCTTTGATCTCGTTCGTGATATGCGGAACGACCTGAACTGTCCCCCCCAGATATTCGCCCCGGCGTTCTTTCTCGATCACCCGCTGATAGATCTGCCCCGTCGTGTAATTCGATTCGCGGGAAAGCGGGCTGTTCGTGAATCGCTCGTAATGACCGAGGTCGAGGTCGGTCTCGGAACCGTCGTCGAGCACGTAAACCTCGCCGTGCTGATACGGGCTCATCGTGCCGGGATCGACGTTGATGTACGGGTCGAGCTTCTGCATCCGCACGCGCAGGCCGCGCCGTTCGAGCAGCAAGCCAACCGATGCCGAGGTCAACCCTTTGCCGAGCGAACTGACCACGCCGCCGGTGACGAAAATGTGTTTGGTCATATTGTGTACGGTCCTTTACCGCAGTATTCGTTGACGTTCGATGAACTGAGCATAATCATCCGGCGTATCAATTCCAACTGCATGACTCTCGACAACCCCGACTTGGATGATGGCCCCGGCTTCCAGAGCACGCAATTGTTCGAGTTTTTCCCATCGCTCAAGCCGCGACGGGGAGAGTGTCGTGAGTTCCAGCAGAAAATCATGACGATAGGCATAAATTCCTAAGTGCAACAGCCACGGTGACTTATCGGGAAGCAATGACTCCGGTGCCACATCCCGCGTGAAAGGGATCGGGCAGCGACTGAAGTACAGAGCACGGCCATCCGGAGTACACACCACTTTGGTACATGACGACTGCTGCAGTTCGTGCAACGTGCGGATCGGCGTTGCCAGCGTCGCCATCTGGGCTTGGGGATGTTCCTTGAGGATCGTGACCAGCAGGTCGATATGCAGAGGATCGATTTCCGGTTCGTCCCCTTGAATATTGACGATCGTCTCGGCGTCCGGCAGAGCGCGACGAACGACTTCGGCGATGCGATCGGTCCCGCTGGGATGGTCGCCGGTCATTTCGCATTTTGCCCCGAAACTGCGTGCTGCGCTGGCGATTTCATCGCTGTCGGTGGCAATCAGGACGTCGTCGATCGACGAGGCCTGGCGAGCCTGCTCCCACGTGTATTGCAGCAACGGTTTACCGGTTTCGGCCAACAACAACTTGCGGGGAAGACGCGTCGACTGCAAGCGAGCCGGGATGACACCATAGGTCTTCATGAACGGCTCCTTCCTATCGCGACGTAAGAATGAATCCCTGTATTCTGCCAACAACGTCGTCTTGTAACATACGCACCGGTTGGTTGTCAAAAGAGTGAAATTTGTCCTTGTGACCAATCGATATTGCTCACGATTGACAATCACCGGCATAAACCGCAGAGTTGACGGCAGAATGCGTCATGACATTCCACATGCAAACCTCACTTCAATTCATGCGGACTGAAATAATCGAGCTATTACCATGAGAGTCGTTCAATTTGAAATTCCAGGCGTGGGACGTCGCGTCGGAGTCGTCTCCGGAGACCAGGTTCTGGATATCACCTCCGTCGAACCGCTGGCGACGCGAGTGATTTACGTTTTCGAGCAGAGCCGGCAGAGAGAATTGCCGCTGAATGATTATCTTCGCGAGCTTCTCGCCCGGCCCAATCTACAAACCCATTCCTATGAAGGGTTGCTGTACGCCCCATTTGGAGGCGATGCGCCGTTTCTGCATCCCCCCATCGATCATCCCGATCCACACCACATTCTGATCACCGGGACCGGCTTGACCCATACGGGAAGCGTGAAATCGCGTGATGAAATGCATCGACAGGATTCTGCGAAAAACAGCAGCGAGGAGAAACTCGCTTCCGCCCCGCAGACCGACTCGGCGAAAATGTTTCAGATGGGATTGCAAGGGGGAAAACCCGCCGAGGGGGAGCGAGGCGTCGCCCCGGAATGGTTCTTCAAGGGGACCGGCTTCAATTTGCGCGGGACGCAAACTCCGCTCGAAATCCCCGCCTTTGCGCTCGATGGCGGCGAAGAACCGGAACTCGTCGGCTGTTACATCATCGACGAACAGGGCATTCCCCGTCGGCTCGGTTTCGCCCTCGGAAATGAATGGTCCGACCACGCCACGGAAAAAATCAACTATTTGTATCTCGCACCCTCGAAACTCAGAGCCTGCGCCATCGGTCCCGAACTCAACACCAATTTCGATTTTCAGAAAGTGTCGCTCCGCTGCACCGTCTGGCGGAACAACGAAAAAATCTACGACAGCGGCGAACTGTTCAGCGGCGAACAGGCGATGTGCCATTCGCTGGCGAACTGTGAAGATCATCACTTCAAGTACCCGCAGCATCGGCATCCGGGAGACATTCACCTCCACTTCTTCGGAACCAGCCGATTGAGTTTCAGCACGCGGACGTGGAAGTATCAAGCCGACGACAAAATCTTCGTCGAAGCTCCCCAGTTCAGCGGGCCGCTGATCAACTGGGTCTCCGCCGGCGACGAAACGTTTCGACAGCCGGTCGCAGTCCAACCGGCGTGAACGAATCGAAATCGACAGCGTCAATGTCTTGCGAGAACTACGGTCGATTTCGCCGGATTTTCGAGAACTCCGCTTGTCCATGCCGTCTGCAAGAGATATCCTCCATTGAATAGCCTGCCTAAAAAATGAATAGCGGTATATCTGCCGACGGGTGGCACGGGCGGCTGGTCCGCCCGTGTCTTAGTAACCCGATGAAAATCGTCTTATCGTAACCTGAAACGTCAGTGAGGGGGCTATTACGCTAGGAATCTCCCTCGTGCAAAGCACTCGCTCACGTTGCGGGTTGTGATGAAATACATTCTTCAACGGGCCGTTAGGTTGTTAATACACACTGGCGGGCAAGCCGCCAGTGCCACCCAATCCTGGGAGTCGTGAAAATGAGTCTCACACGTCGGCAGATGATCGGCAGCTTATGCGGCGGCGCTCTTTTGCCCTGGGCCTGGCCGAGTTTCGCCCGGGCGGAAAAGAAGATCGATCCCAAGGTGACGCAGTCGGCGATCAACGCCTTGAATTACCTCGCCCGCGAACAACGTCGCCAAGGATACTGGGAAGCAAATACAGGGCAATACCGCGTGGCGATGACCGCATTGTCGGGAACCGCCATGCTCTGCGAAGGTTCCACGACCACCTGCGGACAGTACGCCAAGAACATCCGCCTCGCCGTCGGTTACCTCCTCGAAACCTCTCAGCCGAATGGGCTTATCGGATACAAGAACGACTTCCATTACACCTACGGCCACGGTTTCTCGATGCTCTTTCTCTCACAGGTCTTCGGCGAAGAAGAGGATACCGAACGCCGGGACGAGTTGAAGAAAGTGCTCACCAAAGCGGTCGAATTCAGTATTTCAGCGCAGACCAATCTCGGCGGCTGGGGATATGTCTCCGCGAAGGATGGCAATAACTTCGATGAAGGTTCGACCTGCGTGACCCAAGTGCAGGGATTGCGGGCCTGCCGCAATGCGGGGATCCCCGTCCCTAAGGAATCGATCGAGGCGGCCAAGAAGTACATTCGCGACTGCATGACGCCCGACGGCGGAATTCAGTACAGCATTCGCGGCGGCGGAGCACGGCCCGCGATCACCGCCGCGGCGTGCGCGACGCTATTCAATGCGGGAGAATACGATTCCGATCAGCTCAACCTGATGCTCGATTACTGCAAGAAGAACGTCTGGCCCGGCGGATCGAGCGCCCAATACTTTGGCCACTGGCACTACACGCATTATTACTTCGCACAGGTAATGTATCGCCTGGGTGGCGAAGACTGGACGAAGTACTTCAAAGAGACCAGCAAAGAAATCCTGTCGAAGCAATCGGCCTCCGGCGCATGGAAAGAAGGCCACATCGGCCCGGTCTACACGACCGCCATCAACGCCACCATCCTGCAACTAGAAAACGGCTTCCTGCCGATTTATCAGAAGTGATCGTGGGCGGCAGGATTGCTGAAGTTCGACTTGCTCACGCCAGCCCAACTCTTTGTCGTTCAGCAACGGAGTCTGCTGTTGTCACCCAATCAACGAAGAGCTTGCCGAATCGTACTTTGTCTAAGCATTGTTGCTGCGGTTTTCCAAGCTTTCACCGCCAGCGCACAAACGATTGACCCCACAGCGCCGTTTCGCGATCTCAACGACGAAATCCTCGGTGATGCCGTCATTCTCAACGGCAAGCAGTTGTTTGTTGATGACTATCTCATCGCCGAGATGGCGGGGACTCGCAAAGTTTTGAACCAGCCCGTCAAGCAGGCCGAGAATCCGCTCATCGTCCCCGATCAGCCGTGGGAAAAAGTCTTCAATCGCGGTTCCGTTTTGTACGACCGCGACGAACGGCTGTTCAAGATGTGGTACATCGTTTATTCGGAAGACATGCAGCAACAACTGCTGGCATATGCGACGTCAGAGGACGGCATCCACTGGAAAAAACCGGCTTTTGGCAACGGCAACGCGAGCAATGTCATTCCCGATTTTCAGGCCGCGAATCCCCCCTGCGTCATTAGGGACGACGTCGATACCGATCCTAAGCGCCGTTATAAAATGTTATTCGGTGAGCCGGCCGCCGATCAAAAAAACGTCTGGTTCACCAGCGTCGCGTTCTCGCCGGATGGATTTCGCTGGATGCACGATGCGCATAATCCGCTGATCCCGCACAGCGATACGCTGAGTTGCCCGTTCTGGGATCCGCAACGAAACCGGTATGTCGCTTACGTGCGATATGGTCCGCCGAATATCCGCATTGTCAGCCGCATCGAGAGCGAAGACTTTGTGTTCTGGTCCCCCAAAGTGACCGTGCTGCGCACGAGCGCCATTGATGCTCCCTTCAACACACAGTTCTACGGCATGAACGTGCTGCCATACGAGGGAATCTACTTGGGATTGATTACCGCCTACCATGGCGAGACGATTCAGCCGATTCCCGCCGATCAACTGTGGAGGGATCGCAAGAACGTCCAGTTGGCATTCAGCCGCAACGGCATGACGTGGAATCGCGTTTCGGCCGATCATTTGATCGATCCGCATGAAACGCATTCGAACGACGAGTGGAAGCAGCTCGCGGAAAGTGCTGTTTTCATCCCTTACGGCAAATGGAAGAAATCATGGGACGCCGGTGTGATCTACCCGTTTCATGCGCCGATCGTCATCGACGATGAAATCTTCATCTATTACTACGCCCACAACGGACGGAACTGGTGGAACTATCACGGCGATACCGTCAATCACGGCATCGGCCTGGCGAAATTGCGGCTCGACGGGTTTGTCTCCATCGAAGCGGATGACGTCGGGACTTTGACCACGAAGCGGTTGTTGTTCATCGGCGATACGCTGGTGTTGAACGCCGATGCGACGGGAGGCTCGATTCAGGTGGAGGCCCTCGATTCCGCCGGTCAAGCGATCCCCGGTTTCACGAAGGATGATTCGATTCCTCTCACCGGCGATTCGGTTCGGCACGTACTTCAGTGGCAGGATCAACCCCATTGTCAGCCGTTACAAGCTCGGCCCGTGACGCTGCGATTTTACATGCACAAGGCGAAAATCTATTCGCTGGAATCGCGAATTCGTCACAAGCATCTTGAGTCGGGAGGAAAATGACCAATCTCCCCGGTATTTCTGAGTAATCGGATTGACATATCATAATAGATATAGACATAATATGATATGTGGAAAATCGAGGAGCATCGCCGAATCGATAAACAGGTTAAAGCGATTCCCCAAGACGTACTCAAGCGGTACGAGAAGTGGAAAGACATCGCGACGCTTACTGGTCTGCCTGGCCTACGGTTGATAAAAGGATTCCATGATGAGGCCCTCTCCGGTAAGTGGCAAGGTTACCGCTCTTCTCGGCTTGGAATTCAGTGGAGAGTAATATACCGCGTTGCTGCGGATCGTTCTGTATTTCAGGTGGCGTCCATTACCGCGCACGACTATCGGAGACCGTAAATGAAAGAATTTCGTCCAGCCAAAAAACGAATCGTTGTTACGGTCGGCGAATCGGTGCGCATTCTTCGAGAACTCCAGGAACTCACGCAGAATCAACTCGCGGCACTTTCCGGCATTCCCCAAACCACGATTTCAGCGATCGAAAACGATCGTGTCCGCCTGGGAGTTGAGCGTGCGAAAACTTTGGCCCTGGCACTGAAGTGCCATCCTGGTGTGCTTGTTTTCCCTGGCTGGGAACTTCCCAACGAGGCCGTCGCATGAAGCCATCGGTGATGGATATATTGGGACACTCTGGGTTCGTGCGGCATATGTTGCGAACGACTCACTTCTTCTCTTCATGCGCCAGCAGCGTTTCAAGGTGGCAGCCGACCGATTCGGCTAAGGCTTTGAGGTTGTATCCTCCTTCGAGCAGGCTGACGATTTTCCCCCCGCAATACTGATCGGCGACAGAGAGCACCAGCTTCGTCAGCGTTTCGAAATCTTCGGTCTCGAGATCGAGCGAGCCGATCGGGTCACTCTTGTGCGCATCGAAACCGGCGCTGATCAGTACCAGATCGGGACGGCACTTCTCAGCCGCCTGCGTCAACACTGTCTGAAATTGTTCGAGATAACTCTTGCGCGGCGTGCCGTACGCGATCGGCAGATTAAAGATCGCCCCCTTCCCTTTGCCGTGCCCCGTTTCTCTCTCGGCTCCGGTACCAGGATAGAACGGATATCGATGCGCGGAGAAAAAGTAGACCGATCCATCTTCGTAAAATATATCCTGCGTACCGTTCCCGTGATGGACGTCCCAGTCGACGATCAACACCCGCTCGACGTCGTGTTTCTTCTGTGCGTACCGCGCGGCGAGCGCCACGTTGTTGAACAGGCAGAAGCCCATGGCCCGGTCGGGGAGCGCATGATGTCCCGGAGGGCGAATCAGGCAAAGCGCATGCCGATGGTTGCCGTTCATCACCTCATCGACGGCGGCAAACGTGGTTCCCGCCGCTGTCAACGCGACGTTGTAGGATGCGGGGCAGGCGACGGTATCGGGATCGAGCCTCCCGCCGCCACTTTGCGTGATTTTTTGAATTTCCTGAATATGCTCGCGGTCGTGAACGAGCAGCAACTCCTCTTCGGTCGCCGTACGAATCTTGCCGCGGGTAACTTTGTCGATCAATTTTGACGATTCGAGATGATCCGTAATGCTGCTTAGTCGTGCGGGGCATTCCGGATGCCGGCCGGTTTCATGGTCCAGAAAGACGGGATCGGTAAAAATAAGTGCCATTTTCAGATTATCCTGATTCATGCCGCGCATCGAACCGATTTCGAAGAAGTTCGCGCGACGAGTTGATCTTTCGAGGCCGGGATCTCGATATACGCGAAGTGTGAATGTGTTATCTCGCTCGGAATCCCCCTAAAATCGACACGATCGCACCGACCGTCGCAAGCCACATGGCCGCACCCCGACCGTGAACTGCCGACTGTATCTGCGAATAGTACAAAATGCGGAGCGAGAATCGGCTTGACAGTTCACGAAAACGGGTGTTAACGTAATATCAATACTGTAATCGTCGGCGAACGCAACGGCAAATACGAATCCACTTTTCCAGATAATCTCACTGTTTATTATTCTCACTTCTTCTGGTAAAGTATTTTTCACTTCTATTTCGATCCAGAATGTGGCCGCGTCAAGTGGCAAATCTCGCCGAAGGAAAGTATCCTTTATCGGTGCGATGACAGAGCCTGAACTCTATGAAACCGCAGAAAAAACTTGGGTCCATTTAGCAATTTTCTGTTCGAAGTGGTTATCAAGACCGCCAGGAATTTTCTGCGAGTGAACTGAGATGCGGGAAATGATCGGTCGTGAATTGCAAATGGAATCGATGGCCAGTTCAACGACGCAACCGGTGGCGGAATGTAGTGCGAAGGATTCATCTGTGAGACGTCTCCCTCACGCCGCTCAACATGACGAATGTGATCTTCCACGATGGAATCGAACGTTGCGTTTGATTCTTGGTGTCGCCATCGTTATCAGTTCGTTCACATCGAACGTTGCCTGGTCGCAATTCACCGAACGTGACGGAGCAGCGACGACACAACCCGGCAAAGCACCTGCGGCCCGCAAGCGAACTCCCCCTCCGGGTCTTCCGGCGGGTTTTGTTCCTCCGCGTCCGGTCCCCGAAGTGACCAACATCGAAAAAGAACTTCTGACCGCCGAGGAAGAAAAGGCGTTCAAGCCCGACCTGACCAAATATCAAAGGGCCTTGACGAGTGCAACGCTTTCGGAAGAAACGCGGGTACTGATCACACGAGGGATCAAGTTCCGACTGCTGAGGATGACGCGCAAAGTCCATCGACCGATATTGCATCTGTTACGCAACGACATCCTCTACAAAGATCTCGCATTTGCCAAAGAACTTGAAGTTCGCACGTTCTTCCTCGAAGAGCTGACAAAAGCCTCGGCAGACCTGCTCGATAACAATTTTCACGTGAGGTTGAATGTCGTTCTGCTGCTCGGCAACTTGAAGTTGACCGAGGAAAATGAGAAAAGAGAAACTCAAGACGTCGCCTTCACTCCCGCATTGGAAGTCCTGCTCAAGGTCTTCGACGACAAGACGCAACTCGAAGCGATCAAGATCCCCGCCGTTCACGGTTTGCAGCGCATCTGTCAGATCGGCACGCCCAACCGCGATCAGAGACTGCGAGTCGCCGAAGTATTCGTCAGCGAGTTGAACAACATTGCCTCTAACGCCTGGTATCAGATGCGACTCGCGGAAGGACTGGGCTGGGTCGGCATCATCCACGACCGCCAACCCCGCCCGTTCGTTGTGCAAACGCTCGCCACGGTTCTGGTCGACGAGAAGCGAGACTGGCAGGTTCGCGCACAAGCGGCCCGCGCGTTGGGCCGTGCTCCGCTCGACGGCTCGATTAACGTCAGCCTGATCTCCTATGCGATCGTCGATCTGGCGGCGCAAGGAACGACTGCCTGCAATCAGGCACCTCCGGGGCGAACTCCCTATTGGATCGATTTCTACCTCACGCTGTACCTGTCGTTCCAGCCGGAAACTGGTGCGGAACGCAAGGCCGGCCACGGGCTGATCCTTAGAAACAAGCCCGCCAGCAACCCCGCATACGAACAGATTCTAACGCTCGTGAATCATATTCTCGATGAGGAAATCGCCGATAAGGATGGCAAGCGGTCATTCTCGCAGGAACAAGTCGATGCCATCGTCGCCTGGCTCGAGAATAACCCTCCGAATGATCCCAGCGTTGCCCCCGGTGAAAAACCGATCATGGAGCTCGTGAAGGGGAAACCAAACGTCGCCAAAAAGGATGAGAAAGCCGCCAATCCGTAGCGGATATGGCTTCGAACGTTCTCGTCTGATCGATGCCCAAAGTGCGATGCATGCCGCTCCCGATGCGCGTGTTCTGGTGCGATTTGTAGAATTTCCCCTTCTCGAGCGGGATTGCTCTTTTGTAAATTTCGCACTTGTGATATGAACAGCACCCCGTAAATCCGGATTTCAAGGAACGAAATGTATTGGACCCATCAAGTTGTTATGGCTAAGGGGGTCGGTATGCCCGCTCAACACGCCTGAAATTCCAGTCTCGTTTTTCGAAACGTAGTCGAGGATTTTTTCGGTCGGAAGTTGAGAGTGCGTGCGACATGCCGCAAGGAAGGAACCTTGCCGGTTGCAGACCCGAAAGTGGAATCGCTTCTTTCGAATCTGCAAATGTGACCCGATTCGCCTTAACATCGTTGGTATGTCCCCGAGTGGGAAAGGACTCCCATGCAAGGTGCAATTGCCAAATTATCCGTCGTCGCTGGTGTGGTTGGAATCGGTCTGCTGACCCTGTTGCAGGTCAATCGCGGAATTCAGGATTCCCCGGACAATACGGCTACCGAAATCGCCAAGGACGCCGAGATCTGGAGCGATGAGTCGGATGATCCCGGTGCCGCATCGTCAGCAGACGACACTGACGCGAACGCTTCCGCACCCCAGGGGCAGAAAGAACCAACCGCTGCGACCTGGGACGAAGAATTGCAGGCCGCCAGTGATGCCGGGACCACCGACGATAGCGCTGACGGAACTGCGGGGGATCCCGCTGCCGCCGATGAGCTGTTCGGATCGGGAGACACGACGGGCTCGACCTCTCTGAACAGTACCGATCTGAACGAGTCGGAAGAGACCGCCGACGTTGATGAGGCGATAAACAATGAAGACTTGCTCGCCGGCAAAGAGGTTATCACCGCCGACTCGAGTTCTCTCGATGACTCGGACGATTCGACTGGCATCAGCAGGGTCAACGGACTTGCTGTCGACGACAAAGCGCCCGATTTTGGCGACGGATCTTCAACGTCCGGCAACGACAATTCAGCCGACCTCACAACGAAGGAGTTGAGTACACACGAGGACTCCGATTCCACTGAGGAATCATCCGACGAGGGACCGAAAATGTTTCCGGCACCGTCTTCTCGCATGAAGAGCGTGGAACTGGTTCGTGAGAACGAAGAGAATCCTTTGGCTGACGCCCCTGAACCCTTGCGATTAGAGATCGATGAGTCGACCGAAGCTGTTCCGCTGAAGAAAAAGAAATCTTTACCGCCCGATCGACTCTTGACCGGACGCGATCGTTTAAGCCTTTCCACCGACGATGAGGGTTCCTCAGAACTTCAGTCGTCCACCGAATCGGCCCATGACGAAACTGACGTGAAAGGCGAGTCCGAACTGAACGGCGATCATGAGAATGGTCCTTCGGCGATTGCCGGCGAACCGGGGGCGAAACTCACAAGTCCGCAGCCCGCCATCGTCGACGATGCGGACTCACCCGACTTCGGCGACTCAGCCATTGATTCCGCCGAGACGAAATCGACGGTCACCGATTCGATTTCGATCGGCGAAAAGAAAGACATTTCGGGAGCAATCGACAACGATACGGCGTCTCTACCCGAACAATCGAATGGCGATCAACTCCCCGAATTGCAGACCGTCCCCTCGCGGAAATCGCTCTCCGCCGATGACTCCTCCGACGACAAGAAATCTGCCGGTGAAACGTATGCAACCGAAGACCAGGAACTTCACGGCGACGCCACAGTCGACCAGGATGTACCGCAAGGGGTTCTGCGTCCGCATTTGACGATCGAAAAGGTCGCCCCCAAACATGCCGTCCTCGGACAACCGATGGTTTATCAGATCCTCGTGAAAAACCAAGGGGAAGCCGACGCGCATCAGGTCGTCGTCGAAGACCGCATTCCACGCGGTTCGCAACTTTCGGGGACTGACCCCCAAGCCGTGCTGACCGATCGCAAGCTCGTGTGGGATCTGGGCACGCTCGCCGCGGGTGAAGAGAAAAAAATCTCCGTGCGTGTCGTGCCGACGTCCGAAGGATCGATCGGCAGCGTTGCCACGGTCAATTTTGTCGCCGAAATCTCAGCCGAGACGATGATCACGGCTCCGAAGCTGGAGCTGGAACTCTCCGGCCCCAAGTCCGTCGATCTCGGCCGCACGGCCGAAATGCATTTCAAGCTGACCAATTCGGGGAACAGTCCGGCGGAGCGAGTTTTCATCCGCGAAGTGATCCCCGCCGGGTTCGAACATCCCGCCGGCGAAGATCTCGAATACGAGGTCGGCGGCCTTTCACCCGGCCAGTCGAGAGAAATCGATCTCAAGCTCAAGGCGGTTCAGCCCGGACGATTCATCAACCGCGCGGTCGCAACGGCCGAAGGGGGCTGGGAAGTCGAATCGAAATTTGAAATCGAGATCAACGGCCCCCAACTGACGATCACTCGCAACGGTCCGAAACGGAGAACGCTCGGCCGCTCGGCCGTGTATTCGAATACGGTGTTCAATGAAGGAGCAAGTGCCGTTCGCAAGGTGACGATTGAAGAGACCGTTCCGGAAGGAATGGAGTTCGTCGAGGCATCCGACGGCGGAACGTATCATTCTCAGGAAGGACTCGTGGTCTGGAAGTTCGATGAGTTGCAGCCGGCCGCCAGCCTTACGGTCAGCGTCGTGCTGATGCCGCGCGAGCGGGGAACGATGGCGAGCAAGGTCAGGGCGGTCGACTCGCGGAATATTCCGGTGGACGTCGCATCGACGACGGAAGTCATCGGGCATCCGTCGCTATCCATCGACAGTACCGCCCTCGAAGGCCCCATCAATGTCGGCGAAGATGTCGCCTTTCGCGTGCAGATTCGCAATCGCGGAACGGCGCCGGCAACCAGTCTGGAAGTCAAAATGAAGATTCCACCCGGCTTGAAATTCGTCACCGCTCGAGGGCTGACCGCCGACAACAAAACCGAAAACCAGGTCCATTTCGTCCCGGTCGAGCAATTGCTGCCGGATAAGAATCTCGAATTTGAACTCGTGTTTGAAGCGAGCGAAGCGGGAGATTCCCGAGTCCAACTCGAAGTCCGTACCGATCAGATGAAACGGCCATTGACGCGCGAAGAAGCCGTCGTCGTGTTTTCGGATGAGAAATAACAATCAGGCGGAACAGTTGTCGTAAGGGCAATCGGGTTCAAAATATACCACTGCAGCGCCGAGTCTTCTGGACATGATGCGATGAAGGTTGAATCCGCATTCTGACATCGCTCGGACGATGATATATGAATCCACGTAACGCTGATCATCCTCGATTTCGCATCGCGATTGGCGGAGGGTTGATCGCCATGTTCGTGGGTGGCTGTGTTGCGGGGCTGGCAGACGGTTTTGGAGATAGTCCACCTCCCATCGGAGAATCTATCACAAGAAAACGGATAGGAGTCTCACTGATCGCAACCGGAGCGGTTGTATCATTGGCATCCGCTGTTGCTTTGTACGTCAGAGAGAATAAGATGAGTGCCAACAACTCGGATAAATCAACAAATACGCAATTGGACGAACTTGAGGATGTGGATTAAGGATGTCGACCGAATTCAGAAAAGTCCTGGAAACATTTGAGAATCCGTTTCCCGATCGCGATTATGTCATCGATACGGTCTGTCCCGAATTCACGTCGATGTGCCCTAAAACCGGTCAGCCCGATTTCGGCACGCTCACGCTCAGCTACATCCCCGATAAGCTCTGCTACGAACTCAAGTCGCTGAAGTTGTACTTGCAGCAGTATCGTAACGTGGGCGCGTTCTACGAGAACGTCTCCAATCGCATTCTCGACGATCTCGTCGAGACGACGAAACCCCGCTGGATGAAACTGGTGGCCGCGTTTACGCCGCGCGGGGGGATCCATACGACCGTCACGGTCGAATATCCGCGTCATCTGGCTGGTTCGAGCACGACAACGTCGGCGCGGGGATAATAATACTTGACGATCTCAAGGCAGGTCTTCCCTTCGAGCGCCAGTCCTCGTGCTCCCCATTGACACAACCCAACGCCGTGACCGTGCCCCGAGCCGCGCACGTGAATCTGGCTGCTTGTCGGTTCGAGGCTGAATTTGGGCGAATAGAGGGTCGACGTTCCCATTTCATTTCTGATCTCGACGCCGGTCAACACGCGTTGGCGTCCTTGATGTGTCACGAGGAATCGGGGTAACAACCCCGGCTGCGCATGGGGAAGCGGTTCGACCGCTGAAATCCGCTGGTCGGCGACCTGGGTAGCTCTCGTATCTTGAACGTTCTCGGCTTGCAGCAAGGGGCCGATCTGCTTGAAAAACTCCTTTCGATCGAATTCGGTCTTCCAGCGATAACGATCGGCGGCCGAACACCACGTGCAGGGGACACCAGTTAACCAGATCGGCGTATCGGGAAAGATCTCGCGCCCCGATGTCGTCGATCCGCCGCAGACCGCCGAGTAATATGTGCGGAATAATTTTCCGCGGTCGAGACAGACCATGCCGCGCGTCTGCTCGACGACCGCGCGGCTTTCAGTGCTCTCCCCTGCCAGTCGCCTGCCTGCGGCATCTCGATATTGATAGCCGAGATACTTCTGACTTTGCACACCGGCGTAGACGTCAAAAAACTCACGCGAGCGAATGTGAATCTGGTACAGCGCGAACGAACGGGCCATGATCGCTTGCGCCTGACGTGCCGCTGTGGGAAACGCCTTCGGCATCTCGCTGTCGATCACGCTGGCCAGATACTCCTCCAGTGGCAAGACGTTGACGGCGACCAGCGTTTGACCCCGTCGACGCAACAGCCGAACGATGCCTCGGTATTGATGTTCATTGACCCAGACGCCGGGCGATTTTTCGGGAACAAGTTCGATCTGCGATGCGTGGTATTCCTTCTTTCCCCACAGAAACCCGGTTTTTGTCACGCGAATGCTTCCCGACCCGCGCAATTCCCGGCCGAGTACCTGGCCATTCCCTGTCAACTGAATGCGATACGGACCATCGATTTCGACTTTCAACTCACCGACCGGCTCGTCGGTCAAAATCACACGAATGCTGAAATCGGCTCTCGCCGGTTGTGCGGCTTGAACTCGATTCGATCCGATCTGCAAGCTCGGTAATGATTGTTGTGGGTTGTTTTGCGGGATTCCGGTCTGATACAGATAACCCCCGCCGATCCCCAACATCAAGATCGCCAGCAGTAATACACCCGCATATCGCCGGAAGGAGGCACGGGGAGTTGCAGATGGTTGCTGGAATGAAATCGCCATACGGATTAAGATATTCCAATACGTGAGTTGCGATCATCGATTGTCCGAGCGAATCTCGGTAGCGGGAGATATCTTCACGAAGATCGGCATTTGATGCAAGAGGGTTCGTCGCCTGTGGACATCGCAGTCTCCTTGCGTTCGAACTCGCGGACAAGTTGCGTGTGCGAAAAGAAAAATAACACAGCATAGAAAAACACCAAGTCATGCCTCTGTATTTAAGCATCCGAGAGAAAACATCGATCCCCGTGGAAGTCGATAACATCATCATGGAAACCGTGCGGGAACAGTCGGCGGATGATGTTCTCAAAACGCTCGTCCAGCAGGGGAATCGACAGCTTTCTCTAGGTGAATTTTTTTCCGCCGAGGGATCTGCCGCCGATGAGCAGATCGTCTGGCAGGGGGACTGCTCCAAAATCAAGCTCATCGGCAACAAGCTCAGCCGGGGAACCATTCGTATCGAGGGAGATGCGGGGATGCATCTCGGCGCTGAAATGACCGGAGGGGAAATCATCGTCACCGGAAACGTCGCCGACTGGCTCGGTGCGGAAATGCACGGCGGACACATCCACGTACATGGGAACACGGGGCATCTGGTCGGTGCGGTTTATCGCGGCGGACGTCGCGGCATGACCGGCGGAGAAATCCTGATCGACGGCAACGCGGGGAATGAAATCGGTCAAACGATGCGGCGCGGGTTGATCGCCGTGGGGGGGAATACCGGCGATGCCATCGGCTTCAGCATGATCGCGGGGACCATACTCGTCTTCGGCGAGCCGGGAATTCGGCACGGTGCGGGTATGCGGCGCGGGACGATCGGTTTGCTCGGTGAATCCGCCTCACCGGACATGCTCCCGACATTTCGCTACTGCTCGACCTATCAACCGACGTTCTTGCGGATCTATCTTCAGCAACTGCGCAAACGGGGGTTTACCGTTCCCGAACGCTGCTGGTCGTCGCGTCTGCACCGCTTCGCCGGAGATTTTCTCGAACAGGGGAAGGGTGAAATCCTGGTCAGCGAAAATTCCATGTCGATCTGAGGTTTCTTTCGGAGATGCAGTTGACCGCATGACCTCTTCACGCATGAATATCGCCGATCGTCTGACGCACGCGGCGACTCGCGTACCTCATCAGCGCGCCGTCGTCTTCCCTTCGGGGACCGATGCATATGGACGGACGGCATATACTCATCTCACGTTCGCTCAACTCGAAGAGGAAAGCAACCGACTCGCTGCGGGTTTGCAGCAACTCGGCGTGCAACCGGGAATGCGGCTGGTATTGTTCGTGCGGCCGAGTCTCGAATTCATTTCGCTGACGTTCGCGCTGTTCAAAGCGGGGGCAGTGATCGTGCTGATCGATCCCGGCATGGGGCTGAAACACGTATTTCATTGCCTCGAAACGGTCGATCCGGATGGCTTCGTGGCGATTCCGCAAGTTCATTTGGCGTCGCTCTGGTCGCGAAAACGATTTCCTCGCGCGCGAATTCGCGTTGTCGTCGGAAAAAAACGCTGGGGACTCGGTCCGACATACACCGACCTGCTCAACAGCGATCCCGCTCAATTCCAGCAGCCAATGACAACGGCC
The DNA here is from genome assembly GCA_046160425.1 of Planctomycetaceae bacterium. GTDB lineage: Bacteria > Planctomycetota > Planctomycetia > Planctomycetales > Planctomycetaceae > JAQCEJ01. Next base: position 19,772 of record JBJXGP010000468.1, read on the forward strand.
CGCGATCCGGCGGCAATCATCTTCACCAGCGGCAGCACGGGACCGGCGAAAGGAGTCGTCTACGAACATGGAATGTTCTCGGCACAGGTCGATATGCTGCACGAGTGTTATCGATTCCAGCCCGGCGAGATCGATCTCCCTGGTTTTCCTCTATTCGCACTGTTCAATTCCGCTCTGGGAGTGACCACGGTAATTCCACCGATGGACCCGACGCGCCCGGCACACGCCGATCCGAAAAAAATCATCGCCACGATGCGCGATCAGGGGACGACGACGGCGTTCGGTTCTCCGGCACTCTGGAACCGCGTCGGTCGATATTGTGAAACCGAGAAAATCAAACTCCCCGCGAGTTTGAAGCGAGTCATTTCCGCCGGAGCCCCCGTCCCACTACACGTGCTCGAACGAATGAGTTCCGCGTTGAATTCCGCCGAGGCTGCGATTTACACGCCATACGGCGCGACGGAATCGCTTCCTATTGCATCGATCTCGCATCATGAGATTCTGTCCGAGACGGCTGCACTCTCGCGGCTAGGGAAAGGGACGTGCGTCGGCAAACCTTTGCCGCTAGCCCGCATCATGATCATGCAAATCGCCGACGGGCCGATCGATACCATTAATAATATCGTCGAATTGCCGAGAGACGAAATCGGCGAAATCATCGTGCAGGGGCCGATGGTCACACGCGAGTATTTTCGCAATCCCGAGGCGACTCGAATGTCGAAAATCGCCGACGGCGAACGATTCTGGCATCGCATGGGTGACGTCGGGTATATCGACGATTCGGGCCGACTCTGGTTTTGCGGGCGAAAGTCGCACATCGTGGAAACGCGAACCGCGAGGATGTTCACGATCCCCTGCGAGGCGATCTTTAATAACCACGAACGAGTCTTTCGTTGTGCTCTCGTCGGCACGGGGGGGAAACCCGATCAGAAACCGGTCATCGTCGTGGAACCCGAAGCCGATGCCTGGCCCTCTTCTGGACAAGACCAGCAGCAGTTGCGGGATGAACTTTTGAAATTAGGAAGCCAGCATCCACACACCGCAGGGATCGAGACGATCCTCTTTCATCGGTCATTGCCGGTCGACGTGCGACATAACGTGAAAATCTCGCGAGAACTTCTCGCGACGTGGGCAGAAAAGCAACTCTCATGACGACGCTCGTCACCGGCGGGGCCGGATTTCTGGGACTCTACATCACCGAGCAGCTTGTGGCTCGAGGGGAGAGCGTGCAGGTTCTCTGCCGACGCTCTCACCCGCGGCTTGATGAACTCGGAGTCCGCTGGATCGAAGGGGATATCCGCGATCCGCTCATCGTTCACGAAGCGTGTCGAAATTGCGAGACCGTGTTCCACGTCGCTGCAATTCCCGGCATTTGGGGTTCATGGAGAAAATTTTACGAAACGAATACGCTGGGAACTGAACACGTCATCGAAGGTTGCCGTCTCGCTGGGGTGAGCAAACTCATTTACACGAGTTCTCCCAGCGTGGTTTACGACGGCAGCGATCACTGCGGAGCGGATGAATCGCTGCCGTATCCGACGAAGTATCTCTGTCATTATCCGCATTCGAAAGCCCTCGCCGAACGAGCCGTGCTCGAAGCGAACGGGCGCGATGGATTGGCGACGGTCTCATTGCGGCCGCATCTGATCTGGGGACCGAGGGACAATCACCTGATTCCGCGCTTGATTCAGCGTGCCAAAAGCGGACGGCTGCGAATGGTCGGTGAAGGGAAAAATCTGATCTCAATGTCATACGTCGAAAACGTGGCACACGCCCACTTGCAGGCGGCGGAGCGATTAATACCCGGAGCAAAGCACGCGGGTAAAGCGTATTTCATCAACGAACCCGAACCAGTTCTTCTGTGGGAATGGGTGAACGACCTGCTCGCGCGGGCAAAACTTCCTCCGGTCACGAAAACAATCTCCAAATCAGCGGCGTGGAGGATCGGCTGGATCTGCGAAATGATCTACGGTGCGCTTCACATCGAACGGGAACCACCGATGACGCGGTTCCTCGCTTCGCAACTGAGCGGGTCGCATTACTACAGCATCGCCGCCTCGCAGCGGGATTTTGGTTATCGACCGCTGGTGACGGTCGCAGAAGGATTACGGCGGATGGACCCGGACCTCAAGCGCTGGGCCGCCCGTTAATGCCGATTCTACTTGCTCGCGCCACTCGTTTTATCGGATTGGGCTTCCGGTTTGCCAAGTTCGGCTTTGGGCATCTCGCCCGGTTCGTTTTCGGGTAATGCGGCGACGGGGACTTCCACGCCGTGAATTCCGGCGGGGCGGTAATAATCGCCGACCATCCAGCGAACGAGCAAATTGAGTTCGGCCTCAGAGAGTTTATCTTCAAATGCGGGCATGGCATTGCTGGCGCCGTAATGCTCGTCCGCAGCCGGATTACTGATGAAACTTTTGAGCCAGGCAGCGGAAGCATAGCCGGTCAGATTCGGACCGTACCCATCGGCGGACAACGGCGATTCTTCGCCGCGCGCGTGCAACGAATGGCACGTCTTGCAGTCGGAGATCGATCCTTTGGCCATTGTTCCATTTTCGAAAACATCGCGACCCAGTTTGACCTTGGCGGGATCGATCGATAAATCTCCCGTACGATCAGCTTGAGCGACGATGAACTCGACCAGCCCTTCGAGGTGGGCCTTGTTCTCGGGAGCGAGCAACGTCTCGCGATTCTCCTTGGAAAACGACGCCATATCGCCTGCCAGGAACCTCTCGCCGATGGGCAAACCTTTTTCATCTTTCATGTTTTTGAGCGGCGCAAAGTGATGTTCGAAATCGGTCAGTACGGCCGTGACCCATTCGCGCGAGCCGAACTTGCCGAGATCGGCTGCCGTTTCGGGAGCTGGAATTTCTTGACGTTCCTTTGTGTATTCGACGACGGGATAACCCTGCCCGTTATGACCTTCGTAGCGGTGACACGCGGCGCAAGCCTTGGCAAAAATTTTCGGTCCTTGCGTGAGCGGATCATTTCGCAGCAATGAGACCGCTCCCGCTATGGGAATCTTATCGGATGAGGCAGCCAGTTCCTGGATGCGATGGGCATCCCGTTCGGCTCCATCCAGATCACGAACGAAATTGGGATCCTTTCTGTCTTCCACCATCGCCATCACGGTTAACGTTCCGGCACCGGCGAGCATGACTGACAGGAAGCCGATATTGAAGCGATGACCTCCCTTGATGCGGGCGATCAGCGGCATCAGAAACAGAATCCCCATCAAGGCCCCCGGGACGTAGATCGCACCAAAGGCCATGCCAAACCGTTCGACCGCGTGAAACTTCAGAAAGCGGAACAGGAACAGAAAATACCATTCCGGCCTTGCGGAGGGGAACGGCTCGGACGGATCAGCGGGCGCGTTGAGTTCGGCCCCCCGCCAGATGGCCAGCGTCATAATCGTGGCCAGGATTGCCAGGCAAACGACGGCGTCTTTCAGAACTTGATCGGGCCAGAAGTAGGCGTCGGGAGCTCGTTTCGGATCGGGAACGGTGATCCCCTGCTTGCGGAATGCAGCGACGTGCAACACAAGAAAGAAAATCAGCAAACCGGGGAGCACGCCGGCATGCATGGCGAAGAAGCGCGTGAGGGTGTGGTGGCCGTATTCCGTTCCTCCCTGAATCAGAGTTTGAATCTGAGGTCCGATGAGCGGCGTGGCCCCGGCAATTTTTGTTGCGACCTGCGTGGCGTAATACCCTTTTTGGTCCCACGGGAGCAGATAACCGGTGAGCGAAAGGGCGAGAACGATCTGCATCAGAACGATCCCCAGCCAGAAGTTGATCTCGCGCGGGGCTTTATAAGCCCCATCGATGACCACTTGCATCAGATGAAGCGCCATCAACACGATCATCGCCTGTGCTGCATAATGGTGGATGCCTCTGACGACGTTGCCGTAGGCCATCTCGTTCTGGATGTAATACACGCTTTCCCAGGCGGTCGTGGTGCTGGGGCTGTAGGCCATCCACAAGAAGACGCCGGTGATCATCTGGAGAGCGAATGTAAAGACGAGCGTGCTCCCCCAGACGTAGCGCCAGCGGGCGCCGCCGGGAATTCGCTCGTAGAGGGCCTCGTGCATGAAGCCGCGATACCCTGTCCGGTCATCCAGCCAATTGAGGAGTGCGGTCATGACAGTTCAATCTTTTCTGGAGTCGCCGCCTGAAATTTCTGAAATTTGACCCAGACTTCATTACCATTGCGAACGTCGACCAAAAGACTATCGAGGTCGCGCGGGGGGATGTCATTAGTTTTCCGGCCGTCCAAATCAAACGAGCTTGCGTGACACGGGCAATAATACGTCTGCGTCGCCTCGCGATAGTCGATGGCGCAACCGAGGTGCGGACAGATCTGATTGAAGGCCAGGATCTGCTCGCCAATCTTGCGCAGATATATCCCACCCACCGGTTGGCGCGGATACATATTCCACGCATCGACGAGGTCGCGAATGACGCGAAATCTCGCCGGTGTCCCGTCGCTCGGGACCGCGGCGAGATTGGTGACGAACAGAAATCCGTCGCCGGTGCTTCCCGCTTTTTTTCTCAGCAGGGGGTCGAGCAGAAAGAGGATCCCGCTCACCAGCGGCACGAACATCACCAGAGCGCCGATGAAACCCGCGAGAAGTTTCGTCGTAAAGTCTCGTCGATTATCCCCGGCGACGGGAGGCGATTCCGCCCCGGATTGATCGGTTTGAACGGATGTCGGTTTTTCCATGGAAATGCTCCCACTCGGACTACGTTCACGGCGAATCGCACGAACAACGTCGGCGAAAGCCGCGGATCAGAACTTCAATTTCTTCTGAAGAAACTCATCAAACGAAGCGACGCCTTCAGATTTTCAAATATCGAGAAAGCGAACTTCAATTTCTTGGCAGGTCATATCTGGCAGGCAAATTCAGGCTGGATTATTCGGGTTGGTGTTGAGCGAGGGCTGTTTTCATTGCCGCCAGGACGGTCGTCACGGCGGTGTTGAGCGGTCCCTGCAAAAGTGCTCCTGCAGCTTGTCGATGTCCTCCTCCTGAGAACTGCTCCGCAATACTGGCCACATTCAATCCACCGCGGCTCCGAAAGCTAATCTTGATTTGCCGATTTCGCTGTTCGACGGCGATAAAGGCGCATTCGGTGCCGCAGATTTTCAGGCATTCATTGACCAGATCTTCCGTCTCCGACGGCAAGGCCCCGGTCTCTTCAAAGTCGCTCCAATTCACCGACGTGTAGACCAGACGTCCGTCGCAGTCCAATGTGACTCGCTTGAGAACGCGTGCCGTCAACTGAATTCGAGCAAACGTAATTTGTTCGTACAACTCATGATATATTAGATGAGGTGAGGCCCCTAAGTCAATCAGTTTGCCCGCAGTTCGCATGGTCTCGCCCGTGGTTGAGGAGAACCGATACCAACCGGTGTCAGTCGCAATTGCACAGAACAAAACCATTGCCTCGGCGGGAGTTATGGTTAAACCGAGTGCCTGGGAGAGCTGAAAAATGAGCGCGCCGGTCGCCTCGGCTTTGGTATCCTTCAATTCGAGCGCCCCCAGATCATCGGAGCTGAGATGGTGGTCGATGACGACTTTTTTCGCGGGAGTCGTTCGCAGAACTTTCCCCATCCCACCCAACTGCGTCCATGCGCTCGTATCAACGACGATATGCACGTCGGTCTGGCAGACCTCTTCCTCGGTCACGCCGTCACCCAAACATTGAACTCGATGCTCGGGATCCATGAAGAAGAGATGGTTAGGCGTGGCGGATGGATTCACGATCCGCACGTCTTTGCCCAGTTGAATCAGCAGTCCCGCAAGCCCCACTTCTGATCCGATCGCATCGGCGTCGGGACGGACATGGCTCGTCAGTACAAACTTCTGTTTGTCCCGAATCAACGTGATGAGCGGCGTCCAATCGATCGCCATGAAATACCATTCCTTCCCGAACCTGTTATCAGCCGTTTGCGGGCACAGTGACGTCGATAGACGTCGCAGCCAATTACTATTTTATGTCATTTGGTCAAAGATGTCACGGACCCGGCTCAGATCGCGATGCAATTGTGATAGAAGTTCTTCAACGCTCGAAAATTTCTGCGTCTCCCGAATGCGGGCACACAGGTCAACGTGCAACGTCCGGTCGTACAGATCGCCGGTAAAATCGAGAATATGGACTTCCACCTTGCGCTCGGCCTGATGAAAGGTCGGATTCGGCCCGATATGAATCGCCGCCTCATGGCGATCGTCATTCTCCAAACGAACCTCTCCGGCATACACGCCGTCGGCAGGAAGCAGCGTCTGGATATCGGCGAGGTTCGCGGTCGGAAAACCAAGTAAGCGTCCGCGTTCTTCGCCGCGCGTCACGCGTCCCGTCAATCGATAAGGGTGCCCCAGCAGCGACATCGCTTCCGTGAAGTCGCCTTCTTCGAGCAAGCTGCGGATGCGGGATGACGAGATGAGTTTTCCGTCGATCTCCACGGGTGAAATCACATGCAATGACTTCCCGGCACCGTCGCATAATTCCCGGAGTTTGGCGATGTCGCCGGCGCGATGGCGACCGAAACAGAAATTCGGACCTTCGACCAATCCACGGGCTTGTAACTGCCGGCAGACGATGTTCTCAAAAAACTCTTCGGGAGTCAGTTGCAATAAGTTCCAATCGGTGGGATAGGGGAGAATCGCATCCACGCCTAAGCGCGCGAGCAAGTCGGACTTATGCTCCAGCGTACACAACTGCGGCGGGGCATCCTCCGGCCTCAGCAATTTCAGCGGATGCGGATGAAACGTGAGCACAACTGCAGGGACGCCCTGTGCATGGGCCTCGGCGACAAGAACTTCGATCATGCTCTGATGGCCGCGATGAACGCCGTCGAAGTTCCCAATAGAAACCATGCCTCCCTGAAAAGTTTCCGGAGACCCGAACCGCTCGAACGCTGACATACAATCTTTCACAATACCGTTGAACGAGTCGTAGGGTGCATCGTGACGCACCTTATTTGAATTTATTTCAACCGATACTTCTTCAATTTGTCTTTATCGAGTTCAATTCCCAACCCCGGAGTCCGTGGTATTTCCAGATAACCCTCGGCATCGATGCGGAAGGGTTCGACGGTGAGATCCTCGAGATACGCACACGGCGTCAGATATTCGACATAACGCGCGACCGGCATCGCCGCCGCGAGTTGCAAGTCGGCGGCCAGTCCGACGGCGGTGTTCCAGCCGTGAGAGACCATCTGTACGTTGTGATCGAATGCCATCCAGGCGATTTTTCGCGATTCGCTCAATCCGCCGTTCTTGGTGCAGTCGGGTTGAATGATGTCAACCGCTTTTTGTTCCAGCCAGGGTTGGAAGCTCTGACGCCGCGTGAGCACTTCCCCTGTTGCAATGGGTACAGGAGAGGATCGCGTCAATTCGATGTACCCTGCCAGATCATCGGGAGGGAGCGCCTCTTCGAACCAGACGATGTTGTACTGAGCCAGCATCTTCGCCGTCTCGCGCGCCCAGTTGACGCCATGCGGCCAGAATTGTTCACTCCCCCCCGCATCGACCATCAATTCGATTTCATCTCCGACCGCCTTGCGAGCCGTGCGAATCAGCAGTTCATCGAACTTGCGGTTGCGACGACCGAACGGCCGCCAACCCATTTTGATCGCCTTAAAGCCGCGCGAGACCGTCTCGGTCAATGTTTGGGCGAGTTTGTCCGGTTCGTCGAACAGGATCGAACCATACGGTTTGATTCGCGTGCGATAGTCGCCCCCCAGCAAACGGGACACCGGTTGCCGGCAGGCCTTGCCCATGATATCCCAAAGGGCGATATCGAGACCGCTGATGGCATGTTCGACGGAGCCGCCGCGTCCTTGCCAGAATGTCGATTGACGGAGTTTCTCCGAAACTCGCTCGGGTTCGACCGCGCTTTCACCTTTCATCAGCGGCCAAAGTAATTTCATGGCCCCGTGAATCAGCGAACCCGAAGTGAAACAGCTTCCAACCCCCTCGATCCCTTCGTCGGTCTTGACGATGACGAGCGTGTGCAGGTCTTCTTCAGGTTCGTGACCTTGCGGCCAACCTCCGTCAACGGTCCCTCCGGTCAACGGGATCACTTCGACATCCACGATCTTCATGATTTCAGCCTGTTGTGTCTCTGAATTGCCGTTCTTATTTGGACCTATTCCGCGTCACTTGAGATTATCGATTACCCGCAAAGCCAAATTCAACTGTCCAACAGCGCGATGCTGGCAGTATATCCGTGAATGTAATTCTTGCCGGCAACCGGCCCGAGTTCTCCTTGAGCGAAAAAACCGGCGAGCGGGACCGCTCCCAGAATCGACGTCACCGCATGGGCATCGTGGTGCGGTTGCGGAAAGAGTCTCGTCCCCCGGCCGTTGCAACTGAAGATCAACATCCCTTGCGGAGCGGCGGACTGACGGTCTCGTTCCCGTTCGAGCAGTTGACGCAGTTCTTCATCGGCGGTTTGGGCGTCGCGCACATGAAACTGCACCGTCTGCCCGACGCGGATGCGATTGCCGATCGCGATCACGCCCTTTTCAGGATCGACACCGATCACGTTCGAGACCAGGAAATCCCCCATGCCGAACTGCTCGCGGTACTCCGACATGGCGATCCCGAGTTGCAAGCCCTGCCGGACCAGCGCCTGATCGGTCGGCGTCAACTCGTTGAAAAACAATTTCAACTGCTGCAAGGGAGGCAGTCCTCCTAGCTCGAACACCAGATTTCGCTCAGCGTTCGTCACGACAAACGGCTTGCCGATCGGTTTGCAGCCTTGCGAGACAACCGTGCGCAATTGCGGTCCTCCGCACAGAATCACGCCGACCGCCCCCTCCTGATAGATCTTGGAAATCCCGTCGGCCAGAGACTGTTGCTCGGCATCACCCCGCACCGCCAGAATCAGGCGGTTTTGACCAGGGCCTTCACTGCCGCTCGCCATGCCTCCCACGATGGGGAGTCCCGGCAAATCCTCTGCAAAGCGATCGATCACTCCGCGGGCGTCGGCGGTATAGGGGTCGCCGAACAACAGAATCGATGAGGCATTGGCTTTCAGTTCCTCATCGATATCGGGAAGTCCCAGACAGGCCATGCCATCGGGAGTCTCTTCGAATGAGACGCGAAACGGGACGAGTTTCGTCCCGGTCAGTTCCGCGGCCCACAGGCTGAGTGCCGGACCGCTTTCGATCTCTTCTGCGCCCCCAATGATCGTTTCGCCCGTACAACCGATGAGGATGCGGCTCCCCAGTTTTTCGGAGAGATAGGCGACGATTTCGTCGAGTCGCTCCGCATGGTGATGCGAAATGAACAGACACATCAGATCGGCGCTTTTCCCGCTGAATTGCGTCAGCAAATGTTCGCACGCTTCTCGAGCCGCCGAAAGGGACTCCGGCAGTCGGGAGAGAAAGGCAGCACATGTCATGACGATGTCTCAATTTCGGTAGGTGATTTCGGTGTTCAGATGGTCGACCCGGTGGATGAGAAAATGCCGGGTCTGCGTATCAGGATATCGAATTCCAGATAAGAAACGATAGGGTGACACCCGAGAATCCCCAGCGGACACTCAAGGTGACACGAGCCGATCATGCACGAAAAGCGTCTTGCGGAAGGACGTTGCGGCAAATCCGCCCCAACTCGACGGATAACCTTGCATGTTCCCCACACGAGGGTTAAGATTTTTCCACACCCGGGCGGTTAACTCAGCGGCTAGAGTGCTATCCTCACACGGTAGAAGTCACTGGTTCGAATCCAGTACCGCCCACTGTTCGCTTGTGACAATATCGCACGATTGAACGTCAACCGGCAGTTTGCGATGACCTCGTCATCCCCTCGTCTGATGTTTCCGATGACAGTTCAGGTGCCTGTAACAGCCGGGCAGACTGTTCGACCGGCGTCAGCAGTGACAATTCTGTTCCATCCACGGTGACATGGAGATTTTCGAATTTTCTCGCGGTCACGAGAACCCGGCTTTCGATTGTTCCAATGGCGGAATTGTACGCCTCGGTCGCCGAGTCGAGTCCTTTGCTGACTTTCGCAAGATGTTTTCCCATTTGTGAAAGCCGTTCGTAAAGTTCTCTGCCAAGGTCACTGATTTCCTGTGCGTTTTCCGCCAATCGTTCTTGTTTCCAGCCGTAGAAAATGGCGCGCAACAAGGCAATGAGAGTTGTCGGAGTCGCGACGATGACATTCTGTTCGACCCCGGCTTCGATCAATGAGGGATCGTATTCGAGCGCTGCGCTGAAAAAGACTTCTCCGGGGAGAAATAAAACGACGAATTCCGGCGTCTGATCGACTTGAGTGGAATACGATTTCTTGCCAAGGGCAAGGATGTGGTTTCTGACGAGTTTCGCATGCCCCTTTAACTTCTCGACTCTCGAATTTTCATCAGTAGCTTCGACGGCGTCCAGGAACGCGATGAGCGGTGCCTTGGCATCAATAACGATACTTTTGTCGCCGGGGAGCCGGACGATCACATCAGGGCGGAGTTGCCCGCCGTCGACTAGAACGCTTTGTTGCTCGAAAAAGTCGCAATGAGGCAACATCCCCGCCAACTCAATAACGCGCTTGAGTTGAATTTCTCCCCATCGTCCGCGCACATCAGGACGACGAAGCGCCTTGACCAGATTCGACGTTTCGGAACGGAGTTCCTTTTGACTTTCGGAGAGAAACTTCACTTGCTCCGTCAGTCCCGTGTACGCTTCCAGTCGTTTCTTTTCGATATCCTGCAATTTTTCATCGACTTGCTTGAGTGATATTTCGACCGGCTTGACCAACGCATCGATGGCCATCTGACGCTTTTCGAGATCACCTTTTGCTGTTTCTTGGGCGGTGTCTAATGTCGATTTGGCAAGCTTAAGAAACGATTCGTTGTTTTTATGAAGAGCATCAGACGAAAGAGATTTGAATGCATCGAGCAAATTTGCTCTGGCGGTTGTGAGGATCTCAATTTTTTCCTCAGTCTGTTTTCGTTCTTTGATGATGGTCGTTTTTAGGGCCGCTTCTTTGGCTTTCAGTTCTGTAACGGCGTTTCTTTCACGCGATATTTGTTTTTGACTTTCTTGAGTCTGTTCTCTGAGTTGATGAATCGCCATGTCTCGATTCTTGACATCCGATTCTAGTCCAGAGATTTCGGCGTTCGCTTCGTTACGCACGTTCTCAAGGGCATGGTCTTGGTTCTTTTTCATCTCACGCCAGCACAAGGCAAAGCCTGCACCTGCACCGAAGACGACACCAATGAAAATCGCAAGATACGGTGACATTTCTCCAGGCGATGCTCGAATTGTGGAAACAGAAACCCGCCGGTACGCCGTTGAAGGTCGGCGTGGTCTTGGGAGAATTGATTCCTCATGCGAACTTGCCGCAAATGCTGTTCGATGACGATCGCCGCCGAGTCGATCTCGCCTCGGCGATGGACCGCATCAACTCGCGGTTCGGTTCCGACACGCTCTACTTCGGCGGCATGCACGGCGCAACCGAACAAGCCCCCACGCGGATCGCCTTCACACATATTCCGACGTTCGAGCATGAAAGTGAGATGGAGACTCCGACGAATCGCCGAGGCTGAGGCTTGGTGATTGAAGAGTACCTGACGGCACACGGACGGAGGACCGTCTGTGTTACCCCAATCAGAATTTACGTTTCGGAGTTCTTTGGGGTAGCCTGACGTCCCGCAACGGGCTCGATCGAAAAACTCATTCGGTATTTGGCCAAGCTTACGCCCGGAACGCGAGCAACGGCCACTGAAAGCTCTTCGGTGATCTCACTCGCGATTATGAAACCACGACAGGGCGCCCCGCCCATGTTCTGGTCAATCCAGCCCATATAGTACAGCAGTTGACCAAGGGTCTTATTGCGTCCCTGAGACAGTTTCAGTTCGATCACCACGTACTTTCCGTTCCGATCGACCGCCAGCAGGTCGATGCGGCCACCGTCAACAGGGAATTCGACGCCATTACGGTCGGCTGACGCGTACAGCCGAAGACCAGCTTCGATTCGATCCAGATTGCGGGCCAGAAAGTCACGAAGGTGAGCCTCGAGCGCGAACTCCAACGCCTGCTCAGAATCCGCTTGCTCGGTCACCTCATCGGCAGCAGGTTCTGAACCACGGCCAGCGAGGAACTCCTCATACTGGGCTTTGATGCGTAGGAACCGACGGCGCCTCGTCTCGCCAGTTGGACTATTGCCGAATGACCAGTGCGTTCTCTTGAAGTCCTCAAAGATACCTTGTTTCTCGAACAGCTCAACGATAAACCCACGGCGGAGTGAAGACGTGTACGACGAATCCCACTCGATGACCATGTCACGAATATCATTGACTTGTCGTTCGAGGCCGTGCGCAGATCCAAATGCGTACGCAGACTTCAACGACAATGTTTGCGT
>JBJXGP010000469.1:0-8490 GCA_046160425.1 Planctomycetaceae bacterium
CCTTCGCGAGTCGCAGCGACGCGCGCCGAGACGGAACGCATTTCGCCTAATGCACGAGTGCTTCCGATGCCTGGCAGACGCGATTGCGGCCGGTCTCCTTGGCATGATACAGCGCGGCATCGGCGGCGGCGATCATCCCCTCGACGTTTTGAGCGTGGTCGGGGTATGTGCTGGTTCCCAGACTGGCCGTGACCTGGATGTTTCCCTTGCCGGTCGCGATGGGGGTCGATTCGAGTGCGATGCGAATCGCATCGGCGATGCGGGTGGCTCCGGCGGCGCCGATCCCCGGCAGAATGACGCCGAGTTCTTCACCGCCGTAACGCGCCATCACGGCCCGGTCGCCGCAGCGAATGTTGGCGATCTGGTCGCGTAAAATTTTCGCGGCGGATCGCAGGACATCGTCACCGGCCTGATGTCCGTAGGTATCGTTGACCAGTTTGAACCGATCGAGGTCGAGCAGTATCAGCGAGCAGTTCTGCTTGAAGCGATCGGCCCAATCGATCTCCCGCATGAACATCTTGTCGAATGTGTGGCGATTCGAGAGCTGCGTCAGCCCGTCGAGACGCGCCTGACGTTCCACGGCGACGAAGCTGAGCGAACGCAACATGGTTTCGGACAGGTGTTCGCAGGCCCAAACGATCAGTTGCTTTTGCCAGGCTTCGAACGGTTCGGGGCTGCGCTTCGACAGGCAGATGAGGCCGAACACGCCGTGCGGTTGCTTGAGCGGAGCGACGACGGCCTCGCGGATCAGCGAGTCGACGCCGATAGGAACGAGGTCGAAATGATTGTATTCGAGGTCTTCCTGATTTTGTGCAAAGTGCTGCGCGATGCGATCTTCGCTGCTCTGCCATTTCGGTTCGAGGTTGGGTTGCAAGGCGATTCCGCAGCGAATGCGCGCCTGTTCCGGAGTGAATTCCTTCGAATCGGTATTCGTCGAGAAATACAGCGCTCCGCGGTCGGCTCCCACGATTCTCGTCAAGGCCGAGAGAAAATCCTCGGTCATTTTCATCGGCGACTCGAATGAGCGATCGGTGACTCGCCGCAAGTCGAGCATTTCTTTAGCTGCCAGCAGTTCGATCTTTTGCGATTCGAGATCCTGACTCCGTTTGACGTTGCTCGATACGCTGATCATGAGCCGAGTCGCCAGTTCAATCTGCTGTTCCCGCGAGACGCCCGGCGGGTATAAAACGGTCGAGATCAAGACCCCGCTCACTTCGTCTCTCGAGCCGACGGCGATCAGGAATAATTCGCTGATTCTGCCGCGATCTTTGGAAGAAAACGGGACGAGCCATTCCGATTCGAGGAGCGCGGCCCCGTCGAGTACGATCACGCGTTCATCTTTCAGGCGTTTCCACCATTGATGAGCGACGACAAAATCGGGCCTCGGTTCTTCGCTCAGTCCTCGTTTTGCCTTGATGACCACTTTCCCATCGCGTCGCTCCACCAGCACGCCCCAAGATTTGCGCGGATTGATAATAAAACGCCTGAGCAGCATTTGAATGGCGAGTTCGCTGTCGGTCTGCGAAACGATTTCGCGCAGAATGTGATTTTCCATGCGCACCAGGGTGCGGTCGGACTGAATGTCGGTGATTTCGGAAACCAGCGAGGATAATTCCTGCTCAACCTGCCGCTTCTCGAACTTGACGCGCCGCAGCGTGAACAAGTGCCAGAGGTAGTGGATCAGGCAGACGAAGGCGAGCGCTGTCGTGGCTCCGCTTGTCATCGAGATATCCGTAAAGTTATTCCACGAGGTGGTCAGGTATTCGATCAAGGTGATAAATTCTATATTGAGCGGATCAAATCGTCCCGATGCCGACGTCCGACGCGATCAACGGAAAGCGAAGTGTGCGTGCGGCGTGACCTCGGCGGGAATTGAGACGATTTCTCCGGATGCGTTTGTTCGCTGGTATGTCCCTCAAAACATAGCACACAGCGTGCAACATGATTTCTCGCAATAGAAGTTCGTACCGAACATTTCGCGGTAATGTCGTCACTGGCAATACTCGCGGCAGGCACGGTACAATCGGACCAACGCCGCGATTCAACAAATGCCGAACGTAACGATCGTAACGCCGGTATCCGTAGCCGTCGGCGATGGAGTCACTTCACCATGCAACCGAGTCCAATCTCCGTTAATGATCAGGCGGGTTCTGCGGGACGGAATACGTTCTTATTGATGGTGGTCGTGCTGACGATCATCGTCCCGTGCGGACTGTTGTTCTCGAATATCCCCGAACCGGCGGAGGACTTGTTGTTTCACCCTTCGGCGAATCGCGACGAAGAGATTTTCATCGATTACGAATACTTTTTTCAGGCAGCGGCGGATAAAGGCGGCACCCCATCGGGGATGGACGAACTCCTGGCAACCGCAGCGGCCGTCACCGATGACGTTGAAGAATCTCCCATCGAAGCCCGGCGGCCGTTCGATCCTCCGCCGGGGGTTTCATGGCAGTCGCTGTTCAACGGCAAAAATCTGGAAGGCTGGACGATTACCAATTTCGGCGGCGAAGGTCCGGTCGAAATCGAGGACGGAGCATTGATGTTGACGCTGGGGCAATCGCTTACCGGCGTGACCCTCGACAAAAAGGTGGAGATCCCCACGATCAACTACGAAGTGCAACTCAGTGCGATGCGCGCAACGGGACGCGATTTCTTTTGCGGGTTGACCTTCCCCGTCAAAAAAGATCCGTGCAGCCTGATTCTGGGGGGCTGGGGAGGAGGCGTCTGCGGACTGTCGAGCATCGATTTTCTCGATGCCCACGAAAACGAGACGACATCATACCGCGAATTCGAGACGGGACGCTGGTATCACATCCGCTTGCGCGTGCAGGAACATCGCATCGAGGCCTGGATCGATCACGAACGGATCATCAAGCAGCGGATTGTCGGTCGAAAAATCTCGATCCGCCCCGAAGTGCATCTCTCGGTCCCGTTCGGCCTCGCCTCGTATGAAACGACCGCTGCGATCAAGAATCTTCGCATCCGCCCGCTCGCCCCGTCGGAAATCGCCGTCGAAGAGAATCGCTAATTCGGCTTCGGCAACCTGGTCAGATCCGGAGGATGTTGCAGCCAGTGCATCAGCACCTTGCCAACTTTTGCCAGGCTTTGGCCCGAGCATTGCGTGGGGACATCTTTGGTCGTGTGCCAGTGGCGATAGTCGAAGTCGATCAGATCGCACGTCGGTATGCCGGCGATTTCATTGAGCGGCAGATGATCGTCCTGCACCTCGTGCTTGGCTCGGTCGATGAACTCCTTGACCTTGAGTTTCGCCGCGGCATCCCAGATGCTCTGCGTCAGTTCCGGGGCGAACTTCAAACTATTTTTTTCCTGATACAAGTTAAGATCCCGATCGGCGATCATGTCGACCAGCACGCCGGCGAGATACCGATGCGGCGGCGGTTCATCGCGATACTGTTTCGCGAAATGTTCGGAGCCGAGAAAGTATTTTCCGTTTTTGCCGTACACCAGTTCTTCGCCGTCGAAGAACACGAAATCGATGCCGTAGGGGAATTCATATTGCGGAATCAGGTGTCCCAGTTCCATGAATAACGCCACACCGCTGGCCCCGTCATTGGCGCCGAGAAATTTTCCGCGCGGCTTGATGAGGTCGCGATCGGGAAACGGACGCGTATCGTAATGGCAAGCGAGCAGTATCCGCTCGGTCTTTTCCGGATGCCAACTCACGATCAGATTGTTCATCCGCACCGGCCTGCCGTTGAGCGGGTCCGCCGCGTCAAAGGTCTGAAACTGAACATCGGCCTTCAACTCCGAGAAATGTTCGACAAGCAAAGCCTGTTGATCGGACATCCCCTGCGACCCGCTGCTGCGCGGCCCGATACGACAGATTTTGACCAGATAGTCGTAGGATCGCTGATCGTCGAACTTCGGTTGTTCCGCCGGACCATCCGCCCGAACCGGCAGCGTCATCCAGGAATCGCACAAACACATCAGGAGTGCGAAAATCAGACCAGGTATCGGAGCCGTCCATCGTCTGCTGCCCGAAAATCGATAAGGGGTATTCATAGGAGAACTGTATTCCGAGGGAAGGTTTTCGACAAGGACAATCTCTCGGATCATGATCGACATCACGCCGCCGGGGTCACTTGCCAGCGGGTGGCGAGTTGGGCGACGACCAGTCTTCCGACGTTGAGCGATGCCGTCGCCGCCGGTGAAGGGGCGTTGCAGACGTTGACGACGCGGTCGGTTTGCGTGATGAGAAAATCGTCGACGAGATTGCCGTCTCGGCCGAGCGCCTGTGCGCGAACTCCCGCAGGGGCAGGGATCAAATGCTCGCTGCGGATTTCGGGCATCAACCGCTGAAGCGCCTTCACGAAGGCCGCTTTGCTGATCGACCGCCACATTTCACCCATCCCCGTGCGCCAATTTCGGCTGGCCATCCGCAAAAATCCGGGGTACGTCAACGACTCGAACAGATCGTACAAATTGACCGTAGTGAGATGATATCCCTCGCGGGCGAATGCCAGCACGGCGTTTGGCCCGCATTCCACTCCGCCGTGAATCGTTGTCGTGAAATGGACGCCGAGAAACGGGAACTTCGGATCGGGAACAGGATAAATCAGCGTGCGGCAGAAGTCGTGGACTTCCGGTTTCAGATCGAAATACTCGCCACGAAAGGGGACGATTTTCGCTTTGGGATCCTGACCGCTCAACTTCGCCACGCGATCGGACTGAAGACCGCAGCAATTGACGGCGTATTGGGCCTGAAACTCCCCTTTCGTCGATGTGACGACGATTTCACCCGGCCGCGTTTCGATCTGTTTGACGCGGGCATCGGTGACGATTGTTCCTCCCGCTTCGCGAATGCGAGCCGCCAGCCGCGCGCAGACCTGCTTGTAGTCCACGATTCCCGCTTCGGGGACGTGAATCGCTCTGATCCCCGCGACATGCGGTTCGATTTCGAGCAGGCGTTCGCGCTCGATCACTTCGCAAGTCACACCGTTGGCCTGTCCCCGTTCGTAGATTTTTTGGAGATTCGGCAGTTCGGATTCATCGACGGCGACGATGACTTTGCCGCAAAGTTTGTACGGAACCCCTTCCCTTTCGCAAAATTGCTGCATGGCGAGTTTGCCTTCGCGGCAATTGGTCGCCCGCAATGTGCCCGGTTTGTAATAGATACCCGAATGCAACACGCCCGAATTGTGTCCCGTCTGGTGCTGGGCGAGGACGTGCTCTTTTTCCAGAATGGTGATGGTCTTGTCGGGATATTGTTCCGACAGGCGATACGCGGTCGCGAGACCGACGATTCCGCCGCCGATGATGATAACGTCGCTGGTGGGCATGGGGTTGATGGCTTATAAGGAAGGGATAGAGGTTAGATGGTGTCGTGGATTCAGGGTGGCACGCCTTGACGCTTTGGGAAGGGCGTGGTATTTGCCTGCGAGGACCACGCCCTTCGAAGACTCAGAGTGTGCCACCCTGATGGTCTTGACTTATCGTATCCCGCTGCGTCCGCGAGGGCAATTCGTTTGGCGAGATTCCCACAGTCACATTACGGCTTGGGGGCTGCCCGATTGTTATTGTAGCTGGCCTCTGAGAGGCCGGATCAGCTTCAAGGCAACTTCGCCGGCGATTCGACCGTGACCGTGTACTCTCCCGAGTTATTGTCGAGCGATGAAAACGCATCGTTGACTCGCAGGTACAGTGTCCCGGTGACGGTCGATGTGAACTCGGTCCGTTTGCCGATCACGAGCAACGGAAATCGCGAATCTGTCGTTTCCTTCGCCGGTTTCGCTTCATCGCTCGGTTGTGGAGCAACGGGTGACTCCTCTTCGATGATCCCGATGAGTCGCCCCACGGGCTGCCCTTGATTGTAACGGATGCTGATCCCCTGCGGTTCGCTGATCCAGGGACGCGGATCGTCGGCGAGCGTGCTGCGTCCCGTCGCGGTGATGCGGTATTTTTCTCCCACTTGCAACCGAATTTTCGACGACTGCCAGCCCCGATCGGCGGCGACGCGAGCGACGGCGGGAACCTGCGGATCGAAGTCATCGCCCCGCTGAAATTCGATCCCGGCTCGCTTCCAGTCGTACCCCGGACAAACGGCATGGGCAAACCAGTTCCACTCGGTCTTGAGCGTGTCGATCTCCGATCCGAATAGTCGTTCCCACGTTTCGGGGAAGTCGACGGCTCCGCGATGCTGTCCCAGCTCTCGAAAGCGATCGCGATAGCGGGGATGGGCGTCGAGAAACTGGCAGACGCTCCATGACCAGGCATACGAGGCGTTGTTGCCGAATTCGTTGTGCGACAAGCCGAGAACCTGTTCGAGAGATTTCATCCCCCGGAGTTCGATGTCGCGTTTGAGGATGTTGATTCGCTCCCAATGTTCGAAGTCGCCGATGTTCTCCGTCCCCGGCAAGATGCGGAAACGACATTTCCCCTCGACGCCCTGGTGATGCGTGCCGAATAACTCGGCCATCCCTTCGAGATACCAGGGGGGAGAATTGCTGTCGGGGAGAATCGTCATGAAACAATGCGTCGCTTCGTGAACAATCAGATGCTTGAGGTAGTAATTCTGTTCGGTGACGTTCACCCAGAATTCCTGCAACCGATGCCGGCCGTTGATGAACGGCGGAAGACCTTCGGGGATGAGTTTGCCTTCGCGGAAGAGCTGCTGATCGCGCAGCGCATAACCGGTCATCTGAAAATCGGCGCCGTCGGGAGCGGGAGGGAGTTTGCCGAAATACTCTTCCCACGCTTCATACGCCTGATCGACGATGGGAGGGATCTGCCGGGCAAACTCCTCATCGACGTCGGTGTAAAGCCGCAACCGACGCGATTCGTACCGCTTGATCCCGAGCGCTGCGAGCTTCGCATCATCGTGCTGCGGTCGAGTATCTGCGGGGCGAAATTGTTCATCCGCCGCGAACACCACCGGAATCATCACTGCCTGCACCCACCCGGCGAGAATCAATACGCGCGAAACGCGTCCACAAAAGGGAATTGATGTCGGTTGATGTTGCGGATGAACTATCATGGCCCGTGATCGGATCCTCAAAATGATGATCAGCAGAATCATTTATCCACAGAGTACACCGAAGAAAACCGAGAATCCAAATCTGCGGACAGTTCTTTTGTATTCGCCTATGCGTCCCATCGGATTGAGATTTTACCCGTGGGGCGTTACTGTCATATTAACAGTCTCGAACAAATTTCACAGCGGCATTCTACGACGATGGCCGATTCGTTCGGCGGAACATGCGAGGTCACGATGAGCGATTTTCTGTATTGCCTCAATTCGAGCACGATTCGGCCTACGCCGATCCTCGAAAAAATCCGCATCGCGGGAATGGTGGGTTACGCGGCGATCGAACTCTGGCACGACGACATCGATGTGTATCTGTCGCAGGGGGGAAAGCTCGCGGATATCAAAAAGGCTCTCGACGATCAGGGCTTGCAGGTTCCCACGACGATCTACCTGAAAGGCTGGTTTGAAACGACGGGAGAGGAACATCGGCGCGAGCTGGATGAATGCAAGCGGCGGATGCAGCAAGCGGCGGCGGTCGGTGCCGAGTTCATCATCGCCGGTCCTCCCGGTGGAAAGGCCGACTACGCGCTCGGCGCGAAAAATTACTGCGAACTACTGGAGATCGGCCTCGGTTTCGGCGTCAAACCGGCGATGGAGTTCCTCGGATTTGTCGACGACCTGAACACGATCGAAAAGGCTCTGCGCGTCGTCCAAGAGGCGGGACATCCGGCGGGGTCGGTCGTGCTGGATCCGTTCCACATCTTTCGCGGAGGAGGCTCGATGGAATCGATCTCGCTGCTCAAAGCAGACCAGATTGCTATCAGCCATTTCAACGACACGCCGGCCTCTCCGCCGCGAGTCGAACAACACGATAAAGATCGTGTGATGCCGGGGGATGGCCATCTCGATCTACGCCGCTACTTGCAACTGCTGAAACAGACCGGTTACAAGCGTTGGCTGTCGCTGGAACTCTTCCGTGAGGATTTATGGCGGCAGGATCCCGAAGCTGTCGCCCGAATCGGGTTGGAAAAGATGCGGCAGGTCGCCGAGGGAAATTAACAGCCCGTTGAGAAATGATCAAAGGCTAAGATCCATGAGCCGGGTGGTTTATCCACCTGGTGTTTTTCTTCGTATCTGCAGAGGGAACCTCATGCCGATTTTGTTGTCTGTAAGCGAGGAGCGATCGAAAAGGAGATTCTAAGCGAGATTTTCCCGAAGTTCTCTGGTCGCTCGCGACGAAAAGGATTGAGGGAGAACAGATTACAGCTCTCCGCAGCACGGCCGGACCGAAATGCGTCGTCGGACTATTGACGTCGCCTGAAGAGACGCTAGAATCGGAAAACTCGTACACAGAGAGTTGACGACCGCTTGTGGTGAGCATTATTGTGTAAACCACAAGCCGCTGATTTTGAAGCTTCGCCGATGGAATTCCGCCACAAAAGGCGAAGAGAAGATGAACATACGGAGCCGTAGCTCAATTGGTTAGAGCGCCGGACTGTCGATCC
>JBJXGP010000470.1:0-2891 GCA_046160425.1 Planctomycetaceae bacterium
GTCGTGCGCGTAACGATTGAGATCCGTCTGATACGCCGCGGCGACTTCTGTATCGTCGTAAATCATCTCGTCGAAGAAGATCCCTTGAATGCGCGGATACATCGTGAGCCATCGATCGATGTCGTGCGTGACCTCCAGCGATTTTCGCTTGCCGTAACTGGTGCTGACGTAGCCGAGCACGACGCACCCTGCTCCTTGCAGACGATCGATAGCCTTGGTGTAGTTGGCGTCGACGTCGGTCCCCGGACCCGATGCCGGGTTGACGATCACCCAGATCGGGACGGTTTCGTAACGGCGTTTGATGTCGATCAGGCGGTTGTACGTTTTGTTCGTATGCACGTCGGCCGGGTACACATACAAGGGGACGAGAATGCCCGTGCGTTCCTGCGCGCGGAAATGAAATTCCATCGCTCGCTGCCGACGCTCTGCGGGGGAGGTCTTGTCGGCTGCTGTGACAACGGTCGATGACGCACTAGCCAGAAGTAGGTATAAGAGAACGGGAACGTATGCCTTGATCATCATCGTCCTGATTCTTTCATTGAATGTATAGATGTTGACGAATTGATACTTCAGGGGGAGACGTGACGCCAATCGATAAGTCGAAGGCCATCGATCCAGTCGAAGTGACTGGTGTTACCCGTGACAAGGACTCGCTCCGTTTCAAGTGCGGTCGCCGCAATGATCAAATCGGCGTCGTCGTGCGGATGTCCCCCCGAGCGGCCATTGGTCCAAAGCTCACTGGCGCGCATCAGAATCTCAAGGCTGATGGGGAAGACGTCACTTGTTCTTGCCAGTGCGAGAAATGAGTTCAATTGGCGCGATGCCCCGCCGGCTCGCATGCCCCGCACAATTTCATACAGTGTCATGGCCGAAAAACCGAGGCGACTATATTCCCTGAGGTACTGATCGGCGGCAGCGAGAACGTGTTGGTTTTTTTTCTTGAGCACTTCGGACAGAATGTCCGTATCAAGGATCGCCTCATCCATTTTCAGGGAAGTCCCGCGTCAGATGGGCGCGTGTCTTGATGACTTCATCGATGGTCTCGATTTCGTCGTCATTCAAACCATCGTAGATGCCGGTCCAATCCGCAAGTGATTGCGTATCGCGAGGAGTGCTAGTGGCAGGCATCGGTACTTCCATGACGCGGATAATAAGTCGCTGGCTATCGACGAGTTGACTGCCGATGACCTCTTCCAAGGCGCGCCGGTGTGGTGCATCAAGCGTTGCAACATCGATTTGATGGTGATTTTCCATAACTGCATTATAACATTGCAATTAGTGTAACGTAAGATCATTTCGGCTTGCCGAGCGTGACTTGCAGCGTGAGTTCGGTCCCTTTGCGCTTGATGAGGACGTCGACGACGTCACCGGCGGAGAATTTTCGCAGAGCAAGATCGAAGTCGTCGAGTCCCGTGATTTTGTGCGGGCCGAGTTTGACGATCAGGTCGCCGTTTTCGATTCCCGCTTTCGCCGCCGGACTGTTGGGGGCGGTTCCCGAAATCGCGTACCCAGGTTCTTCGTTGCCGAAGTCGGGGATGCTCCCGAAGTAGGGACGATTGCCGCCGCGGCCGAGCGTCACCGGCGTCTGGACTTCCACGTAATCGGGACGTTCGGCGGTATTCGCCGTCGCGACGACCAGTTCTTCGAGCAGGCTGACGACGCGATCCATATCGGGGAGATTGATTTTTTCCCAGTCGTCGCTGGGACGGTGATAATCGGTGTGCGTCCCCGTGAAGAAATGCAGCACCGGAATTTTCTTGACGTAAAAGGAAGAATGATCGCTGGGGCCGAAGCCCTCGGGCTTCTTGGTGAGCGTGAACATGTATTTTTCACCCAGACTGATTAAGGCATCGTCCCAGCGTTTGGAGGTTCCGGTCCCGAAGACCTGAAGTTTCCCTTCTTCCATGCGGCCCACCATGTCCATGTTGAACATGGCGATCGTGTTTTCCAGCGGGAACAACGGCTCTTTTGTGTATCGCGCCGAGCCGATCAATCCTCGCTCTTCGGCGGTGAAGGCGATGAACACCAGTCGGCGAGGGAGTTTCTCCGGCCGGGCGGCGAGCCGTCGGGCGAGTTCGATCAAGGCGACCGTGCCGGAGGCATTGTCGTCGGCACCGTTGTGAATTTCCTGCGATCCGGGGGAGAGCGAACCTTCGCCCCCTCGTCCAAGATGATCGTAATGCGCGCCGATGACGATCGTTTCGTCGGCGAGCGGTCCTTCTCCTTCGAGGACGGCGATCACATTTTTCACCTCGGCCTCCACACGCTTGACGGTCGACGTCCCCTCGATCGTCACACCTTCCAGAATCGCACTGTGCGGCTTGAGGTCGCGGTCGATTTCGGATTCGAGATCGTCGAGCGTCTTGTTCAGCGTCGACTTCAAGATCTGATTGCAGGCTGACTGCGAGATGTGAAAGGCGGGAATGTCGGCCGCAGTGCCAATGCCGGCATAACCGAAATTGATCAACACATCGTGGTTGATGGTTTGCTGTTTGGCGGCCTGGTAGGCCTGTATGGATTCCGTCAGCTTCGTTCTCGCGGCAGTCAACGCATCGTTATTTGTCGGGTCGGCGGATTCAAAGGCAACGGCGGCATCGACGACCGCGTACGCGAGGGTATCCAATTCCTTCTGTCGCGATTTTTCAGCGGAACGAATCGAATGCGGTTCGTTGACGAACAGGACGGCGACTGCTCCCGCGCTCGCGGCACTGTTCATTTTCGAGCGAAGATCGGCGTATCGCGCGAATCCCGTATGAGGATCGGAATGCGCATCATCCTGCCGCGGGTTGCGACGCATGATGACGGCGATTTTTCCTTTGAGGTCGATTCCTGCGAAGTCATCGTATTGCAGGTCTTCCGCTTGAATGCCGTAGCCGCTAAAGGCGATGCCT
>JBJXGP010000471.1:0-2699 GCA_046160425.1 Planctomycetaceae bacterium
GTCGTCGAGCTGGAACTGGTTTTTCATATCTTTCGCCTGATCGGGCTTGAGGTCGCTCAACTGGCTGATGAACAGGAAGTCCCCCTCGTTCGCCAGCTTCAAATGGAGATTCCGCAGTTCCTCCGACAGGTAATGATCGACGGGGATATCGATGTCGAGCGGTCCCCCCTTGAGATAGCGAGTCACCAGTTCGGGCTGCTGTTCAACGATTCTCGCCGTCGTTTCGCAGACCGCATAGACGACGCTTTCATCGACGAGATCGGCGGTGAAAGTTTCGTCGGCGAGATGCTTGGCCCATGTCGTGGCGAGCAGATCGAGTTGAATATGAGCCGGCACGCCGGTGTAAAACGGGACTTCGGTGAGATAACCGGCGCTGGGATAGAGATCGTCACCTACCTGGCGCGCGAGCGTGATCCGTTCCAGCGTCTCCATGAACGAGATGCGGAAAGCGAGATAGCTCAAACAGGTTTGCGGCAGGATGTCGGTCGCGATGGTTAACATGGCTCCATCGTGCCAAAGTCAGAGACTGAGAACAACATGGAAATGTCGATTTTTTTTATTTCTGTCCGGAGAGAAACTCCAGCGACCACTCCCTTCGTTATGATGCGCAGCATATGCAGAACTCAATTAAATTGTCGGACTGCTCTGATCCATACAGCCGCTTGGGGTCGCTGCGATTCGTCACAATCGGCACGACTCGCACATCCGAATCGAGTCAGGACGCGAATCGGACGTGCGTTTGCCGAACCGGGGGGTGTTGCGTTACACTCCTCGACGAGGAAAACAGTTCAAATAGCAGCGATTCACGATAATTGTTATTCAGTCGGTGTCATGCCATGAGTGACACGACTTGAGGAGAGACACATGCGACTGGGAACGATGGAAATCAACGGCGTCAGCCGCCTCGTGGGGGCGGTCGGCGAGGGAGATCAAGTGCGGCATGTCGATCTGAAGCAGATCGATCAGTCGTTGCCCGATTCGATGACCGACTTGCTCGCCTTGCCCGACGGTTTGGCGCGAGCGGCGATGGCGCTGGCTCACGGACAGACCAAAGGCCCCTTCGC
Organism: Planctomycetaceae bacterium; assembly: GCA_046160425.1. Lineage (GTDB taxonomy): Bacteria > Planctomycetota > Planctomycetia > Planctomycetales > Planctomycetaceae > JAQCEJ01. The sequence goes on from JBJXGP010000471.1 coordinate 1,065, forward strand.
AACGGGCAAACTATTGGCTCCCGTCACGCGACCCGGCAAAGTGCTCTGCATCGGCCTCAATTATCGCGATCATGCCATCGAATCAAATGCGCCGATCCCGACCGAGCCGATCTGTTTCAGCAAGTTCGGCAATGCGGTGATCGGTCCGGGGGAATCCGTCCGACTTCCCAGGACCGCGCATCAGGTCGATTACGAAGCCGAGCTCGTGGTAATCATCGGCCGACGCGGACGGTACATTCCCGTCGATGAGGCGCAAGGCTACGTCGCCGGTTATACCGTGGGCAACGACGTCTCGGCACGCGACTGGCAACTCGGCCGTCCGGGGAATCAATGGCTGCTCGGGAAAACTCCCGACACATTCGCCCCGATGGGACCGTATCTCGTGACGGCCGATGAAATCGCCGACCCGCATCAGCTCAAAATCCAGTTGCGTCTCAACGGCGAGACGATGCAGAATTCGAGCACGAAGGAGTTGATCTTTCACATCGATCAGGTGATCGCGCACGTTTCGCAATTGATCACATTGGAACCGGGGGATGTGATCTTCACCGGTACCCCTCCCGGCGTCGGCATGGCCCGCAAGCCGCCGGTCTTCCTCAAGGCGGGCGACAACATGGAAGTCGAAATCGAAGGTCTGGGGATATTAAAAAACCCGGTCACTCGCGATGCGTAGTGCCGGGGCTTCGTATTTGTATTTTGTGTGGCACTGGCGGCTTGCCCGCCAGTGATTTTCATGAAAATGCTCTTCTGGCTATCAGCACTGGGACTTGGCGCGTCGTCTAATAAGCCGACAACCACAGACCGTACTCAGGGCCATCAACGCGAGCATACAAGTCGAAGGTTCCGGAACGGCTGCTGCCCCGATCGCTTCGGCAGTCCAGTGTCCGTTCCAATAATCAAATCCGGAGACATAATATACCCCGGCAATGTCGCTCCCAGGAGAGGCACTGCCGGCGAGGCTGAACGTAGCAAACGTGGCGTGATAGGGGTCGGCGGTCGACACCAAGTTCAGAAATCCCGAAGTTGGCAGATACGTCATCGAGTCGACGAATACCGTGCCATCATAGGGCGCGGGTTCCGAGACGAAACTGATGATGTTATTGTAGAGGTGCAGGTTAAACACGTCCTCTGAGGTAAACGAGCCCGATTGGACGGTTGACAGCAAGACGTCGAACGTCGCGTTGGGAGGTCCGTTCTGATTTTGGGTGGTGGCATGAAACGTGTATTCGACGATCGGGGGGAGGAGGATCGGTTCGACAATCGGGCTGGCGAACGCAGTGGCCGTCGAGAAACAGATTGTGAGACTACAGATCCAGAATTTCAGAAAACGTGCCATTGGTTCCCCCCGCGTCAAGGATGGTAGGACATTATTCCGGTGTTGCAATCCGTGCCAAAATGAGATCCATCAAAATCCTCACATATAAACTAACCGCCCCATTCTGCCGGGACAAGGGACAATTTAACATAAACCAAAATATTCTGGATGATTTTACAGCATGAAAATTGAGATAGTAATCGCCTGATTTGCTACTCATCGTGTCACCAATGGAGTGACAGGACTTCGGTCAGGATGCAAAGAAAAAGGTGGCAAGTTGATACCACTACCACCCGCTCGGCGGAACAAGCTCATCTTCA
>JBJXGP010000472.1:0-16089 GCA_046160425.1 Planctomycetaceae bacterium
ACCTGTTCGCGACTGACCGTCGGAAAACCTTCCAGAAAGTCGTCGATGGTATCGCCCCCTTCGATGTAATCGATAAGGGTTTGCCTCGGCACGCGCGTTCCGGAGAACACAGGAGTTCCTCCCATGACGTCGGGCGAACACGTAATCACAGAAGATGGCAGAAGCATGTTTGGCTCCGATTAGCTGGCCGTCGTGTTACCCGTCCAGTGCCGTCAGTCTCGCGGTGCTATCGCCGATGGATTCCGCGGGGGAACCGGCGCGGTCGAGGAGGGAGAGGAACAGATTGTTCATCGGCGTCTCTTGCTCGAATAGAATATGCCTCCCCGTGGGGACCGTCATTCCGCCGCGGCCGGCGAGGACCAGCGGTAGATCGTCGTGGTTGTGGGCGTTGCCGTCGCCTAAGCCGCTGCCGTAGAGAACCAGACTATTGTCGAGCAGCGTGCGTTCTCCTTCGGTGACTGCTTTGAGCTTATCGAGGAAGTAGCCGAACTGCGTGACGAGGAACTTGTCGATTTTCTTGAGCTTGTTCATCTTGTCCTCTTCGGACTGATGATGCGAGAGTTCGTGATGTCCTTCCTTGACGTCGATGATCGAATAACTGCGATTGCTCCCTTCGTTGGCCATCATGAAGGTGGCGACTCGCGTGGTGTCGGTCTGGAACGCGAGAACCAGGATGTCGAACATCAGCCGGATGTGATCCTGCAAGTCGTTGGGGATGCCGCGCGGGATTTCGATTTCGGGGCGGGGTTGCTCGGCGATGCGCTCGGCGCGGCCGATGCGGTCTTCGATCTCGCGGACGCTCGTGAAATATTCGTCGATCTTCTGCCGGTCGGTGCGGCCGAGTTTGTTCTGCAATTTGGCGGCGTCATTCGCGACGACGTCGAGAATGCTCTTACGATTTCGTAAGCGCCGGGCTTGCGCCTGGGGATTTTCCGTCGTTCCGAACAGCCGTTCGAACGCCAGTCGCGGATAGATTTCCTTGCTCATCGGCGTGGTAGGAGTCTTCCACGAAATGCTGTTGGAGTAGGCACAACTATATCCCGAGTCGCAGTTTCCCGCGTTGCGTCCCGCTTCGATGCCGAGTTCGAGTGAAGGGAGCGGGGTGATCCTTCCGAGCTTTTCGGCGGCGACCTGATCGACCGAGATCCCGACGCGAATATCCGCACCAGCGGTCTTGACTGGATGCGCTCCGGTCAGAAACGTGGAGGCCGAGCGCGCATGATCGCCGGGGCCGTCCCCTTTGGGCCGGCCGTTGTCCTGGGCCAGGCCGCTGATGATGTTGATTTCCTGCCGATGCGGTTCCAGCGGGCTGAGCGTTTCCGAAAACTGATAATCGGTACCGCTCCCCGTCGGTTTCCAGGCGGGGAGGATCACGCCGTTGGGCACGAAGACGAACGCCAGCCGCACGGGTGCATTGGCCGCGGCTTCATCGGCCGAGAGAGCTAGTCGGGGTTGCATCGCATCCAGCAATGGAAGCGACAAGGAGACTCCGATTCCCTGCAAAAACGTCCGGCGTTTGAGCGGTTGAAATGTCATGGTGTGGTTTCTTCTCCCCGTCTCATCATGAAGGGTTCGCTCGTGACGATTTCATCCACCAGGGCGGAGAATCGATAATCGTTCTGTTCGAGTGCTACCATTATTTTATCGACCGTACAGCGGTCGTAAAACTCTAATCCTCGTCCTAATGAGTAAGTCAGCAATTTTTCCGTGAACAATCGTGCAAAGTCCTGGTGGCGTTGCTTGAGGATTTGCAGCAATTCGATCGGGCCTTGAAACTTTCGATCTCCGGGGAGCGTGCCGCTGGAATCGATCGCATTTTCGCCGTCCTTGTCGCGCCAGCGGCCGACGGCGTCGAAGTTCTCGAAGCCGAAACCGAGGGCATCCATCTGATCGTGACACGAAGCACAGACCGGGTCGGCGCGATGTTTTTCCAATTGCTGACGCAACGTGGCATTGGGGAGATCGGTCTGCGTTTTCTCAAGCGTCGGGACATTGGGAGGAGGGGGGGGCGGTTCTTCGCCGAGAATGTTTTCGAGAATCCATTTGCCTCGTTTGACGGGAGAGGTGCGGGTCGAGTTCGACGTGAGCGTGAGAATGCTGGCCTGCGTGAGCACGCCGGCGCGGTTCGTCCCTTGCAGTTCGACGCGGCGGAACTCCGGCCCGGAGACGCCGGCGATGCCGTAGTGGGCCGCCAGCCGTTCGTTGACGAAGGTGTAATCGGCGACGAGCAGGTCGACGATCGAAGCGTCTCCTCGAATGATCGAATCAAAAAACAATTCGGTTTCGCGGCGCATGTCGCCGCGGAGTTCATCGGAGAACGTGGGAAAGGTTTTTGAGTCCGGAGTGACTTCAGCGAGATTGCGCAGATTCAGCCACTGACCGGCGAAATTTTCCACCAGCGCAATCGACTTTGGATCGGCGAGCATCCGACGGGTCTGCTGTTTCAGGACGGCGGAGTCGTGCAGCTTTCCCTGCTCGGCGAGCGCGAACAATTCATCATCGGGCATGCTACCCCAGAGGAAGTAAGACAGCCGCGAGGCGAGTTCAAAATCGGCGAGAAGATGTTTGTCGTCCGGATTGTCGGGATCCCTGTCGTTCTCGACGCGAAACAGAAAGTGCGGCGAGACGAGCATCCCCTGGATGGCGATCTGAATCGAGCCTTCAAACGTCTCATTCTGCTCGCGGGCGATGCGCGCCAATTCGAAATATCCGGCCAAGTCTTCATCGGTCACCGGCCGGCGAAATGCCCGACGGCCGAATTTGCGAAGTATCTCGCGCGTGCAGTCATCCTCCGAGTTTCGTGCATCGGGCATGACGAACAGAATGTCGCGATGAGATTGTGGCAGCGTATTCGGATCGAACGAGAGCGGGCCGACGACTTCAATCGAACCGACATACAGATTGCGGTCTCCGCGATCCTTCGGATCGGGGGCATCCGGCTGATAGTAATCGTTGATGAACGACGCCGAGACGCGAACGTCGCCCGGCTGGATGGCGATCTGCTTTTCGTAGATATCGGGCGAGTTGGGTTCGGCCTTCACATCGAAGGTTTCGATCTTTTCATCGCCGACGTGCAATTCCATTTTCGCCGGGTCGGGGCCGGCCTGATCTCCCCACGCCTGGATTTTGATCACGTAATCGCCACCGACGACGATCGGAACGGTAGCGGACGCCGTCCCGACCGAAACGAGCGCGACGGCGGAGTCGTTGTGCTGACCTCCCCCTTCAATCTTGAGTTGTCCCGCCGCGAACGTGCGGCCAGCGGCGGCTTGCGCATCGGGGTTGACGATTGCCCGCAATGTGATCTGCTCGTCGGCGGCGAGATATTTTTCCATCAGCAGCGGTGGAAGCGAAAGGACGTCGCCGATGTTATCGAAACCGTAACCGACGTCGTCGCGCGGGAAGTCGGAGGCAGGTTGATAATCGACCCCCAGCAGATCGCGGATCGTGTGATTGTACTCGTTGCGGTTCAGTCGCCGGATTGTCACCCGGCCCGGATCGCGATATCGATCGCAATCGATGTTGTACAGCGCATCGCGCAGCCAACCGGCGATCGTCTGGCGTTCGTCGGAGGTCGGTATGGCGTCATGATCGGCCGGGGGCATCGTCTCGGTTTCGATCATCGTGAGGATCTTTTCCCAACGGCGGTGCTCTCGCAGCAGATCGGCGACGGTGACCGGTTGCCCGAGTTCCAGTCCCGCTTGTGCCATGTCGCCGCTGTGGCATGAGGTGCAGTATTTAGAGATTAGCGGTTGAATGGAATCTCGAAACGCGAGATCGCGCGGATCGTCTTGAGATGGAGGAGACTCCGATGCATTTTCCTGAGCGATGGCGCTTGCGGGGCTGACATTGTCCGAAGAACCGAATGGCTGTAATGCGGTCGCCATCACCATGCAGAACAGGCAGCCGCCGAGGGCATTACAGATGAGATGTCGGGTCAACCGGAACCGTCGGGTTGCTGGATCGATTCGCGTTTTAACGAATGTGATCGGATCGTCGTTCATGACATGGCTCAGTTGTGCTTGCGTGTGATAGTTTTTGGAGGGCATGAGGATGAGAAATCGTAGTCAGACGTCATGCAGGCAGGGTTTCAAAGACCATTGGTATTGTACCCGTGCAAGCTGGCCAATTCCACGGCAATCGATTCGAACCGCGAGCGGTTGTTGCTTCATTGTCCGCCGATTTCGGTCAGAAGAGATTCCAGTCGGGCGATCGTGACTCGAATGGAATAATTCCGCTCGACATGAGCGCGGGCAGGGTCGATCTTCGCGCACCACGGACCGGGATTAGTCGCCGCTTCTGCGATGGCATTGGCGAGCGCTGCGGGATCGGCGGGGGGAACCAGCCGGCCGAATTCTCCACCGACGAGAATTTCACGGGGACCGGTCGGGCAATCGGTCGAGAGCACGGGAATTCGACAAGCGAGCGCCTCGAGAATGACCGTGGGCAAACCCTCGTACAATGAAGAGAGGCAGAACAGATCGGCCTGGCGATAAAACGGAAACGGATTCGCGACGAAACCGTGAAAACGAACATGGTCGTTCAGGTTGTTTGCGCGGACGAACTCTTCAAGCTCCTGTCGTTGTCGACCGTCACCGAGGATGTGCAGACACAGGTGCTTCATGTTTCGAGCGTGGACCAACATCTCGATGGCCTGTAGCAGGTGGTTGTATCCCTTTTCTTCCTGGATGCGGCCGACGGCAACAATGTGAAACCGATCGGGTTCGAGTTTGATGGTTTCATCCGCGAGAAGACGATCGATCAATCGCAGGTCGATTCCGTTGGGGAGGGAGATGACTTGCCGTGTGGGGAGTTGATAGAAACGAAGGACTTCCCTTCGGAGCGATTCCGAAACTGCAATAACGCGGTTTGCCTGCGTGTAGGCGTTCCTGAGCAAACGTCGTTTCAGGAATTGGAATCGCCCGGCGGTGGCCTTCAGGTCGTGTGCAGGATTGCTGTCGATGACGGAGATGCGCGGGGTTCCGGCGCGGCGCGACGCCGGCGCAGCGAGGAGCGTCATGAACCATGTACGATCATAGACGACGTCGATTTGCTGCTCGCGGAGGATCTGCTCGAAATCGTGAACCTGTTGTCGATGGATCCGTCCTGGAAAGTACAATCGAGGAGATCGAACTCGTTCTTCAAACGCGAAGACAGGAACGTCGTCGGGAATAACTTCCAGCAATTCACCCCGGCGATGTATCAGATACAGCAGGGGGGTGAAGCGGGACCGATCGAAATGCCTGAGGACTTCCAGCAGTTGTCGCTCCGCTCCGCCGCCGCTCATCGATCCTATGGCACAGAGTACACGCAACGGCCTGGACATTGTGCAAGAACATCCCCGACGGCCTTTAGCCGTTCATGAACCGAATCCTGACCTTAACGGTGCCTTGAGACGACCTTGTTCAGAGAACAGAATCATCGTCGCAGGCCGTCAGTCGCCGACTTATCTCGCGCGACCGCCGCGGGGGCCGGCGCCTCCGGCGGGCATGGCGCCCGGCATGGCGCCGCGCATCATGGCTTCTCGTCCCCCTCCCGCGCGCCGTAGCGGATTTTTACCGCGTCCGCGGATTCCCATTCGATCCTCGGGTGAGGCTGCGGCATCTGCCGGCGCGAGTAGATCGTCGAGGCTCGATGCTTCTTCTTCGGCATTCTTGACGGCGTCTTTGAGCGGTTCGAACGGTGACTGTTCTCGTTCGAGTTGCTTCTTCGCACTTTCGCGGGCTTTGGCCGACGAAACCGGATCGATCGCCACCAGATCCCCCGAGCGATTCATGACCAGCGCTTGAACGACACTACCCGTTCGGCCGCTGTCCTTCGCCTGGAGTTGGAGATCGGGATGTTCGGCAATATTTAACTTGGTGGCATCGCGGGCATCGACCAGCAGATCGCCGGTATCGAACTGCACTTTCTTTTCTTCCTCGAAGGATTGTTCGAGAGGACGCAGGACATGGGCTGCGAATTCGCCGCCGATCGGTTGTCCGAGTGCCACTGGCAAGACTTTATTCACCGTTGTCCCGGAGGCGGGATACCACTGATACACGTCGAAGAGGGCGCCGCTGACGGACTTCGTCCGATATAGTTGGACTTTATCCATGAAGTAGCGCACGTCTCGGGCGACGTAAGCGGGATTGCTCGGTTCGCTCCAGTTGGTGTCGCGGGTTTCGCCTTCGATGACCGATGGCTCGATCACTTCGGCGAGCGATCGGTCATAATTGGGGTTGCGGACGGTCAGCCGCACCCGATAGCGGTAGGCGTTTTCGGGAACGATGTCGAAATCGAAATAGCGGAACAACAAGACGCGCCCTTGCGCCGAAACGCGTTCCTTGATGTTGTTCATCAAAGTCTTTTCGCGGTTTTCGGGATCCATATCCTTGCCCAGGTCGGTCAGAAATTCATTTCCCTGTCCGTACTGAAACACATCCTGGCGGATGCCTCGGATATCGAGCGTCTGGTCGGCGAAGCCGCCCGGTTTGGCAGTGAAGCGTTTGCCGGACTGTTCTTCCATTTTCTGATATTGTTCGATCAGCTTTTCGTTGATCTTGAGTTCGCGTTCCATTTCTTCGGGGCTGAGCTGGTAGTTCCGGACGAGCGGATGCGAAGCGATATCTTCGGTCCAGTATCCGAGTCCGCGGGCGGGAAGAGGCATGGTGAAGACGTTGTCGGTGATTCCGCTGTCGACGACGTCGGGATCGAATTCTGCGGCCTCTGACAGCAGGTCTTTGGCCACCTGGATGTTCACTTTTTCCCAAGGGCCGCTCCACTGGTCGTCGCCGGCAACCGCGGTCTGGCGTTCGAGAGTGAAGTCGAGGAATTCCAGCAATTCACCGCTGTTCATGGCCGACAATGTTTGTCCGGATGCGCGCAGGACTTTGTCGAGTTGTTTCCAGATATTGAATACGCCCCGGACGGCGATGAAGCGAACGCCGCGACCTTTGCCGCTGCCCGTTGTTCCTTCGCCTGCCATGGCACCCATCATTGGCATCATTTCACCGGCTTTTCCTGCTTTGCCCGCGCCAAGCCCGGCTTTACCGGCCATTCCCGGCCGACCGGCCATGGCGCCGGCTCCAAGTCGGCCTCGGCCGGCAGCGGGGCCGCCGCCTGCCCGCCCCGCATCGACTATTGCGCCAGCACCAGGGCGAGCCTTGCCGCCGGCCCGCATGCCAGGACGTCCCGCAAGTGCTCCTGCTTTGCCCGCACCGAGTTCTTCCGGTCCTAAACCTCTCGCGGCACCATCGACGGCTCCGACGTCCGTTCGCGGGGTGAATTCATCGATTTCCTCTTCGGGGACTTCCATTTCATCATAGCCAGGATCGCCTTCATACAAGTCTTCTTCCGGGAGTCGTTCGCTGAGAATGAACCGGCCGGGAGTCGCTTCCAGCTCTTCGACAGCCAGCCACTCCGGCTCCTTCACGAGAACCTTCTTTTTCTGCAACGGCCAACTGAGACCCTCATTGCCGTAGTCCCATCGCGCCGGTTCGACAGGGGAAACAAGCGTCTTCACGCGCTCGCGCACGTCGGAGTCGACGAGAAATTCCTTTTTCTTTTCTTCGGGCCACGTGCTTGCCAGGATCTTTGTCTTGGCTTCATCGGTCTTGAACTGCAATTCTTCCGGGGCTTTATCGAAGCCTTTCCAGCGAGCCGTGACGAGAGACAGCAAGGTGATAAAGGCAAATAGTCCGAAAACCATCTTTTCGAGATGGTCGATCGCCGCCTGCTTGTAATTCATGGACTTGAGTTTCGAACCGATATTTTTCATCGTTACTTCTCCGCTTTTCACTTCGCGAGGGGGTCTTTCGGCGAATGCCGAAAAACTGTCGCGGCGAACGGTCGAATTGTTGAATCAAATGTCATGCGTGCGTTAAACGGTCGCAGCAGTTGGTGGAGTCGGTTATTCTTTTCCGGATTCCGGTGTGCCGGAATCCGTTTTTTTGCCGGCCGGTTCATTTTCAGATTCCGGACCAGGTTCAGATTCCGGACCGGGGGTCGTTTCTTCTGGTGTTTCCGAGTCCGTGGATTCAGCTTCATCAACCGGCTTGTCCTCGGTGGTTGCCGGTTCGGTTGCATCGTCTGATGGGGGCGATTCCGTTGCATCGGGTTCGGTTCCCGATTCCGTCGCAGGTTCGTCGGTCGTTTCTTCAGCCGTCGTTTCACCAGCGGTGGTTTCGGTCGCAGACTCGGAAGTCGGCGCGCTTTCACTGGTCGTTTCACCCGCTGGAGTTGACGTCGATTCTTCCGCATCGGGAGCACCGGCGATCGGTTCAGACGTGCCAGGGACGGTTCCCGGAGTCGCAGGATCAACCGTTTTTTCAATGGGGCGATAGATGGTCATCACGCCGGCGATGGCGACGGTACACAAGTCGGGATCGGAGAGGGCCGCCGTGGCCATGTTCTGATAATCCATGCCTTGATTGCCGCTACCTCCCGCGCCCCCCGCTGCACCACCGCGTCGCATGGGATCGATGCCTGGCCGGGTGCCACCGGCTTTCCCTGCATTGGCGGGGCGGTCCATCGCCCCCGGTCTTTGCGATCGACCAGAGGTTCCGCGTCCAGCGGCCGCGGGGGCACCGCCTCCACCGGCACCCATACGCCCCACACCCATCATGCCTCCTCTGCCACCACCTTCGATTTCGAAGTCGTCGAGAATCAAGTCTGCCTGCTGAACGCGGACGATGCGGACGGGCCAGGGACTGTTGGTCAGTTCCACCATCAGATGCGGGACTCGCCGAATCTCCATGACCACTTGCAGGTAAAAACCACGCGTCTTAAAGGGATGCGCGGGGTCGTCGTCGACATAGCGGATTTTTTTCTCCCCTTGTCCCCCCATCCCCATGCCCATACCGGGTCGAGCAAGTGCGCCCGCCCCTCCCGCCGCAGCCGCGCCGCCTGCTGCGCCCGCTCCCTCGGCTCCAGCCGTCGCACTGGTATCGACGTCGCTGCCGAATTCATCTTCGGGAGGGAAATCGGCAGACTTCGGTCCTTGCTGCTGATTGTTGTTCATCGAGCCGGAATCTCGCATACCCATCGCCGCCTTCCCGGCATCCAGCGCCCCTGGGGTACCAGCGGCAAGAGCGCCTGTCATGGCGCCCCCCGTCCCTCCCGGAGCGGACTTGGATCCGCCGCGGAATTCCAGGACTTCGATCGAGCGAATGGGAGATTCAGTGACCAGCGTCGCGGCTTCGTTGACGCGCTGGACCGATTCCAATACCGATTTCAACAGCCAGATATCTTCCTGGGCATCCCACATCTCTTCGGCAGTCGGAGCCAGAATCTCCCATCGATCCTGCTCGACTTGCGGCATGATTTCGAGATCGGCCAAAATCTGACCTTTTCCCGTTTCGATATCGTACGGCTGAACGATCTTGTGGACTTTCATCAGCGTCGGCCGGTAGCTGCTGCGATACAAATCGCGGGCCGAGTTCGGAACGTCGCCCCGATAGGGAACCTTGGACATCGTCTCGGCGATGTTATCGGGCCAGAACATCAGATCTTTTTGCATCTGCCAGAGATAATCGGCGGATTCTTTGTTCTGTTTTTCGACTTCCGCGTTGATGATTTTCAGGCCTGCCGCCCAAGTTCCATTCGGGCTGTCGTTCACCGGCGGAATGCTGGTGAATGCGGTATTCAATTCCCCGAAGCGCTTGTCGATATCGGCGGCGAGGCGTCCCGTCGCCATCCACCAGGCGATGACGGGCAAGAGGATCGCCGGCGCGGAGATAATCCAGAAACGCTGAGCCAGAATGGGTTTCAATTTTTCCATGTCAATCGCCTCGTCGACGGCCCATGCCGTGAATGGAATGAAAGTCTGGAAGATCCTACCAAATGTTGTCTCGTGGTCTCTCAAATTTCTGTCTAGTGGCCGATTCTATTTTGCGGCTGCTGGGGGCACGCCCGGTGGTCCTGCTGCCGGTGCAGCGGCACCCGCCGCGCCCCCGGGGCCTTGAGCCGCAGGAGTTGCTGCTCCCGGCGGCGGTGCGGCATTCGTCGGAGAGTTTGCTGCATCGCCGGCGCCTGCGGCTGGCGTAGTACCCCCTTGAAGAGCCGCGGGATCAACGGGGGGCTGTTCAGGTCGATCGGAGTGGAGCGTCGGCTTCCAGACGAACTCGAGCGTGAATTCGGTTTGCGTTCCTTCGACGACGGTTTCCTGCCCTTCGTCGGGATCGAGATTCATCAGTGGATCGATGCCAGGATTTCCCGCCCCTGCCAGAGCACCGGGAAGTCGTTCTCCTCCTTTTCCCGCGCCGGCAGGTCCTGCAGGACGGCCCGCAGGTCGGTTACCAACTCCCATACCCGGGCGGCGTGGCATGACTCCGGCCCCTCTGATGTCGGCACCTCTTGCGGGCATTGTCCCCCGTCCGGCGGCCATGGCTCCGCGACCGGCTATCCGCCCTGCATCACCCGCGCCGGCCCCGCCTCGCAGTCCTGCCAGATTCGAGTTTTGTCCATTGGGATAATATCGGCCGCGCTTCGAGGTGGGCATACGGACCAGGACGGCATGAGAGATCCCCAGTTTTTTCACCGGAACCGTCCCTACCACCGGTTGTTCGACGGTCCAGGACTGCAAGTTTTTCAGCAAGGTTTTTGCCACGTACAACGTTCCCGTTTCGGTGGTATCTTTATCGTCGTGACGGTAATGCACCCCCTCGAGCGTGAACACGTAACCTTCGCCGGTCGGGGCCGTCGTCTTATCGGCTTCGGGCATGCGGTCTTTGGTTCCCTGCGGCAAGGCGTCGAACCATTCTTTCAAATCGGTTTTCTTTTCGGCGGTGATGCTGAACAGCTTGATGCGCTTGCGTTCCGATAATGGCGTATCTTCGGGGAGATCAGCGGGATCGCGCGGCAGGCAGGCATTGATAGCCCGATACAGTTCGAGCCAGTACTCGCGCGTGTCGGCGTTAATGAGTTTATTTCCCGACTCGTAGAGGGTCTTGTACGTTCCTGCCTCGGCGTCATACGCCGATTTGTGGCTTCCCAGTTCTCCCTGGACCGTCTTAAGATTCGTTTCCGCCGTCGACCAGCGATCGGTGCCGACCGTCCGCGCGACGTTACTGTATCCCATGACCGACAGCGAAAGCCCAATGAGCAGCGTCGCCGCCGTCACGACCGCCCAGGGTTTCTTGCGGCGAATCTTGCGTGCGGTGATCAATTCGGGAGGCAGCAACGACGTATGGATGCGAGTCAGCTTCAACGCCTGCAAAGCCAATCCGTACGACACCCCGAAGCTCATCAGGTTTTCCTGCATCAACGGCGCGTTGAGGACGGCGTCGCCGATGGCGGCCTGGAACGATTCCACGCGTTCCACTTCATATTGCAGGTTTTGCTGGAGGAATTTTTGCAGGCCGGCCAGTTTGAAACCGTTGCCAAGCCCGAGGATTTTGACGATTTTCGAGTCGCGGTTGACGCTCGAGAAGAAGCCGATCGATCGCTGGATTTCCGCCACGTAATCGTTGAATACGGGTCGCAAGGCCTGAAACACGGCGCGCGGGTCGGGTGATTTTGTGGCATTGCATTTGAGGTGTTCGGCTTTGGCGAACGTGAGTTTCATTTCTTTGGTCAACGCCCGCGTGAAATGGTTCCCCCCGATGGGGATGTTGCGGATCCAGATTTTCTTGCCGTTCGAAATGAGAATCGTGGAGGTGTCGCAGCCCATGTCGACCAGCATGGTGAATTCGTCTTCTGCGAGAACTTCATCCGTCATCTTCAAACCGAGATGATCGAACGACAAGAGATTGTACATCGCCAGGGGTGCGATCTGAATCAGGTCGACTTCCACTTTGGCGTTGGTAAACGGTCTCAAGTGCTGCATCACCTGGTCGCGCTTCATCGCGAATAATCCGACTTCGGCATCGAGCAGATATCCGCTCTCTTCCGTCCCGCTGCTGAGGGGCTGGTAATCCCAGATGACTTCATCGAGATCGAATGGGATCTGCTGCTTGGCTTCGTATCTGACGATCTCGGGAACTTTGCCCGCTTCCACCGGCGGAAGTTGAATGAAGCGTGCCAGTGCGGTCTGCCCCGGGACGCTGATCGCCACGACATCCCCTCGCACATCATTGCGGGAGAGAAATTTTTCGATCGCCTGCGCAATGAGTTCGTCGGGGACGGCATCGGGCTGGCTGAGAATCTTGGCATGCGGAATATAATCGAACGCCAATGCCATGACCTTGTCGGCATTTTCGTTGTAGCGCAGCTTGATCGCTTTCAGACCGGCTTGACCGATGTCAATGCCCCAAACCGCTCGTGTTTCGGCCATGAGTTGGATCCTCAATGAGATGAAATAGACCGAATGGACTGAGAAAGGGCCAAAGGATACGAAAGCATCCAGCCCTGCAAATCTAAAGTAAAGCTACCACGGGATTTCAGTTTATGTCAACCATAAAGCCCGCCTGCGAGACATTGCCTTATGAGGTTACGGATTGCATTCGTCGTCATCCACTCACAGCGAATCGCATGTGAGGATTCTATCAGATGTGCCGGGTGAGCAGCGAATAATTATTGGGCAAAATCAGGGTGTCCGGCAAGTTTTTAAGGCAAATTATTCCTCTCGATGATTCGTCGGGCGAACGAGCGACGGCATCTGTCTCGAACCCTCACTCGCATCGACCATTCTACGAACGGCCATCAGCGAAGGTGATGATCCTGGTTTCTCACGATCAGGAGTTTTCGCTGAACCATGTCTAATACAAAAATTCCATAGAATTGAAGTTGTCGTTCGTTCTTCGTATGAGCGTTATATGAGTGGACGCACGAAGCGATTGAAAGTTCCAGAAATCAAAAAGAATCTCAAGATTTTGCAAAAATCGCATCAAAGCTTCGGACGATCGCTCGGCCAATCCCCTTCGATTTCGCGGAGCAAGGAGTTTGTCTCGCGGAAGGCAGACAAAATGAACCCTCGTCGGTTATGATCGAATGTGGCTCGGCGTTCTCGTCGCCGGGCCCGTCCGGTGTGAATATTTTCCTGTTTGATAACTTCGACAATTGCCACGTGAGTGAACTGAACAATGAGATATGACGACATCCTCATTCTGATCTCCAGCCACAGTCTGGAAGACTTGCCCACCGACCTGGGAGACGATGAGGCCGCCAGTCTGCTCAATGCTTTTGCAGTCGGCTGGCATCCGGTCTGTCTCGCCTCCGCCGGAGTGATTCCAAGCTGGCACCGCGCCGACGTCCCTCCCGAACTGACGGCGAACCGGTTGATTCTGGTCCCCAACAACTGCAAGAAGCTTCTCCCCGGCGGCTGGGCCGACCACGCCCGCAAGAAAGGGGGAATCGTCATTACCGACCTCTCCGATCGCGAAAAAATGGTCGCCGCCATGCTGGAGCCATGCGAAGATGCGGCGGTTGTCGACCCCGAACTGGTCGCCGATTTTCACGCCCTCGGAACCTGTTACATATTGCTCGAACTCTTGACCCGTCAGATGCATCATTTCAGCAGCATGGATGAAGTCCATCTGCAGCGCGAGGCGGTTGCCGCCGCCAAAGCCGCCGTCGCCGGCGATCGTGAAGGGGCCACGACGCATCTGAAATCGGCGTTCGAAGTCCTGCTCGAAGCCCGCGAGCGTTTTTTCCCCGTCGATTGTTATCTGCTCGATCTCTGTCTCGTCGCGCCCAAATGGGCGAACGAGCACTTCGAAAAAGTGCTCTCCCGTAGCGATCCGCTCAATCTGCTCATCACCGGTGAAGACCTCGAACAAATCGCCGCCGACAAACCGCAAATGATCGCCCGCTGCAAGGAACTTTGGGATCAGGAACTGCTCGAGCTCATCGGCGGAGAGTGGACCGATCCCATTCTTCCTCTGATGTCGGTCGATTCGGTCCTCTGGCAATTTCAGCATGGCCGCCACTCCTTCCAAAAATGGTTCGGTAAACCCCCCCGCATGTGGGGACGCCGACGGTTCGGTGTGCATCCCATGCTCCCGCAGATTCTCTCGCGATTCGGCTATCAGGCGGCGATGCATCTGGTGCTCGACGACGGGCTTTATCCCGATGAGGAATTCAGCAAACTCCGCTGGCAGGGTTGCGACGGGACGGTCATCGATGCGATCTCGCGTATACCGCTCGCCGGGGACAGTGCGAGCAGTTATTTGCGGTATCCCGCACGCATGGCCGAATCGATGCAGCACGATCAGGGGACATCATTAATATTGGCCCGCTGGCCCGATATGCGGACCCCCTGGCTCGAAGACTTGCGGCGGACGAACAAATACGCCCCGGTCCTCGGACGCTTCGTCACCTTCAGTCAATTCTTTCAGGCGACCGACGTCTCCGGACGGCTGATGACTTACGAATCCAAAGATTATCTCACGCCCAGCCTCATTCACGCGGTTGCCCGGCGGGAACAATTCCCCGTGCAACGTCATATCGAATGCCTTTCGCGACGACACCTGTTCGACGTGGTGCGGAACTGTTCGATGCTGGCGTCGCTGCTCAAACGGCAGTCGCTGGCCCGCCCGGAAATTCAGGCGTTGGAAGACAAAATCGAACTCGCTGCCCCGGACATCGCCGACCCGCTCGAAAAATGGACCGACGCCGATCAGAGCGTCCTCGAGCAGTGGCAAACATCGGCGGAAGAACTGGCCGAGGTCATTCTCGGCACGAGTTCCCAGGAAACACCGGGATACCTGCTGATCAATACCCTCTCGTTTCCGCGCACCGTTTCGGTTTCATTCCCCACCGAAGCCGATCTCGCGGCTGAAATTCAAAGTCCGCCGGTCGATTCAACGGCTGGTGAATCGTCAACAGCGGCCCCCGAAGCCCCCTGCGGACCGATCCAGGCGGGAGGGGCTGTGAAAGTGGTGCAGTGGGAAGATGAGCGTCGATTGGCGACGGTCGCTTGCCCGGGGATGGGGTTCGTCTGGATTCCGCAAATCGACAACGCGTCACTGGCGACGACCCTCTCGAAAACGTTGCTCGCCGAGCCGAATTTGCTTCGCAACGAATTGTTCGAAGTTCACATCCACGACGGGACCGGTGGCATTGCCCGCATCAAAGGGCACGGGCGCAGCCCGACGCGGCTGAGTCAACAACTGACGTTCCGTTTTCCGAAAGAACGGCGGTACTTCGTGCCGATTCCCGGAACCGACGAGCAGGAAGAGATCAAAACCCAATACGCCCAAATGAAATGTCACGAATCGAATGTGACATCGACCGGTCCCGTGATGGGAGAGATCGTGACGGCGGGCGAGATCGTCGATCCCGAACATCAGACGCCGCTCGCCAAATTTCGACAGACCGTCCGCGTCTGGCGATCGCGGCCGGTGATCGACGTCGAGATCGAATTCTCCGACGTTGCATTGCCTGACGGCGACCCCTGGAGCACCTACTTCACCTCCCGCTTCGCCTGGAACGACAGCACCGCCGCGCTCACGCGCGGGATGTTATCGGGAGCGCACGGCGTGAAGATGGATCGCCTCGAAGCGCCGTATTACATCGAAATCGCCGACAGCGATTCGCGGACGACGATCCTCACCAAAGGCCTGACGTTTCATCGCAAGACCGGCCCGCGCATGCTCGATTCGATCTTGCTCGCCGAAGGGGAACTGACACCCCGCTTCAGTTTTCAGATCGTCATCGATACCGAGTTCCCGATGCGGGCGGCTCTCGATGCCCTCTCACCCGTGGTCATGATCCCCACGAAACGGGGTTGGGGACCGGAAGGACGAAGCGGCTGGTTTTTCCACGTCGATGCCCACAACGTCTTGCTGACGACGATCATGGATGCTCCCGCCGATGCACCGCAGACGACGGCGATCTGGGATCAATACGACCAGCCGACGCTCCCCGGCAAACGGGCCTATGCGGTCCGGCTGGTCGAGACCGAAGGTCGCGCGGTGCGAGTGAAACTCCGCGGCCTCGAAACCCCCGACTTCGCCCGTCAACGCGATTTTCAAGGTCGCACCGTTTCCGAATTGGCGATCATCGACGATGCCGTCCCGATCGACCTGACCGCGTATGAGATTGCGGATATTGAGTTGAGATTTGAGAAGTGACATTTTCGACGTAAGTTCAGGACAATTATTAACCACAGAGTCACCGTGAACACAGAGATGGAGATAAGGTTGATGGAAGTAATGCATTTTCTTACTC
>JBJXGP010000473.1:0-4409 GCA_046160425.1 Planctomycetaceae bacterium
AAGTCCGAGAAGTGATCGTCCGCGGAATTCTGGCGATTCAAGACGGCGATAACCCGCGCGTGCTCGAACAGAAGCTTTCGACGTTCCTTTCTCCGGCCGAGAAAAAGGCCCTGGCGAAAGCCGCCGCCTGATTTTCGGAGAACCATTCATGGCGATGCTCGAAGATGATCCTCCCGCCGGTGCCCCCGAATGGGTGGTCACCTACGGCGATATGATGTCGCTGTTGCTGACGTTCTTCATCATGCTCGTCTCGATGAGCGAGATGAAAGATAATAGTAACGGCAAGCTCCGCGCGATGATGGATTCCATGACGAAATCGTTCGGGATGATCGATGGACCGTCCGGAGTTCCCGGCACCTCGACCCAAAGAACCAGCGCTCTGACCCATATGCATTCGACGAGAGACACGAGCGAAGGGGGGACGAAAAAAGGGGGGCAGAAGTCGAAAGTGGGCAGAGCTGGGCCTTACGCGAACGTGCAGCGGCTCAATCACGGGACCGAAGTGACGCTGGGCGGTCCGACAGCGTTCAACCGCTTTGATGCAGAATTGACTGAAGAGATCAAATCCAACCTCGATATCATTGCCAGCATTCTCGCGGGTCGGCCCAACCGCATCGTGGTCCGGGGGCATACGTCCTCCGAACCTTTACCCGCAGATTCACCATATCGTGACGCCATCGATTTGTCGTTTGCCAGAGCACACCAGACCTCCCAATATCTCATTTCCAAGGGGATACGGGCCGATTACCTGATCGTAAGTGCAGTTGGCGACACGGAACCCCGCATCATCTCACGGGATCTCGAACTGCATCGCGTCAATGATCGGGTTGACGTATTTGTCATCGATGCGTATATAACGCCTCCTTCGTTGGATGATTCGAAGTAAGAAGCGTTTAGTTTCCGTCGAGTGACAATCTGAGTTCGGCCGCTGCACGATTCTGGTGCATCATGAGCGGCGGAAGTCGACACTCCGGGAACGCATACCAAGGATGGTAATGTGTCGACAGAGACCAAAAGTGATGATGCTGCGCCGGGATCCCGGTCTGCACCTTCTGCCCCCAAGGGGTTGCTGCAATCCCCCAAGATGCTGATCGCCCTCGTCGTGATCGTCGTGATGGCCGTCGAAGGAGCGGTATTGCTCGTCATGCTCAAACCCGGAGCACCCGCCGCCGATCCCGCCGCAGGTGAAACGGGGACCGTCGAGGAAGAGGGGGTTCCTGCCGTACCAGGCAGCGAACAGTTGGAAGTGGAAATCGGGAACTTCAATTGCAGCAACAATCTTGCCGCCCCCGGCTCGGTTCTGCATATCAGTTTCAAGTTAGCCGTAACGGTTCCTGCCAGCGAGGAGAGTAATTTTGAAAAGGCAAAAAACGCGAACAAACACCGCATCCAAGAGGCGGTCATCATTGTGCTCAGGCGGTCGCTTCTGGAAGACCTCAACGAACCCGAGTTGGGAACCGTAAAACGCCGCTTGCAGGAAAGCATCAACAAAGTTCTCGGCAAGAGTTACGTCAAGGACATCGTCATCACCGACATCCGCATGATGGAACAGTAGTCGTTAACCCCCTCGGCAGTTCTCGCCGCGAAGAAGAACGCGTCACTGAAAACATTCCCGTCACCGGAAGAAGAATATCGTGGCCGACAAAGACGAAGATCTCTTGAAACCCGATGCGGTCGAAAACCTTCTGAATTCGGCACGCGGAGAATCTCCGCCCCCACCGGGGGGACCGAAACCATTCGCCCGTTCGGCTTCGCCGAACTCCACCGGCACGACGGAAGACTTGCTCAGCCCATCGGAAATCGACGCCCTCCTCAAATTCAACGAAGGCAATCGATCGGGAATGGCCCCTCCCCGAGGAGCCGATCCACCGAAAAAGTCTTCGTCGCAGACGATGCATTCGGCTGAAAAATTGCTCGACCAGGCCGAGGCCGACCTCGCGGAAGCACTCTCGCCCGGCCGCGACAAACCTCGGCGAGTGATCGAAGAGACCAGTGCGACCCGCCCGTTCGACTTCGAAGAATTTTCGGCAAGACCGCTGGCAGGCAACGGGTTGATCTCGTTGGCGGGCCTGCAGGATGTCGAACTCGATCTCCGCATCGAACTCGGTCGTACCGAACTGCTCATCGAAGAAGTCTTGCAGCTCAAGGAAGGCTCCGTCGTCCCGCTGGATAAATTGGCCGGCGATCCCGTCGACATCCTGGTCAACGGCCGCTTGATCGCCCGCGGAGAAGTCTTGGTGTTAAACGACAATTTTTGCGTCCGCATCGCCGAGATCGTCGCCCCCGATTATTAACCGCAAGTAGAATCGCAGCAGAATGTTGAATTTCAGCAGAATGTCGACGTTCATTCCTATCGTAACCCGAAGCGTCAGCGAGGGGGCAGGTTGATCATCATTCGCTGACGGATGATCGAAACTCGCCCATTTTTATGAACCGACCCGCACGACCCAATTCACTGATGCGGCATCTCAGCGGCGCGCTGCACGCGCGACCGACGGTGATCGGGTCACGTGCGCACGTCATCGGAGTCATGTGTCTGGCCGTCGTTTTTATGCTTGGATTCGCCTGTTTCGACGATGCGATTCCATCGATGCGATTGCTGGCACAACGAACCATCAAGCAAACCGCGCGAACCAACGCCGACCCTCTCGACCAGGGGTCCGATCCCTTGAACAATGCCGACTGGAATCTCGATGAGCATTCCGGAGAAACGCCCGCCGAATTTTCGCCGACGGATGCCGAGATCTCGCGATTTCGACCGGCTGGAATCGAACCCCGTTCTCGGAGTCCGCTGCCGCTCAGTCGTCCTGGTTCGGTGGCCGCTCGCAATTTGTCTCTGAACGGTTCGATCGACGGAGAAGAATCGGCCGCTGCGGAAGATGGGAAACCGTCTCGACGCGCCGGCGATAAATCTCGCACGTCGATCCCGTGGGGAACGACGATCTTTTCGCTGCTGGTCATTACGGGGTTGATTGTGCTCTGTGCCTGGATCGTGAAAAAGATTCAGCCCCTGAAAGTTCAAGGGTTGTCGACCGACGTCGTGGAAGTGCTGGGGAAAAGACCTCTCGATCCGCGGCAGCAGATTTATCTGATCCGCTGCGGATCGCGCATTCTGGTCGTCGGTTCGTCGCTGCAAGGCATGTCGACGCTGGCGGAGATCACCGATCCCCAAGAGATGGATACACTGATCGGCTTGTGCCGCAAAACGACACACGACTCGCGAATCGTACAATCTTTCCAGTCGCTGCTCGGAAAAACCAACTGGTGGCAAAGCGCGCGGACCGGCGATCAACCGCTCCAGAAACCCGGCGATGCATCG
This sequence comes from Planctomycetaceae bacterium, assembly GCA_046160425.1. Classification (GTDB taxonomy): domain Bacteria; phylum Planctomycetota; class Planctomycetia; order Planctomycetales; family Planctomycetaceae; genus JAQCEJ01. The sequence continues at coordinate 3,320 of JBJXGP010000473.1, forward strand.
ATAACCCGCGAAACTTGAGGTCACAGCCGATGCGAACGCCCGGTCTCATCCTGATGATCGCCTTCCTGGCAGGACATGCTCCTGCGTGGGGACAATCCGAACCATCGGGCCGGGCGTTACCCAATCGCAGCGCGAAGTCGGTCGTTCCCGCCGCCGCAGAGGAACCCGCTCCACAAGCGTTGCCGCTCGACCTGCCGCAACTTCCGCAACTGCTATCCGCCGATCAGATGACCTCGCCGGGGGGATTGACGGCGACGTTGAAAATCCTGCTGCTGATGACGGTGATCAGTCTGGCTCCTTCGATCCTGATCATGACGACCTGTTTCATTCGGTTCATCGTCGTGCTGGGATTGCTCCGGCAGGCGCTGGGGACGCAACAGCTTCCCCCCAATCAGGTGCTTGTGTCGTTGTGTTTGTTCCTGACGTTCATGGTGATGGCTCCGGTCTGGAAGACATCGTATGAAGAGGGAGTTCGCCCATATACCAGCCCTCAAGCGGGCGAACAGCCGCTCGACATGGAGACTGCCTATCAGCGAACGGCCGCTCCGCTGCGCCACTTCATGAGCATGCAGATCGAACAGACCGGCAACACCGATACCGTCTGGATGCTCTGGGAATACCAGCGCACGCACTCCGGCGAGCCGATCTCCGCAAACGAGAAGCCCCCCGAAACATACGATGACGTACCGATCAGCGTGCTGCTGTCGGCGTTCATGCTCAGCGAACTCAAAACGGCGTTCATCATCGGCTTTCAACTCTATCTGCCGTTCATCATCATTGACATGGTGATCGCATCGGTGCTGATCAGCATGGGGATGATGATGCTTCCGCCCGTGTTGATCTCTCTCCCTTTCAAATTGCTATTGTTCGTGATGATCGACGGCTGGTTTCTGACGATCGGCATGCTGCTCGAAAGCGTGGTGTCATCGGGATGATGATTCCGGGATAGCCGGGTGGCACTGGCGGCTTGCCCGCCCGTGTGATGGAACTTTGAAAATACAATGGGCGCAGCGGAGCTGCGAAGACTTGCGTTCCCAAGCGGAGCTTGGGAACGAGATGAAACGAGATGGAAGAATCATTATATGGGCAT
>JBJXGP010000474.1:0-2859 GCA_046160425.1 Planctomycetaceae bacterium
CCCCTTGCTCATGAAATTGGAAAATACGATCCCGTATGCCAGCGCGGGATCTTCGAGCGTTGAACAGTTGGCGTAGGTGATCGGCTCCATGAGCAGGCGAACGACGTCGTCGCGATCGGGGAAAAAGTCCTCAAAGAGTTCCCGCGTCGTGCGGGTCTGATCGTCGTAGAAATTCATCTGGCGGGCCGTATCGAAAAACCGGTCGACCGTTTCAGGCTCGATGCGAAACTTGTCGATCAGCAAGCGCGTGAAATCTTCGCGGTTGAACGTCGTTTGCAGAGAGAATTGCGGATTTTCAAAGCGAATTCCCCTGAGCTGGACGATCGAATCGGCGATTTCTGATGTCCAATACTTGCGGCAACTCTTGATCATGCCGATGGGAAACCCGTGCAGCGAAATATCGAAGATATGACCACCGCGGCGTTTGAACCACGTCGCCATTCCTCCCAGTTGGTAATGATGCTCGAGTAGCAAGACGGAGTATCCGGCTCGCGCCAGGGTATTCGCCGACGTCAGACCGGCCAGACCGCTGCCGATGACGACGATATCGTATTCGTCGTTCGCGTTTTTGAGGAAATCTTTAGTCATGCCGATTCGTTGCTCATCACTATTTGCGGATAAAAATTCGATCGAAGCCCGGCCGATGGTGTCTCCGCCCCGCATATTCTCTTACCGGTGACCGGTAGAAATTTTGCGGCCACAGATTTTCTGCGGGTTGACAACATACAGAATAGCATCGCCCCGCGGGTTTGGAAATTGACAGCCGCAATTCCAGGGGACACGATTTCTTGTGCAGTGGTCGATCCCATCGCAAGACACCCGCACTGGTGTGAAGTTCCCGATCAGGGGGCCTTCGGCGTTTTAGCGGGGTTGGTCGCTGACGGAGCGGCTGAGGGTTGTTGGGGCTTGAGTTGTTGGATGTAGGCTTGCGTGACATCTTCAGGAATCACTCCTTCGGGATGATCAAATTGAAATTCGTCATCACTCACAGCGCCATCCAGTACGATGTCGTTGAATTGAAGCGTCACCAGCGGGCGGAATGTCGCCTTCTCCGGATCTGTTTTTTTCAGATAGATGATGCGGGTGGGAAAATGGATCGTCCGGTCTTGATGGGGGACTTGCTCCATATAAACGCGGACGCGATCCGGTATGTAAGGAGGCAAGACCGTTTTGGAATCCCTGGAACCGCCTGTCCAGAGTTGTTGATACTCCTTATTCCAGCGACCTTCGAGAACGGTGAAGTGGCGGTTCTCGAGAGTTTCATCCGGACCGGGTTTGAACGTCATCGATTGCTCGAGGGAGGCGAGCAACGCGGGCAAGCCCCCCAGCCCGAGTTCGGTATGCAACATGACGGAATCCTTTCGCGGAAGGCTCTTCGCGACCTCGAGTATTTGACGCACATCGCGGCGTGTCAATTGAATATCCTTATCGATCGTCTGTTGCGCCCAAAGCACCTGGCCGTCGCAGACTTCGATGAGGGTTCCTTTCGATCCTCCGAGCGAGAGGGTGTATTCGAGTTTCAACTTCAATTCGGTCCCCTGCACGTAGGTTCCGGTTGCCCGGAAGCGTTTTGGACCAAAGGAGACCGTTTCATCGAGCGTCGCGCGAATGGATTTGAGAGAATTCAAGTCTTTGCGAGACTGCTTGATGATCGATAACGCCGTTGCAGGTTTGGCCACTTTGGATGGCTCGTCGGGTGTCGCCGGTGATTCTGCCTTCGCACTGTCCGGGGCGGCCTCGGTCTCATTTTGGGCCAAAGTGGTTACGGGATTTGACCGTCGAGGTTGCCCATATCGGGAACCGGGGGCGCGATTCCCATATTTTTCATCTTCGCCGGTGAATTGAAAAAGATTGACGTGTGTCGGCAAGTTCGACGGAGGATTTACGAGGGGTTGGCGTGAGATTCGAGCCGCTCCTGTGCCTGATGAAAAATTCCTATCACGATCACCGGCAATGAATTGTGGCGAGGATATCCTGTTGTTACCGGCGACGATATCGGCCGATCGTGCCGTCGGTAATACCCCGATTTGCAGGCCAATCAGGGAGAATAAAATAGCTGGTAATTTGGAGAACATAATTGTTTCGTTCCGAAATTAACGGTTTTACCAAAGAATCGGGCGAAATTGACCGAAAATTACTCTTGTATGGTAAGTGTGATTTTCTTCGAGCACCTTCCGGGATCGGCAAGAGAAATCGAAACTCTCTCGATTCGCCGGGCATCACGGTGAGTGCATTGTAATGGATCACCTGCCATCAGGTCGACTCAAGTTTTCGTCGGCAGGCAACCAATCCGCTACCGGCGAAGGATACATACCATCGAATCAGGATTCACGCCGAATCTGAGGCCATTCTTCGCTCGCGGAAATCGTAAAGGGGTCGTGATGAAATATTATTTCTTGGCATTGGGAACGTTAGTGGTTGTGTGTGTCGGCTGTGCCGTCGACGGCCAGGAAATGTTCGACCGACCGAGTCAGCATGTCGCACCGCCGGCAGCCATGTTACAGCATCAGGGGCCGATGGTCGATGGACCGGGACCGGGCGTACTCAACCAGATGGGACCGCCGGCTCAAAAGCCCTTCGCGACCAGCCTGACGCAGTTGATCTTCTCGGGGCCTGCTGGAATGCACATTGGCTGGCAGATTCCGGGCGGGTTCGCCGAAAATCAACTGGTCACACCCAGCCGATACGATTACATGCAGGGGGCGACCTATCGTCTGAAGCTGACCAACATTCCCAACCGCGATTCGCTGGTCGTGTATCCTTCATTGCAGGTTTATCCCTCACATCCCACGACCGATGCGTATCTGTCGCACAATTGCGTCCCCATCGAATTGTCGGAAGAAGATCTCGATCAGGTCG
>JBJXGP010000475.1:0-11392 GCA_046160425.1 Planctomycetaceae bacterium
CCCGGCTCATGGATCTTCTTCACCTCGCCCGCTTGCGGGAGAGGTGAAGCGACCAAGAAACTAATTCCGTACATGACACAGGGGGGACGCGTTGTTAAAATGGTAACCGGTCTGGGAATGACGCTTCAATGAAAACTCGTCCCGTGAGGAATTCGGTTGATGTGGAACGGAATAAAGTGCCTCCTGTTATTTGCCCTGTGCAGCGGCCGTGCGCTGGGGGAAGATATGCCGGATTTTTCCAAAATCGGTCGGCCGTTTTTAGAACAGCACTGCATCGAATGCCACGGAGGAACGGAGCCAAAAGGCGAACTGCGACTGGATGAGTACCAGGAGGCCGCTTCCGTCGTGAAGCAGCGGAAACTCTGGGACAAAGTCGTCAAGGTCGTGCAGTCGGGTCAGATGCCCCCTGAGGATCGCCCCCAACCGAAGCCCGACGAAGCGAATGCATTTGTCGCCCATGTGAAGGCCGTGTTTGACGATGCCGATCGTCGTGCGCCCCCTAATCCGGGTCGCGTGACGATGCGCCGTTTGAATCGGACCGAATATCGCAACACGATTCGCGATCTGCTCGAAGTCGACTTTGATCCCACCGAAAACTTTCCGGCGGATGACGTCGGTCATGGCTTCGATAACATCGGCGACGTGCTCACGCTATCCCCGCTATTGATGGAGCGGTATCTGGAAGCCGCGGAATCGATCGCTCAGCGCGTGATACTGGTCAATCCTCCGCCCCCGGCACGCCGATACCTCTCCGGCAAATACTTGCAGCCGAACAACGCTCAGACATCTCAGGCCCGCTTTCGCGTGATGGATCCGAAATCCGAAGAAGCCGTGCATTCCGGACCGTTCACCGCCGGGGGAGATTATTTGAAATTTTCGGCGGATGCCGACCTCATCGTGCGGGCTAATCTCTATGCGGAAACGGCGACAGAAGGCCCCGTGAAGGTGGCGTTATTTCTTGTCGGCAAAGACCTGCAAGGACTCGCTTCACCTGAGGAACTGTCCCAGTTTCTCGGAGCCAATGCGCCCAAACTGACCGACGTCAAGATCTTGCAAGTCTTCGAGATCACAGCCCGCACACCGGATAACCCGCAGCAGATCGAATTCCCCGTCAGTCGCATGGGGGGCGTGCTGAGTGCTGGGGTTGCTCTACTCAAGCCGGCCGAGGGGCAAGAACCCGCGAAGCTCCACTTCGAACACATCTGGTCGGAAGGTCCGCTCGAGACCCGACCGGCATCGCACATCAAACTACTCGCCTGCTCGTCAGAAAAAACTCAACCGGAACAAACTCGCGAAGTGCTGACGCGACTGCTCCGACGCGCTTACCGACGGCCTCCCACGATGGACGAGTTGAATCGCCTCGCACAGCGAGTCGATGCGGCTCAGGCGGCTGGCGAAAAGTGGGAAGCGGGCATGCAAGAGGCGCTACAGATCGTGTTGTGCTCGCCGAAATTCCTGTTCCGCGCCGAGTTGGATGACCGCCCGCAGAGTCCTGAACCGCAACCGCTCGATGAATTCCAACTCGCCTCGCGGCTGTCTTATTTTCTCTGGTCGACAATGCCCGACGATGAACTTCTCAACCTGGCGGAGAGCAAGCAACTCACGGCGCAACTCCCTGAGCAAGTCCGACGGATGCTCGGCTCGCCGAAATCCGGTCAATTGGTGAGAAACTTCGCCCTACAGTGGCTGCAAGTGCAGCGGTTAGAGCGTTTCGCCCCCGATGCGGTCCTCTTTCCCACGTTCAACGATCAACTCCGCTCGGCGATGCTCAAGGAGACGGAGTTGTTTTTTGACTCCGTGATGCGCGAGGACCGCAGTATTTTCGATCTGCTCGATGCCAACTACACATTCTTGAACGAACCGTTGGCGAAGCACTACGGCATCGTCGACACGCAAGGGAGCGTCGCCAGTCAAGAGGCTCCCCAACCGGGAGGCATGCCGATCGCGGGTTTGGAATTTCAGCGAGTTGCCTTGCAAGGGAAGACGCGCGGGGGCTTGCTGACGCAGGCCAGCGTGCTGACGGTGACGTCGAACCCTACGCGCACGTCGCCGGTGAAGCGCGGTCGCTGGGTGCTCGAACAAATCCTGGGGGAACCGCCTCCGCCCCCTCCGCCGAATGTCCCCGAATTGCCGAACGACGCAAACGCGGTCGCGACTGGTTCCCTCAAGCAACGCATGGAAATTCATCGACAGAATATCGCCTGCGCGAACTGTCATGCCAAGATGGACCCGATCGGCTTCTCGCTGGAAAACTTCGACGCTGTCGGACAGTTTCGCACCAAAGATGGAGAATTCGACGTCGATGCCACCGGCGACTTTGCCGATGGAACGAAATTTTCCGGCCCCGATGGGCTGAAAGAGATTCTCGCCCGGAATCGGGAATTATTCGCCCGCTGTCTGGCCGAAAAGATGTTGACATATGCATTGGGTCGGGGCGTCGAGTATTATGATAAGAAGGCGATCGACAAGATTGTCGCCGGGCTGACAGCGGGGGACTACAAATTCTCCGCACTGGTGACGGAGATCGTACACAGCGATCCCTTCCGCCAGAGACGGGGCGGTGAAGAAGCCGTAGAATGAATTCGTCCGCATGACGCAGAATACACGTTCGATTGATAAGCGCCTAACAGCCCGTTGAAAAATGGGTGGCACTGCTGGCTTGCCCAGCAGTGAATTCGTTAACCATCGGAAAAACACGGGTGGACAAGCCACCCGTGGCACACGAAATTTGACCTTTGATCATTTTTCAACGGGCTGCTAACAGAATCCAGGAGCGAATGATGATTTTTCCCCGTCAACTGTCACGTCGGACGGTGCTGCGCGGTTTGGGTGTCTCGATGTCGCTCCCCTGGCTGGAAGCAATGGGCCCGTTGACGGTGTGGGCCGAGGACACCGCTCCCGGAAAAGCGGCCCCCAATCGACTGGCGTTCCTGTATGTGCCGAACGGCGTCAACATGGTCGACTGGACTCCCCAGAAAGACGGCGCGGACTTTGAACTCCCCGCCTTACTCCAGCCGCTCGCCGACGTCCGCGATAAACTGCTCGTGTTGACCGGCCTCACGGCGGATAAAGCCCGCGCGAACGGTGACGGCGGCGGCGATCACGCCCGCGCTCTTGCCGCATTCCTGACGGGAGCGCAGCCGCGAAAAACCGATGGGACCGACATTCGAGCCGGGATCTCCGTCGATCAAGTCGCCGCGTCGCGCATTGGCGATCAAACCCGATTGCCGTCGCTGGAAATCGGCGCAGAACCGGGGTCGATGGCCGGCAATTGCGACTCGGGCTATAGCTGCGTCTATTCATCGACCATGTCCTGGCGCTCGGCCACGCAGCCGCTCCCCAAAGAGGTCAACCCGAAACTGGTCTTCGAACGCTTGTTTTCCACCACGCCGAATGCCGAGGCCGCGCAGCGCGATGCCCGACGCAAGAGTATTCTTGATTTCGTCAGAGAAGACTCGCAGGAATTGTCGCGGCAATTGGGGGCGGGGGACGTCCGCAAACTGGATGAATACTTCTCGGCGGTGCGCGAGATTGAGCTGCGCATCGAACGTGCCGAAAAACTCCCGCCGATTCAGGCCCCGGATTATCCCGTACCGGCCGGAGTTCCCGCCGATTATGCCGAGCATCTGCGCATGATGGCCGACCTGATGGCGCTCGCTTTCCAGGCCGATGTCACCCGGGTCATCACGTATGTGTTGGCCAATGAAGGGAGCAACAAGCCGTACCCGTTCATCAACGTGTCGGAAGGCCATCACGACTTGTCGCATCACGGGAACGACGAAGAGAAGAAGGCCAAGATTCGCCAGATCAATTTATTTCACATGCAACAGTTCGCGTATCTCCTCGACAAATTGAACAAGACGCCCGAAGGCGACGGCACTCTGCTCGATCATTCGATGCTCGTGTACGGCAGCGGAAACTCCGACGGCAACGCCCACAATCACGACGACCTGCCGATTCTGCTCGCCGGTAAGGGTTGCGGCACATTGCAAACCGGCCGGCATCTCAGGTACGCCAAAGAAACGCCGCTCGCCAACCTCTGGCTCTCGCTGCTCAGCCGCATGGAGATCAACGTCGAGCGCCTCGGCGACAGCACGGACGAACTCCCGCAGTTGACCTGAGATTCCTGAGCCGGGTGGTTTATCCACCCGGTGTTTTTCCAACGATAAATGGCTGTGGGGGAGGTCAGGTTCTATTCAGCGGTCAGTCGTTTACCCAATAGGCGTAGAGGCTGGCTTGGCGCATGGTGAACCGCAGGCGGACTTGCTGCCCGGTCAGGGATTCGACAGCACCCTCGCTCCACAGGAACTCACCTTGGGGATGATCGCCGATGATGGGATGCGAAGCGGCGATGACTTGGCCTGATTCGTTGAGAACCTCAGCGCGGACTTTGCCTTGTTCTTGCGTTTCCAGATTGGCCAGCAGTTTTTTCCCCGTCCAACGGAAAGGCCGGGTACTGACGGTGCCGACTTTCTCACCGGCATCGAGCGAAACAAAGCCGTCGCGTCGCAACACGGCCAGGCTGATCGCGCCCATCCCTTCGGCCTGGTCGGCCCGTTCCTCTTCCGACAGCGACGCGGGATCCCGCCGGCTGCGGTCGGGATTGAATTGGTAGGGATCGTCTCGCCACTTGAGTCCGTTATAATATATCCAGAGTTCATCGTCGCGGACAATCGGCTCCGTGGCGAACATCTGCATGCGATCCCACACGCCGACTAATCCTTTATCAATGCGTCCCGGTGGAATAAACGGCTCGCGGTTGCCAAGCCGTTCCCAATGGAGGAAATCGCGAGTGGAGGCGAGTTGAATCAGGTCGAACCCATCGCAGTTATTGCCGTTGTGATCGACGCCGGTCGGATAAAACATCGAGGGGAAGCCGATGTAAAGGCCCTCATACGGGAAGACCCCGATGTAGTAACATTCGGCCCGCCAAGTGGGAGGACCGTGACGAACCGGCTCTCCCAAGGCCGGATCCGGATCGACATACACCGGCCGAGACAAACCTGCATCACTGATGCGCGCACGAATCTCTTTCAAGGACAGGGGCTGATCTTCCGCATCGGCCCCAAAGGACATCACCGGCTCGGACCACTCATCGAAATTCTGGCTCATGGTGAGATTGTGAGCGCGGCCATACGTGTTGCCCCCCTTCAACCAGGCGAGAAACCGGCGATTGGAACGATCATAAACCAGACTCGATTCATCGCTCGACGGCAATGGCGGCACATTCAGTTTGGTCCACCGAATGCCGTCGGGGCTGACGATAGGGACGCGATTGATGTCGCCGTACAGTGCCTTGAATCGGCGTCCCGCATCGGGATCATCGGGGTCGTAAACCACGTTCATGAAAAACGTATCCCTCATGCCGGGTTTGTGCTCGACGTGAATGCGATTGTTCTTCGTCGATCCGCGGATTTCCACCCCTTGGCCCAGATCGGGCCTTTCCCAGTGGAGGCCGTCCTTCGACGTGGCGAGCGCCATGCCGATGGACCGATGGTCGTCCATCGGCATCGCCATATAGAACATCTTGTAGAATTTCTGCTCCGGATCCCAGATTGGAGCAGAACGGAGTTCGATCAGATTTCCATCGGTGGGCGTGTCAGGTATCAACACCGGCCCGCGCTTGATCGGCTGATGCATGACGCGAGACAGTCCTTCCCGCTCGGCAATCCCGTGATCGTCCAGGAAGAGTTGCCGGACTCCGGGGGCCACGACAAATGCGTCATCGGCTCCGGCCGAAGCGGGGATGAGAACGAGCAATAGTGTCAGGCTGCGGAGTGGCATCGAGATTCTTTGAAAGTAAGGATTGATTCGCCGAGAATTGCAGCATCAACAAGACGTTGAATCTACCACAATGGGACGCATATTTCATCCGTTAATGGCACTCGTGGCTTGTGCCACGCGCCGGGTGTTAGCCCGTCAGCTTACCTGTCCCCCTTCCCCCCTCATGTTGGAAAAACACCGGGTGGATAAACCACCCGGCTCGTGAACAGAGTACCGGTTATTGTTTGGAGAATTCGAGGGGATCAGATCCTTTGTCGTCGCCGAGCATGTAGAAGTCGAGTTTGTTCTTATTCAGAACGGTCTGAGCGAGCATGACGCCTTGATCGTTCATTTGCAGGGCGAGAACTCCTTTGTCGTCGACGCTCCAGACGCCCGTTACTTCTGATGATTTCCCGTTCTGGTCGAACTTCCAGGAGTATTTGCCGTTGTCCTCCAACGCCATTTCGAATGTTCCCTGATCGCGCTTCGCCGTCCAGGTTCCGTTCAGGTCGCTCGATTTGATTTTCCCATCGGGCTTCGGTGGCTGAACCTGCTTCGACGGATTCGGCACATCGGCCTCGGGATCCAGCCCGACCAGCAACTGCTTGGCCAGTTGATCGTCGGGTGAGATTTCCAGCAGCTTTTTCAACTGCTCGATGGCGCTGTCATTTCGTCCGGCAGTTGTATAGTGATAGGCCAGCACCAACCGTGCCGCCGGGTCGTTGGGATTGTTGTCGCGGTAGTCTTCCAAGGCGCGAAGATGAGACGTATACGTCTTGACGTCGGGATAGAGTCCGATCATCGTCGTCCAGTCGAATCCCGGACCGACGCTCAAGACCGGATACAACGTCGCGGCGGAATCCTGATACTTTCCCAAGGCGAATAGAATCAACGCGCGGAATTCATGGATCACCGCATCGTTGGGAAGTTCCTTGAGAGCCGCGTTATTCGCCGTCATGGCGTCATCGTAGTTGCCCGCAAAAAAAGCGGTACGCGCCTGATCGAAGTTCGAGAGCTTCTCGGGCGTGACTTCCGCGGGAGGCGCAGAGTCGTTGGGATCTCCCGCCAGAGTCTGTTCGTCGGGAGTCATCACCAGCGGCTCAGAATAATCGTATCCGCTCTCGTCCACGCTGCCGCTTGAGTAAGGGTTGGAATAATCGGAGTACCCGAAAGCGTAGCCGACGCGATTGACGGCCCAGGTCGTGACGCCAAATGCGGTCAAGGCGGGATAGTTGTTCCACCAGTAATTCCAACGCGCACCCGGGGCGCAGGCCCCATGCCACCCGCCATGATACCAGGCGCCGTGATAACCGTAATGGTTGTCGTGCCAATCGTTCCAGTGATCGTGGCGTTGTTGAGACCAGTCATCGCGGTTGGCCATGCGGTCGTCGACCCGATCGCCGCGATTTCCCAATCCGTCCTGAAGTTGAGTGCGTCGATCTTCAACGTTGGGACGCTGACTCAGACCCGGACGCTCGCCGGCTGCGACTCGGTTTTCCATTCCCGGCCGGTTGGCATATCCGGGGCGGGTCGAAGGGAGTTGTGAGGGACGCTGATAGGAACCAGTTCGACTTCCCATTCCAGGGAGAGAACCCCCCTCCGGACGAGTGCCGGCGTTCGGCAAATTCGGACGCTGCCCCGGTTGGATCGATGGTCGTTGTCCGGGCTGGATTGAAGGTCGTTGTCCGCCCGGTCGATTTCCGGAACCGATCTCAGGGCGGTTGCCGGTGGCAGGTCGATTCCCTACCGATGGTCGATTTCCTCCTGATGGACGCGAACCGGTCGAGGGTCGTGATCCTCCGGACGGACGACTGAACGACGGTTGCGAGGGACGCGGCGACGGTCGCGACATCTGCGGGCGATTTCCTCCACCGCCGCCGAAATTACCTCCGCCGCCCCCGAAGCTTCGACCGCCTCCACCGCCTCCACCGCCTCCAAAACCGCCTCCGCCGCCGCGGCCTCTGGCGAACAGTTCGAGTGAACCCACAAGGGCAACGATCACAATCGAAACGACGAGATAATAATATGTTTTCTTCACGTGGACGCCTTCCATTATTTCAGAAGTAGAATGATAGCTGGTGATGATGACCGGAGTAGAATGCGAACTCTTATTTCGTGGCGCCAGCCGGCTCAGGAGGACGACGGACCATGGTTACGACTTGACCATCGGGCATGACTTGATCGCCCACAATCACATTCTGCAATTGCCAGGTGATCATCTCGGCATCGATAACAGTGTAAACCGCGGTGCCGCTCACGGTTTTTCCATCCGCCGTCACACCGGTATTGGTGAGCAGCCATTGATTGTCGTTTTTCGTCCAGTCACCGCTGATGTATCCTCCTTCGGAGTCGAAGGTCCACGACCGCAGTTTTTTCGCATGTGCATCCCAACCGGTGCGTTGCACGCCGTTCATTTCCCTGCCGTCGAGCATCTGGACTGTAAACCGTCTCAGCAGGAAATTGCCGTCCTCCGACCAATCGCATTCGGTATGGACGACCGATTCTTCATCTTCATTGACCCATTCTCCCAGCATCCATGAAAGTGGCGTCAATTGCTCATGCCGTTCGCCCGATTCGCGTGGCATGTCTTTGAGCGTGTTAATTTTCCAGTTTCCGTCTGCATCTTTGGTATGCAAGGCCACATAGCGATTGCGGAATAGCGGGCCGTCGGCGGATTCGGAAGCGGTGACGGTTCCCTCTTCCATCGCGACGGTGTCGTTGATCTGACGGACGCGGTCGATCACAATTCCGTCGATCGTGCCGTCGGATCCTGCATCAAAAACGGCTTGATACATGGCGACGATGGCGGCGCGTCCTTCCGTTCGTTCGCCGAATTCATCGTAAAATTCGGCATCGTCGGTGAACATTTCACCGATCGCCTTGGCATCGCGTTTGGCATAGGCATCAACGAACGCCTGGGCACTTTCCCAGAACGGCTTTTCAGATTCCGGAATGGCAAACTTTTCATCGGCCGGCTGATCGACAGACTTCGGTGCATCGGCCTTGGCTTCCTTCGGCTTGGGCTTCGGCTTCTTGACTTGTGCGTCTTCGAACGCGAGCAGAAACTCGTTGTCGAATGAATTCGATGCGTGCGAATTCTGATTTCGCTTCGCCGGCTTTTTGTACTGACTCGCACCGGTTGGGATGGTCAAGGCGAGTGCGATCGCGATTCCGCACAGCAAGAAACTCGACGCAAGCAGGGGCTTTTTCATGGTGCATTCCTTGATTAAGTCATTTGAAGCCGACCGAGCGCATAAGTTAATCACGCTCGTGGGCGGATGTAAGATGGCAGATGTGACGAGGCGAATTATCTGTTGATTGAATAAACGCAGACGAGATTATAGAATCGAGCCAATAAAATAACCAGTAGTTTCAAAATTGGTTGATACCGTTGCACCGAATTCTAAAAGTCATTTCCTTCCTTGGATTTCATTCGAGATGATTTCGTGCAGGGGTCGGCGACTTAATTTCACGGTGCAGGTTATTTCGCTGCGACTGCAAGCAGGGCTGGTTATATCCCGTAGGGACGGGGACTGACGATATGTTCTTCGGGGTCTTTCTGAGAGCACTTCAAAATGAAAATTCGCAAAATTGTTTACGCCGTCGGTCTGCTGCTGATTTCAATGATTGCCGCACAGGCTGAAATCAAAGATTCGCTCGATCGAAGCATCTTGCCGATTCCGGAGCCTAAGTTAAAGCCGATTACCGAACTCGATGCCCGTAATGCGAAAGCCCCGCCGCGATTCGAGGTGAAAACGCCTGAGGGTGCGCCCAACGTCGTGATTGTATTGATCGACGACATCGGCTTCGGCCATAGCAGCGCGTTTGGGGGACCGATCCGCATGCCTACTCTGGAGAAGCTGGCGGCAGGTGGATTGAAATACAACCGCTTCCACACGACGGCGCTCTGCAGCCCTACGCGTGTCGCCTTGCTCACCGGCCGCAACCACCATGTGAACAATGCCGGGGCGATCATGGAATTGGCAACTGCCTTTCCCGGCAACACCGGCGTGCGCCCCCTGAGCGTGACGCCGCTTGCCGAGATTCTGCGCCAGAACGGTTACAGCACTGCGGCCTTCGGCAAATACCACGAGACCGCACCGTGGGAAGTCTCCGTGTCGGGTCCGTTCGATCGCTGGCCCACACGCTCGGGTTTCGACAAGTTCTACGGCTTCATCGGCGGCGAGACGAACCAGTGGGCGCCGGGCGTCTTCGATGGTGTGGTGCGGATCGAGACTCCGCACACGAAGGACTATCACTTCACGACGGACATGACGGATCAGGCGCTCAAGTGGGTGAGTGCCCAGCAATCACTCACGCCCGACAAGCCGTTCTACATGTACTTCGCCACCGGCGCCACCCACGCTCCGCACCACGCACCCAAGGAGTGGATCGAGAAGTACAAGGGGGAATTCGCCGGCGGCTGGGACAAGCTGCGAGAGGAAACCTTCGCACGCCAAAAGAAACTGGGCGTAATTCCCTCAAATACCAAGCTCACCGTGCGGCCTAAGGAGATTCCGGCATGGGAAGACATGACGGCCGACCAGAAACGGCTCTTCGAGCGCCAGATGGAGACTTTCGCCGGCTTCGCCGCACACACCGATCATGAAGTGGGACGACTGGTGGAACAATTGGAGTCGATCGGCGAACTGGATAACACGATTTTCTTTTACATCGTAGGGGACAACGGCTCCAGCGCCGAGGGGGGCCCCGAAGGCACCTACAATGAGATGATGGCCCTCAATGGAATCATCGGCACGGCAGACCAGATGTTAGACCACATCGATGATTGGGGTGGCCCCACGACCTTTCCGCACTTCGCCATCGGCTGGGCTTGGGCGGGCAACACCCCCTTCCAATGGACCAAGCAGGTGGCCAGCCACTTCGGCGGCACGCGCAACGGGATGGTGCTGCACTGGCCGAAGGGGATCAAGGCCAAAGGCGAAGTCCGCTCGCAATTCCACCATGTGATCGACGTAGCGCCCACCGTGCTGGAGGCGGCGAAACTGCCCGAACCCAAAATGGTCAATGGCATCCCGCAGCGTCCGATGGACGGCGTGTCCCTGCTCTACTCGGTTGACGATGCGCAGGCGAAGGACCGCCACACGACGCAATACTTCGAAATGTTCGGCAACCGCGGCATTTATCACGACGGCTGGGTCGCCTGCACGCGGCATTCGATCCCGTGGTTGATGGTTCAGAACCCGCCGCTGAGCGACGATATATGGGAACTGTACAACGTCGACAAGGATTTCAGCCAGGCCGACAACCTCGCCGCCCAGCAGCCCGAGAAGTTGAAAGAGTTGCAAGCGATCTTCATCCAGGAGGCGATCAAGAACAATGTATTGCCGATCGACGACCGGCGCGTTGAACGCTTCAATCCGTCCCTCGCGGGCCGACCCGATCTGATGGGCGGGCGAAAATCGCTCACGGTTTACGACGGCATGACGGGCATGTCGGAGAACGCGTTCATCAACGTGAAAGGCGTCTCCCACACGATCACCGCCGAGATCGAGGTGAAAGATGAAAGCGCCGGCGGCGTGATCATCGCCCAGGCCGGATACTTCGGCGGCACGCGCAACGGGATGGTGCTGCACTGGCCGAAGGGGATCAAGGCCAAAGGCGAAGT
>JBJXGP010000476.1:0-2580 GCA_046160425.1 Planctomycetaceae bacterium
CGAACAAAGTCGTCTGGAGACACGCGGCCTCGCGGCCCATTCCCGTCGAGTTGGAATCGCTGCTCGCCGGAAAGGCTCCCGCCCAAAGCGAATCGTCGCTCTTCATTTGCCGCGAAGGAACTTGTCAGTCGCCAGCCGGCGGATTGCCGGCGATCCTGGCGGCGATCGAGTCGTTGTAGCTGCGATGCTCGTCGCGAAACGTTGGGGATGCCCGCGCGTCCACTTGGCATGTTCAACTGCCAAGAGGAACTGTATCCTCAAAGCCCTCGTTTCAAGCAGGAGCAATTACCATGTTGAGCCGATCCGGTATTCAATCTGATGCGGGGATGATCGCGCTAATGACGGTCGTCGGCTTCTTGGCCGCGAGTTGTGTTGCCGCCGCACCGCCGAAAAGCCAGCCGAAATCTAACGCCCAACCGGCAGCCGATTCGCCGCCGAGCGACGCAAACCCCAATGACAAGGTCGTCAAAACCGAAGCCGAGTGGAGAAAGCTGCTCACGAAGGAACAATTTCGTGTCACGCGGCTGAAGGGAACCGAACCGGCATATCAGAACGCTTACTGGAAATCGAAGAAGGACGGCACGTATCAATGCGTCTGCTGCCAGCGCACGCTGTTCGATTCGCGGACGAAATTCGATTCCGGTACCGGCTGGCCGAGCTTCTGGCAGCCGGTCGAGAAAGACGCGGTCGCTTACCATGAAGACCGCGGCGAGGCCGAGGTTAGCATGGAAGTCGTTTGCAGCCGCTGCGACGCCCATCTGGGCCACGTCTTCGGCGACGGACCGCAGCCGACCGGCATGCGCTTCTGCATGAATTCCGCCGCGATGAAGTTCGTCCCGCGTGAGAAACCGGCGAAAAGCGGCGCGGCCGCGAAGTAGTCTTCGTCGAGAGTCGCGGAGCGTCGTCAAGTTTCTTTGAAGATGAGGTGAATCTGCGATGAGTTTGGAATTCATGTGGCGACTTCGTCTATCGATCTGCCTGATGGGACTTGCAGGGTTGCCGGCGAGTCCGATGCTCGTCGCCGCGGCCGAGTTTCTCAGCGAGAACGGCCAGGGGCGGGCTGAAATCATCATTGCAGAGAATCCGCCGCGGATGGTGAGACTGGCGGCCGAGGAGTTGCAGTCGCATCTGGCCAAGATCAGCGGGGCGAAGCTGCCGATTTCAACTCAGCCGAGCCGAGAGGTTCCGCTGCAAATCTACGTTGGTCGAAGTTCGTTTACGGACAAGTTGGGCATTGATGACGCCGGCCTGAATCACGGCGCGTTTCGCCTCGCTTCCGGGAAAGATTGGCTGGTGCTGCTCGGCCGCGACAGCGACTTCGTGAAGCCGAAAGTTTTTCTCAACACCCCGGCGGACATGCAGCAGTTCTTGGCGTCCTGGGACGCCGCCACGGGCGAGCGATGGGGCTTCGCAAACGCCAACATGTACAAGGAATACCATAGCGGACTGAAAATCTGGGCGCGCGACGAGCGCGGATCGCTGAACGCCGTCTATGAGTTTCTGCGGCGGCTGGGCGTCCGTTGGTATCTTCCCGAGCAACTGGGCGAGGTCATTCCCCGGAGTGCGACGATCGAGCTTCCGCAGCTCAACGACACCGTTCAACCCGATTTCGCGCTCCGGTTTCCCTACCAATACGGCCGCATGTTCGCCCATGAAGCGACCACCCGCGAGGACGTCCTCTGGCAACTTCGCCTGGGTTGGAGCCAGGCGGCGGACCAGATCGGCGACTTCGGCATGAGCCTGTCGCATGGGATGAATCCCATCTATGAGAGGCCGGAGGTTCGGGCGGCGCACCCGGAATGGTACTTCCTCTCCAACGGCAAACGCGATGAGCTGAAGATCGGCCAGGGCCGCCCCTGTCTTTCGGCCCCGGGCTTGTTCGAGCAGCACGTGAAGTATGTCCGCGCGATGTTCGATTTGCTGGATGTGCCGATGGTCTCGCTCATGCCGCAAGACGGCTATGCCAGCCTCTGCCAGTGCGAACTGTGCCGAGGAAAAGAGACGCTGGACCGCGGGTGGGAGGGACAGATTTCGGACTACGTCTGGAACTATGTCAATCGCGTCGCGGCAGAGGTTTACGAGACTCACCCCGATCGCAAGGTCAGTTGTCATGCGTATGGGGCGTACTTGTTGCCGCCGACTGCGATCGACCGGCTCAGCCCGAATCTCGTGGTGGGGATTTGCCAGAATCGCAGCGAGTTCGTCGATCCGAAGGAACGCGCGCGCTTTGAAAAACTGCGTGCGGCTTGGCTCGAGATAATTCCGCGAGGGAACCGGCAGTTCGTCATTAACGACTACTACCTGCATGGCCGGAAGTTTACTGCGCCCCACCTGCCGAACTTCTATCCCCGCGCCATCGCGGCGGACTTGAAGTCGCTGAAAGGCGTTTCGCTCGGCGATTTCATCGAGGTCCATCGCGACCCGGACGGCATGGAGTCGCTGGCGTTCGACCATCTGAACCTGTACGTCACGTCCCGCGGCTGGTGGGATGCGGATCAAGACATCGAGGCGCTCCTCGCCGAATACGGTCGCGATTTCTACGGCCCAGCCGCCGCCGAGATGCAGGCGTTGATCGAATAC
>JBJXGP010000477.1:0-3353 GCA_046160425.1 Planctomycetaceae bacterium
CGGCGCAGGACCGATCGGCTGTGAACTCGCGCAGGCATTTGCCCGATTCGGAACGCAGGTGTTTCTCGTCGAAACCGAACACGGTGTCCTCCCTCGCGAGGATTCTGCTGCGGCAGAGATCGTTCGCCAATCTCTGATCGCCGACGGAATCCGGCTGTTGTGCTGCGGCAAAGACCTCTGCTTTGAAAAGGCGGCGACCGGCAAACGAATGACCGTGCAATCGCACGGCGAGCAAGTCGATGTGACAGTTGACGAAGTGCTCGTGGGCGCGGGGCGCGCACCGAATGTCGAAGGACTCCGACTCGAACACGTCGGCATCGCCTGTGATCGCGCCGGAGTGACCGTCAACGATTTCCTGCAAACGACGCAGCCCCATATTTATGCGGCGGGAGATATCTGCACTCGTTACAGATTCACTCACGTCGCCGACGCCATGGCGCAGATCGTTCTGCAGAATGCATTGTTTCTCGGCCGGGCGAAATTCAGTTCGCTGATCATACCCTGGTGTACTTACACCCAACCCGAAGTGGCCCAGGTCGGCTTGAGCGTGAAAGACCTCATCGAACGGGGTATCGAAGCGGATACCTACGAGCAGCGTTTCGATCAGGTCGATCGCGCTATTCTCGACGATCAGACAGAAGGATTCGTCAAGGTGCTGACGAAACGGGGTTCAGATCGTATACTAGGTGCAACCATCGTCGCCGATCATGCCGGCGATCTGATTTCGGAGATCACGCTGGCGATGGGACAGAACATCGGCTTGGGAAAGTTGGCAAAGACAATCTTTCCGTATCCGACGCAGGCCGAGGGGATCAAGAAAGTGGCCACCCTGTATCGCAAGTCGAAGTTAACTCCTTTTGTCAAAAGACTTTTTATAAAATGGCTGGCCTGGAATCGGTAATCCTCTTGACGGGGATGCAATAATGATGGAGAACGGATGAAATCCACTGATTGACGGCCCATCACTTGAAATCGAAAAACCGTCCGGTGAGGATCTCGACTTGTAATCGAAGCAAAGGATTCAGAAGCATGACGCTTAAACCACTGACATCGTTCGCCCTGGTCACTCTGTTGCCGATTTTTTCGGCGGGATGTCAGAGTCAATCCAATCAGTCTTCGAATACAACCACTTCGACATCCTCGACGGCGAACTCCGCTGGTGCGCACGAATCACAATCCCACGCCTCAAAGGATCAGACTCAAGGAGACCAGAACATGACAGGAGCAGATCATGCCTCTCACGTCGCGAAATCCGACGAAGATTGGAAAAAAGTACTGACTCCCATGCAGTATAAGGTGACTCGCGAGAAAGGGACCGAGCGGGCCTTTACCGGCGAATACTGGGACAACAAATCGGACGGAACGTATCACTGCATCTGCTGCGGTGAGCCGTTGTTTGCCTCCGATACCAAATTCGATTCGGGAACCGGCTGGCCCAGCTTTTATCAGCCGTACTCGGATGAACACGTCAAAACCGAAGAAGACAACGGCTGGTTTACGTCTCGGACGGAAGTCCTCTGCAAACATTGTGACGCCCATCTGGGACACGTCTTTCCCGATGGGCCTAAGCCGACCGGAATGAGATACTGCATCAACTCGGCGGCATTGAAATTCAAAGATGCCAATGAAGCCGAAGTCGTATCGGATCAAAACCAGGAAGAAAAATAGGGTCAACACACTATGTCCACCCGCGGAATATTCATTCTCATCGGTCTGGGAGTTGTCATCGCCGGCGGGGTCGTGGCGACCCGGGGAGGGAATTCATCGCCGACGTCGCCGGGGGGAAATGAATCCCCGAATTCGTCGGAGACGAAACCAACTGCAAACGATTCACCTCCCTCCGCATCGCAGAAGACCGCCGCGGCGAACGGTCAAAGTCCATCCCCCACTGAAAACGATCCCGCAACTCCTTCGAAAGAGGCCGATATGAATACCGAAACTCCTCAGCCATCTTTAGCTACGTTCGGATCGGGCTGCTTCTGGTGTACCGAAGCGGTCTTCAAGGAATTGAATGGTGTCGAGAAAGTCGTCTCCGGCTATACCGGGGGAACCGTTCTAAACCCCACCTACAAGCAGGTCTGCACCGGCCTGACGGGACACGCCGAGGTCATTCAGGTCACATACGACCCGTCCAAAGTCACCTATGAAGAGCTTCTGGAAGTCTTCTGGAAAACCCATGACCCCACGACCTTGAACCGCCAAGGGAACGACGCAGGGACGCAATACCGCTCGGCGATTTTCACTCACGATGACAAGCAACGCGAACTTGCCGAAAAGTACATGAAAGAACTCGATAAGTCCGCCATCTTCGACGACCCGATCGTCACCCAGATCGAACCCATTGGTGAGTTCTATCCCGCCGAAGATTATCACCAGGATTATTTCGCCCTCAATCCCGACCAACCGTATTGCATGTACGTGACGGCTCCCAAGGTCGAGAAGTTCCGAAAAGTATTCCGTGATAAGCTGAAATCGACTGCCGAAGTTGGTAAATAATCCGGAGTCCTCTCCACTCTGGCGAGTTCACCTTGCCAAAACACCATCACATATAATAAATTATTGATGGATGGCGAGACTTTTCGCCGATTGTAAGCATAAGCTGAGGGGAGGATGACATGAAGCACCTCGTTACGCCGTTGCACTCCACGCACGTCACTCGCCGGACGATGATTCAAGCGGGGACCATCGGCATGATGGGGATCGGCCTTCCTCACCTCCTCGCACTCGACGCCGCGAAAACGGGTTCGCCCACCGCTCCAAAAAAATCGGTGATCTTCGTCTTCCTGAACGGCGGTTTGTCGCACCAGGACAGCTTCGACCTCAAGCCATATGCTCCGGCAACCGTTCGGAGTGAATTCCAGCCGATCTCGACCAGCGTCACCGGCACTCAAATCTGCGAACATCTGCCGATGATGGCTCAGCGGACTCACAAGTACGCCATGATTCGCTCGGTCGCCACCGAAAGCAACGGCCACGGCGAAGCATGCCACATGCTGTTCACGGGACGATTCGATTTCCCTCCCGGATTCGTCGACAACGGCATCCCCAATCCCAACGAGTGGCCTTCGTTCCTCTCCCAAGTGACGTATGCCCTGAAAGACGACGGGGGCCTCCTTCCTCCCGCTGCGGTTCTTCCCCAGCCGAGCATCAACGAAGCCAATAACTTTCGCCCGGGTCAATACGCGGGAAAAATGGGAAACAAATGGGAAGCGTGGCATATCGACATCGCCGCCCCATGTGCGCTCGGTAACGGAGCCTGCCCGAATTGTTTCCGTTTCGATGAAGATCATTTCCAGCACGGTTCGCCGACGGTTTTCAACACGCCGGTGTTGACGCTTCCGGCGGGAGGGCAA
>JBJXGP010000478.1:0-8942 GCA_046160425.1 Planctomycetaceae bacterium
GGCCCGATGATCACAGCACGGTACGGCGGCGCGCTGATGTGGCTCGGCACGCTCAGCATTCTCGGACAGTTGATTTATAACTGCGAAATCAGCCGTTACACGTTATACACCGGCGAGCCGATTTTCACTGGTAAATTTCGTTTGCTGCCGGGTCCAATGTTCTGGGTGTTCTTGTATCTGCTGCTCGATTTCGGATCGGTCTTCCCGTATCTCGCCGCCACCGCCGCTACGCCGGTCGCGACTGTGATCCTGGGACACGTACCCAATCCGAGCGTGCCCAACGAACGATTCATGCTCTCGGCGTTGGCTTATATCATATTTTTGGGGGCGATGATTCCCCTGATCATTGGCGGAAAAGTTTATAACTCGCTCAAAGCGGTGATGTCGTTCAAGATATTTCTCGTCATGTCGTTTCTGCTATTCGTGGGCTTCTTTTATACCAGTGCCGCGACATGGATCGATGTCTTCAGCGGATTGGTAAAGGTCGGTAATGTTCCCATTCGCACGCCAGAAGACCGCAACTCCAACGGCATCCTCGACGAAGGTGAGGACTGGGATCGCGACGGACGTCTCGATGTGGTCGAACCTCCGACAAAATTGATCTTCGACACCGACAACGACCGCAAGCTCGATGCCAGCGACGTCAATCTCGATGGGCAACCCGATCCGATGATCATCGTCGAGATCGAGGGCAAAGAAGTTCCGTGGCCGGATTTCGACCGGGACGGTCAACCCGATGCCGAAGTCATGATACATGTCTATCTCGACGATCGAGTCGCCGGGCCGTACCCGCTGGATGCAAACAGCGACAAGCAACTCGATGCGTTCATTGACGTTGACGGGGACAATGTCCGCGACGGCAGTAACGTCGATAACGTATTCGTATCTCAACTGGAGGGGCGGGGCTGGCCTGCATTCGACTGGTCGATGATTGCCATACTCTCGGCGCTGGTGGCGATTTCCGGTTCGGGGGGACTTTCGAATACGCCGGTCAGCAATTACACCCGCGATCAAGGCTGGGGGATGGGCCATTACGTCGGCGCAATCCCCAGCGTCGTGGGGGGACATAACATCCAACTTTCTCACGAGGGGACCGTTTTCATCCCGACACCCGAGGCGATGCCGCAATGGAAGCGCTGGTATTACCACGTCGCCCGCGAGCAGTTGTGCGTCTGGGGCCCCGCCTGCCTCTTCGGATTAGCGCTCCCCAGCCTGCTCTCCGCCGAATTCCTTCAACGAGGCGTCGAAATGCAGAATCAATGGGAAGCATCCGTCATGACGGCAGGGGCAATTCAGGATCGCGTCGGTGGTATGCCCGGAGTGACGTTCTGGTATCTCACCTTGTTATGCGGTTTCTTCGTGCTCGCTCCCAGCATGGCGGTTTCGGCGGACGGCGTGATTCGCCGCTGGGTGGACGTCTTTTGGACGGCGAGCGCCACGCTGCGCAAACTTCCTCCGCAAAACATTCGTTATGTCTACTTCGGCGTGCTGTCGACGTACATCCTCTTCGGACTGACAATGCTGACGCTCGGCGAACCCGGGGATCTCCTCAAAATCGCGACGACGATTTACAACTTCGCCCTCGGTTTCAGTTGCTGGCATACACTTTGCGTCAACTGCATTCTGCTCCCCAAACCATTGAGGCCGAACTACCTCGTTCGCATCAGCCTGTTCGCGGCGGGGGTCTTCTTCTGGATCATCGCATGCTTTTCGGCTTACGTGACGGCGAAAAACATGGGTTGGATCTAACGGCGCGTTTCTGCGATTCATCCACGCAAGCATGTGATGCCGATCGGCAAATTCTGCCGGTTGGCCGCTTCGTGTATCTGCGAGAGGCTCAACTGCATTTCTTCCCGCCGTACTTCTCATCGGCGGACTCGTTTTGACTGAATTCGCATGTCAAAACAGGACGATCATATCGATAGTAGGGATTGTACGGGGTCAATCTTCGTCTGCATGTTCACGCCTTCTATCCCCAATTTACGATTCGTATTCCCAATTGCCTATCGTCCAGCAGAACGGTCTCTGACATGCCTCAATCACTTCCGTCCTCAAACTCATTGCCTGCCGGGAAGCCATCTATGATTTCAACGGGTGACAAAGCCCCATCGGCATTCGCATCGCTCGTCGATCAGGTCGTTTTCTCGCCCTTGCTGCTCGGCAGCGCCATGACGTTCGCGTTCTACTCGCTGATACCCCACTCGCCGGTCTATCACGATTTACTCGTAAGATATTGCTGCGGACACCCCATCGAGTATGCCACCGTGGCAATGTTCTTCATCGGCATGGCGATTCTCCTGAAGAAGGGGAGCGGCCTCTCTTCAGAACGCGCCAGCTTGCGGCAGGATTCGCTCCCCCCGACGAATCTCAGCGGTCCGCATTTCTCCAACCAGGTGGCCGATAAACTGCACGAGCATGTCGACTCGCAGACTCCGCAATGGCGCTTGTCAACCTGGGGGCATCGCGTGCGGGATATCATTCATTATCTTCGTGGCAAGCAGAATTCCGAAGGGTTGGAAGATCATCTCCGCTATCTGGCCGATTTAGCCTCTGATCGCGTACATTCCAGTTATGCGCTGGTCCGCACCATTACGTGGGGGATCCCCATCCTTGGATTCCTTGGTACCGTCATCGGCATCACGGATGCGATCGCCAACGTGACTCCTGAACAACTCTCCGAATCGCTCGATCAGGTGACCGCGGGTCTCGGCGTGGCATTCGATACCACCGCACTCTCGTTGAGTTTGTCGATGGTCATGGTTTTCAGCACCTTCGTCGTCGAGGGAGCCGAACAGCAAATCCT
Source organism: Planctomycetaceae bacterium (assembly GCA_046160425.1). GTDB lineage: Bacteria > Planctomycetota > Planctomycetia > Planctomycetales > Planctomycetaceae > JAQCEJ01. The sequence goes on from JBJXGP010000478.1 coordinate 2,804, forward strand.
GAGTCAGACGGAAGAGCTGTCGATGCGACACATCGCGACATTATTTTCGTCCACCCAGCCAGACAGCCCGTTGCTGCAAGCCGAGGTCGACGCCGCCGCGCTGCTGCGCGAACAAACGTCGCGCTGGTTGACGTCGCACGGCGAAGTCTGGAGCCGCGCGGTCGACGATCTGCGATCGAATTGGTCGGCAGCTCTCGAGGATCAGCGCGAACGGCTCGAACAATCGTTGAATACCGGCGTCGAACACACCTTGGAAGGTCACGTCCAGCAAATCTCTGACGTGCGGACCGAGTTTCTCGCGTCGCTGCAACAAATGGTTCAAAGCTTCTCGGCCTGCTTGAATGAAGACCGCCGAAGTCAGGAAACCCAATTGTCGCAAACGCACGAACTCCTGAAAACGCTCGTCGAGCAGTGGCAGAGCCAGACGTTGACGGCTCACGAAAACAGCTCGCGCCAAATTCATCAAGCCCTTAAGAGCTGCACGGACGAAATTCAAGCCTGTCAGCAGGAGTTGGCTCATTCGACCGGCACGCTCGCAGAAATTCTCTCCACTATGAACGATCGCGGCGACACTCTCGACGATGTGAAGCAGGATCAGCAACATCTGTTACAAATTCAGGGACAACTGACGAGAAATCTTGATGCCGTGCGTGCGGCCGAATCGCTCGAAAAGACTCTACACGGCCTGACCGCCGCGGTGCATCTGCTGACGATGAAATCCCCGTCCGCTAAGGCGGCGTGACGTTCACTTCCACTGGCGGGCAAGCCGCCAGTGCCACCCGCCCCCCAAAAAACGATCATATTGGCTTGAGAGGGATTCCCCTCATTTGCAATTCACCACCAGACTGAGACCGGCATGTCCCGTTCATCCCGCCGCTCACAAAATTCGGTATCGCTGTTCCCGTTCCTCGCCGTGCTGGTCTGCGTGCTGGGTGGGCTGATTCTGCTATTGGTCATCAACACACGACGGATGCGGATGCAGGGCATCGAAGAAGCCTTAGCCGCTCAACAACCGGTGACGTCGATCCCGGTAGAGACGCATCTCGCCGAAACATCAGTACCCACCCCCATCGTCGATGTACTACTACCGGAGCCGGCACCGACTCTTTCCAGCGAACCGGTGACCGACGAAGAGCCGGAATCACCCGTCGAGGCCGTGCCCCCTTCCCCGGCCTTTCTGCAAGTGACCTCGCTTGAACGAGAAATCGAGGCGTTGAAACAACAACATCAACTCCGAATTCAAGCCCAGCGGAAATTGACGACTGTTCTCGACAAATCGCGAGAACGAATGACGAATTCCGCCGAGGAAGTCACCCGTCTCGACCAATCGCTCGCCGAAACGCTTGAGCAAAAAGCCAATCAGGATCGGCAGACGAATATCATCGAGAGCGAACAAGATCGCCTCGCCCAAGAACTGGCGAACACGCGGCGTTTGATCGAACGGGCCCGCCGAGACAAGGAAAGCAAGTCCGATCGATTCGCGATCGTTCCCTATAACGGGAACACCGGAACCTCCCGGAAGCCGATCCTCATCGAATGCAGCGAACAATCGATTCGTTTTCTGCCCGAGGACATTCGGCTGACGCCCAAAGATCTCGACGGTTTCACTCCCGGAATCAACCCGCTACTCACGGGCACGCAGACGCTCATCGCTTATTGGACGGCCTGGCAGCGTCTTCATCCGCAGGAGGGTGTCGATGACGAACCATACGTCATGCTGATCGTGCGCCCTTCCGGAAGCGTCGCCTATTACATCGCCCGCAAGCTGCTGGCATCGTTGAAACAACCCTACGGTTATGAATTGATCGCCGAGGATATCCATCTTGATCTCCCCGAAATCGACCCGCAAGCAAAACATGAGTGCCAAGCAGCAATCGACGAACTCCTCAAGCAACGCACTCGCATTCGAGACGAATATAGGGCGAAGCCTTTCCACGACGAACAGCCGCTCGAATTCGATCCCGAAGGGAACCGATTCGGCCTCGATGACCCGGAGTCCGTTGCTCCCAAACGAAATCCCGAACTGACGCGCAAGGCCCCGCGAAAATCGGCGGAAGATGAGCAACTTGCCGCTAACGACTCCACTGAGGGAAAAGCAAGCCGGTCGTCAAACCTTCCGGGTCCGCGAGAATTGCCCCCGTCCCGTTTTCCGGCGTCGCCTCTGGATCGCCGTATCGATGAAACGTCAAAAAAAGAAAACGACTCCGTCGTGCCGCCCTCTCCGCCCAACGCCCATGAGGTGCGCGACGATGAACGGATAAATCTCACTCCGTTCGACAAAGTGACCGAGTTCCTCGATCAGGATCCAATCAAGCCTGAATTCGCAGATCAACCGCAGCGATACGGGGATGAATTCGAATTCAAGTCATTAACGACCGGCGAGAATCCCGGGCCTAACGACAAACTGACTCCCGAAAAGGGGAACAATCCCGATCCTTCAGCGTCGCTCGACCAATTCGGCGACGAGATCCCTATTGAAGTCGGGGAGACCAAAACATTCGGCCATGTCGCCAAAAAATCGACCGATCCGCAGCAAACAAATCCGCCAAGCGATGAAACTGCGGATACCGCCGAGAACGAAGCCGAGTCGGCGGAAACACCACGCGTGAAAAGTTCGTCGTCGGCAAATTCGTTGTTTAACGCCGACGAATTGATGGACGAGGCTCGCGACTCCCAATCCTCCCCCTCCAGAGACGAACAAGAAGGGGGCCGGAGATCACCATTGGTCATGGATCTCGGCAAGCCGAATTCTCGGCGACGCGGCGACATCGATACCCGGCGTTGGGGTACACCGACACCGGGCGCCACAATTGGCTTCGAACGGGATCTCGTCATCGAAGTCTTTGACGATCGCGCCGTCGTCGGGCCACGTGGAGAAGTCCGCGCCGGTGAAGGGGGGTTGGCCCGTCATGAATTCAAGGAAGCGGTCATCAACTCCATCGATCAAGTCGTTCGCTCCTGGCCCGAACCGCCACCCGGTTTCTACTGGGTTCCGAAAGTTCACTTCCACGTTTCGAAGGAAGGCAGCGGCACCTACGAACAACTGCAAAACGAACTCCGAAATCTCGGGCTGTCGTGCGACGTCACGCATATTTCGGATCATTCCGCTCAACGTAATACTCAGCCGAATGCCTCTTCCGCCACGGGACGAGTCAATCGGCAAGCCGGAAAGCGGACGGGAACGCCACGATGAGTCGCCGAAAATCATCGCCGGAACTCGATATCGGTTCCGATTCTTTCATGGACGTGATCGCCAATATGGTCGGGATATTGATCATCCTGATCGTGCTGGCGGGACTGCGCGTCAAGGACTTGCCGACGACCGCATTGCTCACGGAAAGCGCGCCGCCACAACCATCCACTGAATCCCCAATTCTGCCGCGACTCGTTGAAGAACCGGCCGATGATGTAGCCGTCGCCGAAATTCCCCGCATCGCGCCGCCAACAGTCTCTCAAGTGTCAGACGTGGCGGAAGAGAAATCGAAACGTCTTGCCGAACGCTCCCTGGAACTCAAGAATCACCTGTTAAGCCTCAAAGATGAACTCTCGCGGATGGATCGGGACGTGATATCGCTCCGCCGTGATTTCCTCACGTCCAAAGATCGGTTCTCGAACCTCGAACAACGAAAGCTCCAATTGCGCGGCGAATTGCAACAGACGATCATTTCGCTCCGGCAGAATCAACAGCGACAACAAACGGCTCGTCAGGATTTGGATCAAATCAAGGGGGACTACCTCAACTTGCAGGCTCAATTGACCGCCGCTCAGCGGGCCAATCCTCCCGCTCAGAAAATCGAACATTCGCTCTCGGCGATCAGTCACGAAGTTCACGGGGAGGAATGGCATTTTCGCATTGCCGGGAATCAGGTCGCTTATGTCCCCCTCAAGGAACTGCTTGAGAACGTGCAAAGTGAAATCAAGAGCCGCAAAGAGTTGCTCATCAAATTTCCCCGGTATCAGGGAGAGGTCGGTCCTATCGACGGCTTCACGCTGCAATACACGATCGAACGCCAGTCGCTTTCGATCGTCGATGAACTTCGCTACGGGCAGGGGATCATGCGCATCGGACTGACCGAATGGCGGATTGATCCCGAACCCGACTTCGTCGGCGAAACGCTCGAGCAGACGCTGAAATCTCGCTCCCGCTTCCAGAAACAACTGAAGCGCATTCCCAGCGGCAGCACGCTGACGTTCTGGGTTTACCCCGATGGATTCGACTCGTTCCGCATGCTGCAAGCGCAGGCCCGCGAACAGGGATTCATCGTCGCCGGACGTCCGTTACCAATCGGTGTCCCGATCTCAGGCTCGCCGCAGGGAACTCGCTCTGCCGGCCAATGAGGCTGACCCTCAAAGTCGAATAGAATTCCGGAGAGAAGCACCCTCACCCCGACCCCTCCCGCAAGCGGGCGATGGTGAAAGAATCAATACAGCAGCGTGGATAGTTTTCGGCGGTAGGTTGCCGTCAGTTCCGACTGGTTACCCAACATGTCGAAGATGCGGATCATCGTGGCCTTCGCTTCTTCTCCCGCGCCGGTTTTCTCCTGCTCAATCACGCTCAGACACATCTCGAGCGCATCCTGAAAACGATTGGCAACTGCCAGCGCATCGGCAAGCTGGATCTTGAGCAGCAGGTTACCGGGATCGGCTTCTACCGCTTGCCGAGCCGCATCCACGCCTCCCGTCTCCGACGCCGCCATCCGCAATTCGAGTTCCGACTTGATCCGCTCGGCTTCGGGTTCCAGAAAACCGCGGGCTTCGAGCGATGTAAGCATTTGCATCGCTTCTTCATTGCGATGCTGCATCATCAGGACGCGAGTGAGATGCACTTTCGCGACGTCAGCTTGCGGATTGCGTTCGAGCACCTCGCGAAACTTCGCTTCGGACGCGCGCAAATCGGTTTCCTCCAGTTTAATCCCCTCCTGCATCAATACTTCCTCGGCCGAAGGAAGCAACTGATTGAGCCACTCCTTGAGCTGTTCCTCCGGCATGAGGCCCATGAAGTGATTCACCACCTGACCGTCCCTTAATGCGACGACGTAGGGAATCGACTGCACGCGGAAAGCGGCGGCGATCTCCTGGTTTTCATCGACGTTGACCTTCACCAGCACGAAGCTCCCCTGTCCATCGGTCGCCAGCTTCTCGAGTAGCGGGGTCAGTTGGCGGCATGGCTGACACCAGGGCGCCCAGAAATCGACAATCACGGGACATTCCATCGACCTCTGGATCACATCCTTTTCGAATGTGTTCACCGTCGTTTCGATGATCCACGGGGATTTTTCAAGCATGGCATACTTTCCGCGAAACAAAATGATGGCAATCGCACGGACATTTCGATCGAAGCTCGGCAAGAGTCGTCGGACTCGCCGCAAACAACTCTCGCTCAGACGGTTTCAGTGTAGGGACTCCCCGCCCGACACGCAAAGGACGAACCTCGAATTTGTGTCGGCCGCGCGTTGCATAAACGCCACATCGAGCCGCAACGTCGATAATTCGCAACACGCGGTGACGTCATTCTGGAATTTTATAAGTCCCGTGCGCAACTGAAAATAGGGAGTATCCTCGGCATCGGCGGCATGGTCGACCGTACGTTTCGCTTCTTCGGCCTGCGACTTGCAATACAGATCCAGTTGCATTCACTTCACTCCCGACAGGAGCATTTCATGCAAATGGGCGGCATCGGCGGAATTGGTGGCAGCGGAATGAGTATGGGTGGCATCAGCTTCGGCGGTGCCTCGGCGATCAATGTCAACATCGGCGCTCCCGCCGCGGGAGGATCCCCCATCGATCAGGCTGGCATGTCCGCCGGTATGTCGCCTCAGATGAATCAACTCGTCGAACTCATGCAGGGCTTTAACACCGCGGAGATCCTGATGGCGCTGATGCTCGCCTCCGGTGGAAAAAGCGACGACGATGACAAGAAATCAAGCTCGAATGCCGCGATGGGTTTCCTCGCAGGATTAGCCGTTTCCTCGCAAATGAACCAGATGCCGATGTCGATTCAATTCTCATTCGACAATGCGGGGACCGGAATCGACTCCGGCGCCAACGGCATGTGCGGGATGTCGGGGGGCGGATTCAACGTGCTGGCTTAAGGCGATCACGCCGGACGCGCTCCGCTGCGGAGACCCTCCGCGTCGCG
>JBJXGP010000479.1:0-2808 GCA_046160425.1 Planctomycetaceae bacterium
CGAATAAAGAACGCGGAGTTGTATGCGTTCGCGTTCCGCGAATGACCGAAAGCAAGGAGGACAGGCATATTTTCCCGCAGCAATCTGGATCGGGGCGCATGCAGCTACCCCCGTCCCATTTGTTCTCAGCGGGAAAACGAGCCAGTCCCCCGCCCGTGAACGGTTACTAAATTTCTTGCCGTTTCGTACAGTGATGATTCGTATTAGATTTAGCCAAAACGAATGGGCCTCTCGCCGGGACTCTGTTGGCCATCAAGAATCTGCTTTCGGTGAGACTCCAATTTGAGGAATGTAACGATGAACATCGCTGATCCACTCAAGCGACAAGTGTGTGAGACGATCGAGGCGCGTCGCGATGAAATCATCGGGATCGGCGAAGCGATCATGGATGCCCCCGAACTTGGCTTCAAGGAGCGGCAGACCGCCGATCGCGTTAAAGAAGTTTTCGGGCAACTCGGTTTGCCATACGATGCTGGTCTCGCTTTGACAGGTGTCAAAGCGGTCCTCCGCGGTGCCAAACCGGGGCCGACCGTCGCGCTGATGGGGGAACTTGATGCATTATTAGTCCCCGATCATCCGCGGGCTTCCCCGAAAACCGGCGCGGCGCATGCCTGTGGTCACAACGCGCAAATTGCCGGTATGCTGGGGGCCGCGATCGGTCTGTCGCAGTCGGGCGTAGCCAATCAGCTTGCCGGTAACATCGTGTTCATGGCGGTCCCTGCCGAAGAATACGTGGAGATCGATTACCGTGTCGGCCTGGTCAGACAGGGACAGACGACGTTCCTGACCGGCAAGCAGGAATTGATAAAACTCGGCTTGTTCGATGACATCGACATGGCAATCATGATTCACTCGACAGGCCCTGACGTTCATGAGGGAAGCGCTGGACTCTTTCCGTCTTCCAACGGATTCCTGGCGAAGAACATTCGCTTTCTGGGGAAGGCATCGCACGCCGGTGCGTATCCCGAACGAGGCATCAACGCACTCAACGCCGCCCAGTTGGCCTTGAGCGCGATCAACGCGCAGCGGGAAACGTTTCGCGATGAAGATTGCGTGCGAGTGCATCCGATTATCACCAGGGGAGGTGACCTCGTGAATGTCGTTCCTTCGGAGGTTTGCCTCGAGACATACGTTCGCGCAAAAACCCCGGAAGCGATGCTCGATGCCGCTATGAAAGTCGATCGAGCGCTGCGCGGTGCCGCGATGGCGCTGGGTTGCCGCGTGGAAATCGAAACGGTTCCAGGCAATTTGCCGCTGCGGAACGATCCGCAACTTGCCCGGCTGTTCCGTGAGAATGTGAAGGTACTCTTCGGCGAAGATGGATATCGTGACTATGCGCATTGCGGAGGTTCGACTGACGCCGGCGATCTCAGCCAGCTCATGCCCGTGTTACATCCCATGATGACGGGCGCACAAGGCTCGCATCATCAGATTGACTGGTGTATCGCCGATCACAATGCGGGTTATGTACTTCCGGCCAAGTCGCTCGCCATGCTGGCGATCGATCTGTTGCACGACGATGCCCGGCAGGCCCGCGACGTATTATCGAAGTTCGCACCGGGGATGACAAAAGAGGAATACCTCGAACGCCAGCGAGCCGTCTTTCGTAAGGAAATATACGACGTAACCGTTGACGGGCCGGGGATTGGCTCATTTTCCCGCTGAAGACATATGGGACGCGGGTAGCCGCATGCGCCCCGATCAAGATTGTCCCGGAAGAATGTGCCTGTCCCCCCCCTCTCTTTGCCTGTGAACGGTTACCAAAGAAACCACTCGCGCCGGAAAGATGCCGCAAGAATGGCAATGGACTCACCAATTGCTTGTTGCTGGGGTGGGGCGCGCTGCTAAGATGCAGTCCGTTTCGCGACCGAGTTGGTTTCAGTCTCGGTCCATCCGGGAAATGTTGGTCAGGCAGTACTGATGCGTTTACGGGATGCAAAAATGACCGAGTTGCGGGGCGATTAGGTGGCTGAGTATGCGGACTTTCCAACTGTTCGTCGTCTTATCGATCGTGCTGTCCCCACGTGTCGGGTATTGCGTCGATCCAGTCGATTCCGAGAATGCCAAAGCCGTTGAGTTCTTCGAGAAGGATGTGCGGCCGATCCTGATCGACAAGTGCTACAAATGCCACGGCGAAGAGAAGCAGAGCGGGGGACTCCGTTTGACACGGCGCGACTTGGTCCTCAAAGGGGGCGACACCGGTCCCGCCATTGTGCCGGGAAATCCCGAGGAGAGTCTGCTCGTCAAGGCGATTGAATATCAGGAAGAGCTGAAGATGCCCCCCGACGGCAAACTGGCCGCAGAGGAGATCAGTCGGCTCAAGAAGTGGATCGCCATCGGATCGCCGTGGTCGACTTCCGACGTCATCGTCACGCCGAGCGATGACGAATGGTCATCCACCTTCCAGACGCGACTGGATTGGTGGAGCTTAAAACCCCTTCGCGAGACTCAGCCTCCAACGGTGCGAGATGTAAGCTGGTCAAACGAACCGGTTGACCGCTTCCTGTACGCGGCCCTGGATACTGCGGGTCTGGCACCCGCCCCGCCCGCCGAGCCCGAAGTGTTGCTTCGCCGGTTGTCATTCGTGCTGACCGGGCTGCCGCCGTCGCCGCAACTACGGGAACTTTTTTTGCAACGCTGGCAAAACAATTCAGATTCGGCCTGCGAAAGTCTTGTGAATGAATTGCTGGCATCGCCACACTTCGGTGAGCAGTTTGCACGGCACTGGATGGACGCGGTTCGTTACACCGACACCTACGGTTACGAAAGCGACAACCCAGCGAACGGTTCTTATGAGTATCGGGACTA
>JBJXGP010000480.1:0-3528 GCA_046160425.1 Planctomycetaceae bacterium
AAATGGATCTCGCGCGGGCTCTAATGAACGACTCCAATTCAAAGCAGTTAGAATCGATCGCAAGATCTGCGGGTATGGTAACGCTTTTAGAACAGGCGAACGAAGCCTATGCCAACGGTCAAACAACCTCTGCAGAACTCCGAAGGCACTTCACGCTCTGACCCAGATACCGATTCCGCTTTCGCAGCGATCGGATGCTCTCGCCTTTAAATGAATTGCATTTTCGGTAGCGGAAGCCGCCAAGGCTTTCGGAATCGGGTCGACGAAATGCTTGACGGATACCGCTACATTGCCAATGCGAACGCCATGAATTCAAGGCGCTTTCAGTCATTGAACTGTGTCGGCTTGCGAAAGCGATGCAAAATCGATAGGACCATCACGAAGGTGCTGCTTAGAATCGCTCCCAGCGATCCCCAAAACCAGGCTTGTGGAAGTGGTTGAGCATCACGATTGGAAACGAATGTCCCACGCCACCGCTTGCGCCATCATGGCTTCAATTCTGCGACTACCATGGTGTGGACTTCGAGCCGAGGCACGACTACGCGGACGCCCGTTTCGGTCGGCACCATCGGAAGTTCGTGACCGTCGGGTTGCTGCGTCACTTTGGCGATACGGTAGCTAGAAAGAAACTCCACACTGATGTCATGGATCGGCACGGTTTCTTCTCGAAGCGGCACGTCGTCCTGGGGCAAGGCGTGGTGAGCCGTGGTGTTCAGGTCGTTGAACAAATGCACGACGAGCCGCGTTCCTGAATCCTTCGTCTGACGCATGACCGTGCTGTGAACGCACATTGGAGCCGTAACCCGCACTGGCGGTTTTTCGTTCGCTGCCCATTCGATCGCGTGCTTGATCTCCAGCCGCTGATAGGGATACGCATACGAGTAGTACCCCGCGTCCAATCCGGCTGCGAAATATACGACCGAACCCGCGCCGTACTTGTGCGTCACGACCGCCGGATAATCGACCACTTCGGGAGCCGCCTTGAAACGAATCCAGCCCAGAATGCGCTCGATCTGATCTGCGCGGACTTTCACCGCCGGGCCTTTGAACGTCACAAGTTGGTCGTTCACATACGTCCGCATCTTCCCCTGATTCAGAAACGATGTTACATCCTGCCGGAAATCGAAGACGTTTTTCCGCTTCTCCCAGTAATCGGGGCCGATGGACTTGGCGAAGTTGACGTCAAGTTCCTCGTTTGGTGCGACGGTCGCCGTCAGCAGTCCGCGGTAATCGACGCCGAAGACGTCAGCGAGCGCAAAGTTGTCACGCGGGTTGCCGAACTCGTCGAACAGCGACGTATCCAGACTGGCGACGAGCCCGCCGCCGCCGGAAACGAATTTCTTTACGGCCGCGACCTGCCGATCGTCAAGGCAAGCCGTGTTCGGGAGGATCAGCACTCGGTATTTTGACAGGTCTTCGTCGGTCAGGTTCCAGTCGTTGATGACCGTGACCGGCAGGTGTTCCTCTACGCAGGCGCGGAACGTCCCAAAGACGTTCGCTAGATAGCGATCCTCGACCAAGCCTGAACTGCGGCCGTAGAAGTTCTTTGTATTGTCACTCATCACAATCGCTGCCCAACGTTCAGGCTCTTTGCGGATGAGCCATTCCTTACGTCGCTGCAATTCATCCATGTTGTCAAACAAATGCTGCTGCAAGTGTTCTGGCTGAATTACGGCGATGCTCGGCGTCGCTCCGTAAGTCGCCGCGAGCAACATCCGGCGCAGAATCTCCGACGGTGGAAAGCTGTCTTTGCCGTAGGGATTACCGTGGCTGAGGATGTACGGTTCGCTGAACGCCACACGGTGATTGGTGCAGGACCAAATGTAAGCGTTGGCGAAAGCCGGGACGATCGTCGTGCCGCGGTTCGTTTCATCGAGCCAGAACTCCTGGTCCGGCGCGTCGAACAGCAGATTCATGCGGGCGGGCATGTTACGGGGGATGCTTAGAAAATGCCCGAACCGGCCGCCGTTCGTTGTCCAAGTGACGAGCGCCACATCAGGTTTGATCGTTTTCAGCCGAACTTGCATTCGCCGGACCAGATCTTCCATCCGCCGGTCGGCCCAGTGCTGATACTTCCGGAAGGCGGCATCGTTGAGATCGGCATTCGGAATTTCTTCGCCCGTGTCGGCATGATAATTCTTTCGACATTCGTTGCAGTAACAGACGCCGCCGTAATGCAGTCCGTCGAAACTGAAAGCGTCGACATCCGGAAACCTATTGAGAATCTCGGCGAGGACATCAATGAAGAAATCGCCATACGGGCCGAGCAAACACAGCATGCCCCCGTGCGGAAATTTTTCCAAGTCAATCGTCGGAATTTGCGTGGTGTTGGTCGCGATCCGCCGCCACTTGGGACGCGTTTCATACACTTCGCCTTGCAGGCATGGCGGATAGACACCGAGGATACGAACGCCAAGCTTCTTATACTCTTCGATGTCTTTAATCAATCGATCCGGCGGTACGTGCGGACTGCGGCGTTTTAGAAGTTTGCTATCGTAGTACGCATAAAAAGGATCGACGAAATTCATCTCGCTGATCGTCACGCCATGTGAGGCTGCCGCTCTCCGCTGGTCGGAGCTCATGACTGAAAGCGTGTAGCCGCAACCGAGCGTGTCCTCGAGCCAGTCGGGAATGGCGATCTGGTGAAACGGTTTTTTGTCGAATGGCTGAGCGGCAACTTCGCGGTCAAAGATGCGGGGTGGCTCGTCAGCAGCGCAGATTAAAGTAGCAACGAGTAATAAGAAGCAATAAACCGTCAGACAACGCGTGTTTGGCATTTTTGTATCGTGTCTCTTAGTCCAATAATTCCAATGGGGGTTGAGCCCGTAGTGAGTCCAAGCTCCACTTTAGACTCCAACGCTTCAACAAGCTAACCTTCAACAAGCTAGCCTTCAACAAGCTAGCTTGGAACGGCGCAGGATTATACTCTTCCAAGTCAAACTGAGACTTGCGAGTCACCCCGTTTATGAAGCTGCATGACTCCCATATTCGGCTGTCAAATCCTGGGTGCGATTACGACTTGTGGGTGTCGCAAAACTACGATTGACAAAAGTCAAGTCAAAATCGGCTATACTACCAGCCTGAAATCCGTATTCAACAACAGGAAAACACGAACTGTCGCAGAATCATGAAACGATTCGATGCAAAGGCCTTGCACCAGGCACTTGATGAAGAGCGTAGTCGGCGAGGCATGACTTGGACTGAAATATCTAAAGAGATTGGGGTTAGTGCATCGACGTTGCGGCGCACGAAGGATGGCGGGTGAATGGAGGTCGATGGGATGATTGCGATGGTCTGTTGGCTTGGCGAAAAGGTGGAAACGTTTATACGCGAGACGCCCAGATGAAACCAGCGCGTTCCGCGAAAAGGCATTAAGACTTGAGGAGAAACGCAATGTCGAAAGCGATCAATTCATCGAAGACAACACCGTTTCGATGCAAAAGTAAATCGTAAAAGGTTTGCAGTGCCAAGCAACGACGGCGATTTATTTCAGGCGTTTTTCAAAGAATTCGAACAGGGCCTTGTCGG
>JBJXGP010000481.1:0-10549 GCA_046160425.1 Planctomycetaceae bacterium
CGCATGGAGCCGTATGGCGAAACCGTCTTCGGCAGCCGGGGAACGCTGATGGTCCTGCAGGAACAGGAAGCGATGCTGTATAAAGAGGCAAGCCCGAATTCCACGGGAGGTCTGGAACAACGTTTATATCTCATCCAGGGGAATGACGGCGGACCAGTCCTCGAAGCAAGCGCCAGTCTCGCGCCGTCGGCACAAGCCGGTATCGCCGCAGGAGCGGTCGGTGCGAAAGTCAGTCGCGGTTATACGGAAGAGATGGAGCATTTCTGCCATTGCATCCGGACGAATAACTTCGGTTCGCCGACCGATGGGGGACTGCGTTGCAACGGGACCGTCGCTATGGGAGACGCGATCATGGCGCTGACGTCGAACCTGGCGATGAAATACAAAAAGCGGATCGTGTTCAAGGAGGAATGGTTCGATCCCGAAAACCCGGCCGTCCCTGAAAACGATCCCCAAGTCGTCGCCTGAACCGCGACCTCAGATATGAACTGACATCACTGAGGCAGCGAGTCAGAACGGAGTAGCACTGGTCATTATGGGACGCTGGCCCGATCAATCGCGAGCAAACTGGACGACATTTCTGCTCATATTCGTCGTCTTTCCGATATTGAGCTGGTTGATCTGGCTTTATATGAAACCGTAATCGATCGTTGGCTTCGCATGCGGTTCTTCAATCCTACCGCCACTGTTTTCTGATACAAATCCGCCGATAATATAGCTGAAAGCTTACAATGGCCGCATCGTCTCATCGCTCGGGCCTGGTGATCGTGTTTCTCACCGTCATGATCGATCTATTGGGATTCGGCATCGTCCTGCCGCTGCTTCCCCGTTACGCCAAATATTTCAACGCCGAAGGTTTGACGCTGGGATTGCTGATGTCGTCGTTCTCGGCGATGCAGTTCCTCTTTGCCCCGTTGTGGGGAAGAATTTCGGATCGCGTCGGCCGTCGGCCGATTCTGCTCATGGGACTCGCCGGTTCGACATTGAGTTACGCCTTATTCGGCTGGGCGACCGGCATGGCACCCGATGAGACAGTCCTGGGAGCCAACGCCTTGACGTGGTTGTTCATCACGCGCATCGGTGCCGGAATCGCCGGTGCAACGATCCCGACGGCGCAAGCTTACATCGCTGATGTGACCGATTCGGCAAATCGCGGCCGAGGAATGGCGATGATCGGAGCGGCGTTCGGGGTCGGGTTCACGTTCGGCCCATTAATCGGCGCTTTCTTCGTGACGGAAGAGCAGGGGGGAGCGCCAAGCGCCGGTCCCGGTTACGTCGCCGCAGCATTATCGGGCCTTGCATTTCTGTACGCCCTTCTGAAACTCCCCGAATCACTTCGCGTCGATTCCCGGCCGTCAGGGCATCATTGGCTTGACCTTCGCAGTATGAAGGTCGCGCTGGCGCGACGTAATGTGGGGATGCTGCTGGTGACGATCTTCCTGACCACGTTCGCCTTCGCACAATTCGAAGTGACGCTCTCGCTGCTGACTCAGCATATGGGACTGGGAGCACGTCACAATTTCTTCGTCTTCGCCTATGTCGGTTTTATTCTCACGTTGAGCCAAGGGATGCTTGTCCGTCGATTGTTGCCTATCTGGGGCGAAAATCGCATGGCGATCATTGGGACGACTCTGATGATGATCGGCCTGATGCTCATCGCCATCACCGCCGATCAGCGATCGCTCAAGTTGTTATATGCAATTGTTCCAATCGCCGTCGTCGGTTTCTCGGCGCTCACGCCTTCGCTGCAATCGTTGCTTTCGCGGCAAAGTCTCGATACCGAGCAGGGTGGGATTCTGGGTGTGGGACAAAGCATGTCGGCATTGGCGAGAATCGCGGGACCATCCGTCGGGATGGTCCTCTTTTCTCGAAGCGTGACATCCCCTTACTGGACGGGAACCGCGCTGATGGCGGCGGGGATCGTGATGGTCTGGTCACTGAAAGCTCCGCCGTCGGGGGAATCCATCGATCCGACAACGATTTCAGCGGTTTGATCGAAGTGTTATTCGACGGAGAATCGGCGAATCGCGATCGACATCCGTTCGATTGACTTGCGATCCAGAGTCTCCGCGAGAAATTCATAGTTCGCGACGACTTTGCGATCCCGATAAAGGACAACGGTCACCTCCGCGTCGGGATGCATGTTCTGGCAACTCGGCATGGCGACCATCGGTGCCCCCACCGTCAACGGCATTTCGATCTTGCCGTCGAAGGCAAACGTCTGCACTTGCGATACATCCTTCATCGGTTCTTCGCTGATCAGCACTCCGAAAGAGCGAAGCCCCCTCGCTCGCGATTGATTGATGATCGCGTCGATTTCGACGAGCAAGTCGCGCGCAGAGGGATTGAGCTTTCGCATCAACACCATCACGACCGGCCGCTGGCCGTTGCGGCAGACATAACAGACCGATCGATTCATCAGCGGCCCTGTCACGGCTCGGACGTAGAAACTGGGGATTTCATTGCCAACCGATCGCCCGCAGAGAAAGGGCCGCTGTGCCTCGACGGCGTCATCCATGGGAATCTCGTCGGCATTTCCATTCGTCGCAACCAGGGCGTTCATCAACGCGAACAATCCGACCGAAATCATCGATGCAGAAGACGTCGCGGAACGCCGTCCGTTGCCGATGATAATTGTCAAATCCTGCATATCGCACGCGCCACGATGAAATTCGATCTTGCCGTCACGACAATAGGAATGCAGCGAGAATGGATTCGATTCGCATCCGTCACTGGCGATTCACTGTCGCTCTATTTTCACTGGTCACGGATGTTATTGCAATTGCAATATGTCCCGATACCATGCCAATCGACGATTTGCTTCCTTCCCCATGAATATTTTGGGACTACAGAACGTGCAATCGGCGACTTCACGATCTGCTTTTGAATCTCACGGTGAGATCTCCTATAATCCCCCGTCAACTCGTTGAAGTGCGATGCGATGAGTTTCGTCGTTCCATGACGCGATCGCTTTTCACCGGATAAACGAAATACGGCGACTCTTGCAATGAATTAATAAGCAACCGGTTTTGCCGGCAAATAATCCATGATTCTGCTATCTGCCCGAGACATTACCCGCCAATTCGATGCCGAGCCGATTCTTCGAGATATCTCTTTCGAAATCAGGCCGGGGGAACGCGTCGGTTTTGTCGGGCCGAATGGGACGGGCAAGACGACCTTATTGCGGATTCTCGCCGGGCTGGACGATCCCGATTCGGGTTCCGTGGAACTCCATCCGCAAGCCAAAGTCGGCATCCTCGAACAATCGACCGACTTCGGCCCCGAACATACGCTTGTAAGCGTCGCTCGATCGGGACTCGAAACGCTCTACCAGTTGCAGCGAGAGATGCTCGATTTGACGCATCGCCTGTCGCAGGTCACCGACGCTCTCGAACAAGTGCGCTGTCAGCGAAGGTACGATCAACTGCATGAAGAACTCCAGCGTCGCGACGCCTTTCATATCGATCACCGCGTCGACGAAGTCCTGGAGGGGTTGGGCTTCCACGAGGACGATTATTCGCGCCCGATGACGACGTTCAGCGGCGGGCAGCAGAACCGGGCATTATTGGCCAAACTGCTGTTGCAATCGCCCGAAGTCATGCTGCTCGATGAACCGACCAATCATCTCGACATCGATGCCACGCAGTGGCTCGAAGAGTTTCTCTGTCGCAGTCAGCAGGCGATGATCCTCGTCAGTCACGATCGTTATTTTCTCGACCGCGTGACCACCCGCACGCTGGAATTGTATGCCGGCCGCATCGCCGACTACAAAGGGAACTTCACCGCCTACTGGGAGCAGCGGGAGGAGCGCAACGCTTTGCTGCGTCGCACCTACGAACGCCAGCAGGAGTTCATCGAGAAGACGGAAGACTTCATCCGCCGAAATCATTACGGGCTTAAGCATACGCAAGCCGCCGATCGCGAGAAAAAACTCGCGCGGCTCGATCTGGTCGAACTCCCCCGAGACATCGTGACTTATCCGATGGGGTTTCCCCCGGCGACCCGCAGCGGCGACTGGACGATCGACGCCCAGCATCTCACGCAGGGATTCGATCGCCCGCTGGTCAAGGATTTTTCTCTGCTGATCGAACGGGGTGAGCGGATCGGCATCCTCGGCCCCAACGGCTGCGGCAAGACAACGCTGGTCAAGACGCTGATCGGAGTCCTGCCTCCGAAATCGGGGCGGGTTCGCCTGGGAACCAACGTCAAAATTTCTTACTTCGATCAGCAGTTGCTCAGCGTTTCCAGCGACTTGAATGCCATCGAAGCGATTCGCCCCCCCGATCAGCCTGACATTCTCCCCGCTCACTTGCGGGATCTGCTCGCGAAATTCGGAATCCGAGGAGACCTCGCGCTCCAACCAGTCGGCCAGATGAGCGGCGGCGAACGCTGCAAGGTGGCTTTGGCGAAAGTGGCCGCCATGAAATCCAACCTGCTGGTCCTCGATGAACCGACCAACCATCTCGACTTGTGGGCGCGAGATGCATTGGAGCATGCCTTGCAAACATTCGACGGGACTCTGCTGTTCGTCAGCCACGACCGCTATTTTCTCGACCGCGTGGCTCAGCGGGTGCTCGTTTTCGAGCCTGGCCGCCTGCGCTACTTCGAGGGAAATTACTCGGCATACGTGGGTTTTGTGAACAATCAGAAGCTGGAACTTGCCGGTGCGGCACAAGTTTCAACGACCGCGAACAATCGCCAAACGACCGAAGGGCGAAGTGCCGCTGTCGGCTCCTCCGCGAACGAAGGCAAACGAAAGCGGAAGTATTCCTATCGCAAAATTCACGATATCGAAGACGATATCGCCCGCCACGAAGCGTTGATCGCGCAGTGCGAAGACGATCTCGCCAACCCCAACTATCACAAGGATCCCCAACGGCTCCGCGAAATCACGGCGACTTACGAACAGGCACAACTGGAATTGCAAGGGCTGTTCGAGCATTGGGAAGAAGCGATGGAATTGAATTGAATTCGAATGTCATTTGCCGAGCAACGACACACCCTGATCGTCCTCAAGAATTCGCCGCACGAGTTCGTCGGATGACTCTTCTCCCGTAATTTCCAGCGGACGGCACTCTTCCAGATGGCGATACCACGTATGTTGTCGTTTGGCGAATTGCCGTGTCCTGACGGTGATCTGTTGCACGGTTCCCTCGAACGTCAGGCGACCTTCCAGATGATCGAACAATTCCTGATAACCGAGAGCCTGTCGGGCCGTCCGGCTGAGCGGCCTTTCGCGCGACAATAATCGCCGGGCCTCATCCAGCCAGCCCTCCGAGATCATCTGCACGATGCGCGTCTCAATGCGGCGATGCAACCAATCGCGAGGAGGGGAAATCCAGAACACATGTCGTGGGCGCAGTTCGACAGGAAGCGCGAGCTGTTGCTGCTGCGACGACATGGGGACACCCGTCAGTTCGTAAATCTCCAACGCTCGAATAATCCGCCGGGTATCCGCACGATTGAGTCGGTTCGCCGTGAGCGGATCGACGTCGCGAAGTCGATTCCGCAACGACTCTTCCCCTTCGAGTTGGAGGAACTTCTGCCAGCGCTCACGGATCGTCCAATCGGCGGCCGGCCCCGGAAAAACTCCACGAAGCAGCGACTTCAGATATAAACCCGTACCGCCGACGAACAGAGGAATCCTGCCGCGTGAAACGATGTCTTCGCAAGCGACTTGGGCGGCGTGCAGATAATCGACGACGCTGAATTCTTCGGACGGATCGATGATATCGAGCACGTGGTGAGGGACAAGCACGCGATCTGCAAGAGCGGGTTTTGCAGTGCCGATATCCATTCCGCGATACAGCGTCATCGAGTCCAGGGCCACGATCTCAGCGCCGACTTCATCCGCGAGATTCAGTCCCAGACTCGATTTTCCGCTCGCCGTTGGCCCGGCGAGAATCCAACATCGTTTCAGGAGATCGACGGGAAAAATCATCTCACGACACCAGACTGCAATCATCGGATACCAAGCCACCGTATGATTGAAATGTTCAGTGAAAACGCCGGCAAGCCGGGAGCTTTCACGATTTCCTCGACAACTCCGCTTTTCCGGCACCGCGTCAGACGTTAGCATAGGCGTTGAGCGACGTGTTAGTATATCGTGTTCTGGACCCTGTGGTAACAGGTCAGCGGGCAAATCAGTTATGGCCATTTTTCAATCGTCGGTGAAATTGAATTGTCCAGCGGCACAGGCCTTTGATTTTCTCGCGAAACCGGCGAACATCGCGTTAATCAGCCCTCCCGACATGGGACTCTGTTTCGTCTCGGCGCCGGAGGAGATCGTTCTGGGAGCCAAGTTGGAGTTCAAAATTCAGAGTTTCGGGCAAGTTCAGGAACTCATCCACGAAATCACCCATCTCGAACGACCTTTGCTTTTCGTTGAGAGGCAGCTTAAAGGGCCACTCAAGTCGTGGGTTCACGAACATCGTTTCGAAATCCTTGGAGACAATCAAGTCGAGATTTTCGATGTCATCGAATTCCTTCCGCCGGGGGGGTTATTGGGTTTCCTGGTGACCGAAACCCGGATTCTCGACTCGCTGGATGAAGGCTTTGAGTTGCGATATCGAAAACTTAAGCAACTGCTCGAAGATCAATCAGTCGGTATTTGAACTACTTGGAATGCATCCCGATGGCCGATTCTCACGATTCATCCGCCGGTCGAAATCTGGCCACGTTTTTGGCGCTGATCGGGATGATCGCCATCGGACTCGGCTTGTTGTCGATCATGGTGATGATTATGCCCGGCATGGTCAAGATGATCTTCATCCCGTTCATTTTTGCGCTGTTCATCTTGCTGCACTACGTCGTTTGGGGACGCAGAATGATCGCGCAAAAGGAACTCTACGATGCCCGCCTTGCCGAGCAGGAAGCGGCACATCGAGCCGCGACGGCCCCCGATGGCGAGGGCTGATCTTGCCTCGTAAACCGTTTTCCGATAACGTTCTTCGAAGTTTCATCGGAGGACCACCCATCACCGCACGGAGGCGGAAATGCATTTTCGGCAGACGCTCACGCAAGTCGGCATCGCATCATGTCTGTTTCTGCTGTTGATGGCCGGCCATCGCTGGGATTGGGGTTTAATTCTCAGCGATTATGGATCCGAAGAACCATCATCGGGAAGGCTTCTCGCTGTTTCCAGAATGTGGCATCCTGAACCCAACCCGCTTCAAGCTCCTCAGGCGTCAACACTTCATCATTTTGCATCCAACCCCGTTCCTGCGGATGGTTTCGAACCGGCACTCTTTCATGCCACAGATATGCACCCGATCGATTCTCAGAGAGAACCGGGTTCAATAAGCGAGTCACCGTTCGTGATCGCATTTTCCGAATCGGATGAACCAGCCGGCGGAAAACCCCCCTCTCAGACGAAGTCCGCGCCGCGCAAGTCGTTAGAGAGCGATTCTGGTATTCCCGCGGAAATTGGCAAACCGGCGGATGCCCTTCCGCTGGAGGCCAAACGCATCATCTCCACCGAACTCGATCAATTGTTCGATGAAGAATGGCCTGATGCAACGGACGAAGAGCGGGAGATCTGGGGCGAACAACTCAAGGGGATCCCGGCGGAATTCGCGCGAGAGCTGTTGCGACTACGCGAAAATCATTCGATCGTTTCCCCCCGTCAAGGACCCTTAAAGAGTCCCCGTCCCGCGATCGATTCTTCGAATGACTACCGCACACCGGTGACGTCAATCATTCCTGAAAATATCCCGTTACCGGAATTCGCCAGTGTTTCGATGACGATCTTGCGGCAGGCGCAGACCATCACACTCCAGAATTTACTGCACGCTCAAACGACCGCTTACAAGCGTGTCGTTCCTTTATATGGCGAATCTCTTCCGCTGGCTCCACTTCCATTTTCAACGACACCCTTGCAAAGTGAATCGCCTCTGCATTCCCCGCGATACATCAATGACGATCCCGGCGACCGCCAGGCTCTCCGTTGGCGCAGGGATATGAATTCGGGCCCCCTTATCGAAACAGGGCGATTGCTCGATGTGGCGATCAAAGGCCCCGGCTGGTTTTGCGTCGCCGCGAAGGACCGCGAATGCTATACGCGAAACGGTCAATGGGGGATAACGGAATCTCGACACCTCGCCATTGAGATTGCCGGCGAGAAATATCCAATCGTTCCATCAGTTTCTATCCCTGAGTCGGTCTGGCAGATCGCCATCTCCCCGGACGGCCTTTTGACCGGAATTGTAGCCGAGGCCAAAACCGTCAATGATGATCCCGCACCAACGATCCGGCTCGGCTCGGTTTCTCTGTTCACGTTTCTCGATGAAAGTGCGTTATCGTTTTATAGTCAGTCGCTCTTTGTTCCCTCCACCACTTCGGGAAAGGCGATCAAAGGCGCTCCCGGTACAGGCCAGCGTGGAGAGTTATTGCAAGGTCATCTGGAAGGTTCGAATGTTGACGTCGCCTGTGAAAAGCAAACCTGGGACGAAATCATTCTCTGGCAGCAAATGCTGACCGAACTGTACCGTCACGGACATTCAACAACGGCCGACCGGCGACGATAGACTTCGTACCGGCTCCACCTTATGATCAAATCGAATCGCGCACGTATGATTTGACATCGCATTTTTTAATCCGGTATGCTTTCATGGATCCGTTGATTTTCGAACCGTATTTGAGACCTCAGGTCTGGGGCGGTCGTCGACTCGCCGAACTTCACAAGCGGCTCCCCGATCATGCGACCTATGGTGAGTCGTGGGAAATCAGCAGTCACCCATTGCATGTCAGCACCGTCTGCGAGGGTGAGTTCGCGGGCAAATCGCTCAACGAATTGTGGATGGGCATGCCACAACAGATTTGCGGTGAACTTGCTCCGTCATCAGACCGTTTTCCGCTGCTGTTCAAATATCTTGAGGCCAAAGAACTGTTGTCGGTTCAGGTCCATCCGACCGATGACCTCGCGCGCTCGCTGATCGGTAACGAATCCGGAAAAACGGAAGCCTGGATCATCCTCGACGCCGAACCAACCGGCCGGGTATTCGCCGGTTTGAAACCGGGAGTCGATCGCGAACTCTTTTCACGGCGAATGGATGACGGAACCGTCGCCGAGTGTCTGCACTCGTTTCATCCGCAACCGGGCGATTGCATTTTTCTTCCTGCGGGGACGGTCCATGCCGTCGGCGGGGGAGTTCTGTTCGCTGAAGTCCAACAAACGAGCGATGCCACGTTTCGCCTGTTCGATTGGAACCGTCTCGGAACAGATGGAAAACCCCGCCAGCTCCATAAGGAAGCAGGATTGCAGTCGATCGACTGGTCTCGCGGCCCGGTTCAGCCGGTGCAGGGGAAACCATTGCCGGAGATGTCGTCGGGCAGTCGAGGAACTTCGCTGGTCCAGTGCGAATACTTCGAGATGACCTCGCTTCAAGTCGATCGGCAACTCTCACTCGCGCCGACACGCGGCTTTCAAGTCTGGATGGTCCTTGCAGGCGAAGCGGAACTCCGCCGACCTCAATCTGGTTATGTTCGTCATTTTGAGCGTGGTGAAACCGTCCTCATTCCTGCAGCATGTGGCGAAATCATGTGGATAAATAAGTCCGTGGGAGGACATGTCTCGTTGCTCCGCGTCACGGTCCCTGATCCCAGTTAGCGGTCGCCCTCAATCGACGTGATTCCAGAAATACGGCCCAACTCGCCAATTACAACTTGCCAGCGGCGACAGACTGAGCGAAAATGGCGAAATCGTAACTCAAATCGGTTACGTGATGTTCCAGGTCGGATCTCACTTTGTGGAGTCTGCCATCGTGTGGAATTTATTGGGACCAGCCGGACGACTTTGCGATCGCAGTGCCCGACGCGAGTTTCTCACCGTCGGCGGACTTTCCCTGTTCGGCATCAGCCTCGCGGACATGCTGCGGCTCAAAAACCTCAAAGCTAACCCGGTCGTTCCACAGCAGTCGAGTTTCGGTGCCGCCGAGTCGGTAATCGTCGTGTACCTGCAAGGTTCTCCAAGCCACATCGATCTCTGGGATCCCAAGCCCAAAGCTCCGGCGGAGATTCGCGGCGAGTTTCAGCCGATCGCCACGGCGGCACCGGGCATGTTTCTGGGAGAAGTCCTTCCCAAACTCGCGCGACAGGCGGATAAGTTCACTCTCGTTCGCTCGATCGGCGTCAAACCCAAAGGGCTGCCAAACCACGGCTCGGCCATTTACATGCTGATGACCGGCCACGACCCCGATAATTTCTCGAACACGGGATTGTCGGTCCCTCCTTCGCGCAACGATTTGCCATCCGTCGGCTCGGTCGTTTCACATTACCGGCCGGCCGAATTCGGCAGAATGAGTTACGTCGCCGTCTGTTCGCCGGTGAAGGAAAATGTGATCGTCGGAGTCGGTCAAGGCGCAGGTTTGCTCGGTGCCGCGCACGATCCTTTTCAGATGTACGACGACGCGACCCAACCGCTCAAGCTCGAAACGTTTCAACTTCCCCCCGGCGTCGATGCGGGCCGATTGAAGGCACGCATGGATCTGCGGTCGATCGTGTCGGCTCAAACGTCGCTGCGGAACAATGGCGTGAGCGGCTCAAGCGTCAT
>JBJXGP010000482.1:0-9604 GCA_046160425.1 Planctomycetaceae bacterium
ACGCCAACGACCAGCGGCGGAGGTACGTCATCAGACCGACAATAAGAAACGGATACAGCAGATAAAACTGCTCTTCCACCGACAACGACCACGTGTGTAAGAGCGGCGAATCTTCCGCCTGCGGCCCCCAGTAATCGCCCGACATTTGCCAGAGGCAGATGTTGGCAAAGGAAAGTCCCGCGGCGACCCCCTGGATGCCGAGGTCGTTGATTTCACTTCCGAATAGCAGATATCTTCCGGCCAGCGACGTCGCCAATAGCATCACCACGAGCGGGGGGAAAATGCGCCGGATGCGCCGAAACCAGAATTGCTTGAAGCGAAACTCTCCCTGATCGATATCGTGCGCAATGATCGACGTGATGAGATATCCCGAAATGACAAAGAATACATCGACGCCGATATATCCGCCTGGGATCCAGTTGAACCCCATGTGATAGAGGATGACGGGAATGACCGCGAGGGTTCGCAACCCGTCGATTTATGGACGATATTTGATGGAACTCATGGTCGATCGGAGTCCGCCATTCGAATTGGTGATTTGCGAATCAGAGTCGTAACGGCTATCGTGGGAACGTCATCCAATTCCGTGACGACGTCAGCGAAGGGAACACAACGAGGGGAACAAATCGACGTTAAGTCGGTCTCATCAATACTAGACAGCGTGAGGAACTCGACACAAGACGTATTCCGACGCTGAATTCATCGATGCAAGGAGCAGGCAAGATGTGTATGAATTGTGAATCCATCGAATCGATAATAGCCTTCTGCCGACTGGCCCTGTTGCTTTTTGTCACCACGGCGGTGTCATCGACAAATTCCGAACTATCGGCACAAGAGAATCTTCAAGAGGGACTCCTCGGCCACTGGCCGCTCATTAAGGATGCAAGTGATTCCTCCGGCGCAAAAAACAACGGTACGGGACACGCGATTCGCTTTTCAAAAGCGGGAGCCGAGTTCGACGGTCGCGAAAGCAAACTTGACGTCGCCGACGGTCCCTCGCTCGATTTGGGAACGAATGATTTCTCGATCTCACTGTGGGTGCATACCGAAGCCGAACTCGACGATGCCCTCGGCGATCTGATCAACAAATACGATCCCGAAGCCCGTACCGGATTCAATCTCTCGATCAAGCATCACGCCGGCGTAACTGGGAGCCAGTCGAATTACCGGCAACTCCACTTCGGCATCGATAATGGCAAGCAGGAAACCGAATGGCGCGATGAAGGGCGTCCGGGGAATTCGATCTTCGTCCATTCGATGGCGGTTCACGACGACGATTTGTACGTCGGAACTGTCGAAGGCTGGACGAACAAAGATCACGGGCACGTTTATCGCTACGACGGCGATGGAAAATGGGAAGATCTCGGCGCGCCGTGGAAAAGCAACGGCGTCACATCGATGGCCAGTTACAACGGCCATCTTTATGTCGGTGTCTCGCGAGTCCTGTTGCATTATTCCGGACTCGAACCGACGATCGCGCATCATATCGGAGGAAAAGTATTCCGCTATGAAAATGGCAAATGGATCGACCTCGGCCAGTTGCTGGGGGTCGACGGGATTAATGGCATGGCGATCTTTCGCGGGAAACTCTACGTCACCGGCTTTTATCAACCGGCATTGTTTCGCTACGAAGGGGGGACCGAATGGACGTCTCTCGGTTCGCCGGACGGCATGAGACCGGAAGCGCTGTGCGTCTACAATGGTGCGATCTATGCCACCGGTTACGATGAAGGAGCCGTGTATCGCTTCGACGGAGAGCGCTGGAGCCGCACCGGAATTCTGGGAGACGCCACTCAGATCTATGGATTGGTCATCCACGAAGGAAAACTGCTCGCCGGATCGTGGCCGAAAGGAACTGTCTACCGCTATGAAGGAGACGACAACTGGGTCAGCACCGGCCGGCTCGGCAACGCGGAAGAAGTCATGGGGCCCAACGTGTACAACGGCAAGCTGTATGCAGGGACGCTCCCGATGGCCGAGGTTTATCGATACGACGGCGACGATCGCTGGAATTCGGTCGGCCGCGTCGATTTCACGCCGGATGTGATTTATCGGCGGGCGTGGTCGATGTCGGTGTACAAAGGCCGACTCTATTCCGGGACGCTTCCCTCGGGTCACGTCCGTTCGTTCGAAGCGGGAGTCAACGTCACCTACGATCGCGAATTACCCTCCGGCTGGCGACATCTCGTGGCCGTGCGTGCCACAGACACGAATCACAAATCACGGTTGCAGTTGTTCATTGATGGCGAGAAGGTCGCCGAGTCGCGCGAATTCGATCCGCAGGAATTCGATCTGAACAATGATGCCCCGCTCCGCATCGGCTCCGGTCCGCACGATTTTCTGAACGGCAAACTGAAAGATGTACTGATATATGGACGAGCATTGAAGCCTGAAGAAGTGAAAACCCTGTCGCAATCACATTGATTCACGAGCGACCACCTTCGTCGCGGCGAATGGGAATCAAGGGACCGTTTATGAGCGAATGACAGATATCGGACGCTCTCGCGGATGTTCGGCGGATTTCGCCCGAAAAGGAAAACTCCGGGTGGCGAACTGGAAATCCATCCGCTGAATTGATATCACATCAGAAATCGGTCATTTCACTTCACGGTGTATGATCCCGCTCAGGGTCGGGTCGTCTTGTCAATTCTCTCGGCGACGGAATGAATGTGAACCGGGGCGACGTGTATCAGGAAACAATTTGATTCACAGAGTGTTTTAACAATCGACATCTTGAAGGAGATCTACGAATGTCTATGTACATCGGCGAAGCGTTGGCAGGCGAAGGTAATGAAGTCGCTCACATCGATTTGCTCATCGGCGACAAGAACGGCCCCGTCGGCACCGCTTTTGCGAATGCCCTGGCCGATCAGAAAGCCGGCCACAGCAACCTGCTCGCCGTCTTGACGCCGAATCTGGCCGTCAAACCGGCGACGGTCATGATCACCAAGGTCACCATCAAGGGTGCCAAGCAAGCGGTGCAGATGTTTGGCCCGGCTCAGCATGCCGTCGCGAAGGCAGTTGCCGACAGCGTCGAATCGGGAGTCATCCCCAAGGATCAATGCGAAAATCTGGTCATCATCTGCGGCGTCTTTATTCACTGGGAAGCCAACGACGACAAGAAGATCTTCCAGTACAACTACGAGGCGACGAAACTTTCCATCGCCCGCGCGATGAAGAACGAACCGTCGGCCACCGAAATGCTGGCGAAAAAGGGAACCGCCACCCATCCGTTCTACGCCGGGTAATGGGTTGGAATCGATGGATACACTGCATGTGACCTTTAGAATCGCGTGTCATCAGAAAATATTTTCGGTGACACGCGGTTCCATTCCGTGATTCAATCGCTCTCGATTGAATCACGGGAACAATCGAGTCATCGTCCTGACGAGCGAACATCCTCAAAATGCAGGATCGCCACCATCAAACGGATATTGATCCAATTCGATACCGACCCTTCACCGAGCGTATTCGACCGCGTCGTCGCCGTCGATGCCGACGTCGATCACATTTTCAGCTACGGCGGGATCGATGCTGAAAACGTCGTCGCTTCAGTCTACGGAGCGATCTTCACCCGCGGTCTTGAAGAGTTGAAACATACGGCGATCTTCATCGGGGGGAGCAACGTCTCGGCGGGCGAAAGTCTGTGGAACCAGATCGATAACACGTTCCTCGGTCCCCTGCGCGTCTCGGTGATGATGGACTCGAACGGATCGAACACCACCGCAGCGGCGGCGGTCCTGTCTGCCCGCAAACATGTAACGTTGCGAGGCGGGCGGGCGCTCGTTCTGGGAGGAACCGGTCCCGTGGGAATCCGCGTGGGACAACTCCTTGCCGAAGAAGGTGCCAAGGTCATTCTGGCTTCGCGTTCTCTCGCCAAGGCGGATGAAGCGAGCAGTCGGCTGACCGAACTGGTTCCCGATTCCAGCGTTTCGCCGCTGGAATGGAACGCCTCTGGGCCTCCGTTGGAAGACTGCCAGGGTGCTGAGATCGTGATTGCCTGCGGCGCTGCCGGTGCAGAGTTGCTGACCGCCGACGGTCTCCGGAAACTCTTGGCATTGAAGGTCGCCATCGATTTGAATGCCGTACCCCCTGCGGGACTGGGGGGGATCAAGTCCACCGATAAGGCCAAGGATCGCGACGGCGTGATCTGCTACGGAGCCGTCGGCGTCGGCGGCTTGAAGATGAAAATTCACCGATCGGCAATAAAAAAATTGTTCGACTCGAACAA
Organism: Planctomycetaceae bacterium; assembly: GCA_046160425.1. Lineage (GTDB taxonomy): Bacteria > Planctomycetota > Planctomycetia > Planctomycetales > Planctomycetaceae > JAQCEJ01. The sequence goes on from JBJXGP010000482.1 coordinate 4,232, forward strand.
TCAGATGCTCGATACGCTACAAATTTACAAACTCGGCGAGTCACTGATTCAGCAATCGAGCACATAAGCTATTCTGCTATAAGTCGTTACGCCTGATTTCCTCACGCTCTCTGCCACTTCTCTCGCCGAATCCGCTCTGCTCATTCCCGTCAAATTCAACTTGTCGCGATTGCAGAATTCCGGTATTTCTACGCCGGTGTCACTCCCTCACGTCCTGATCATTCGCCTTAACTCCCAATAACATCTTGAGATACTGCAATTTCTGGCGTACCGCGCCGCCTCCGCATCCAACACGAGTTTGTTTCTTCGCTCCAATGCGAATCCACCCATTCTAAAGACCTGTCATCAGCCAGCATCGGGATGCTCGTTTGATCCACTCGGGCTCAATTGAAATGAGAGGTGACGAAACCGGAACCTCTCCCGGATTCTCAGATCGGCCCGGCCGGAGTCTCGTGCTACTGACTCTCAGGCTCCTCGCCGCCGCATTGCTATTTGTGATGGGGATCGGCCTGAGTTCGATTTCGATTTCCGGTCAGGAAGATTCATCGGACGAACCTCCCGCTGTCTTCCCCGAAGATGCCGACAACTCGAATTCAATCGAAGAGTCGATCGGTGAACCGCTTGTGGAGATCGTATTCGATGGGAACATCACGATTCCCGATTCGGCCATGCTCAAGTACGTCAAGACGCCGCTCGGGCGACCGGTCACGCACCAGCAGATCAGGGATGACGTGGAAGCGCTGCACGCCACGCGCTGGTTCATCAATGTCGTCCCTCGTATTTACCGAACCGACGCCGGACTCGTGCTGCGATTTCACGTGAAGGAACGTCCCGTCCTGCAACGCGTCGAAATCCGCGGCAACGACAAGATCAAAACGAAAACATTGCTCGCTCTCACCGGGCTCAAAGGGGGCAGCCCTTTCGAAATCAGCGCCAACCTGCAATCCGTCCGACGGATCGAGAATCATTACCGCGAAAAAGGCTTTTTCTTCCGCAAGGTGAAATTGCTCAAGGGAGATCACCCCGACGATCGGGAAGTCGTCATCGAAATCGATGAAGGCCCCAAGGTCATCGTCAACAAAATCTCCTTCGACGGTAACGATTTCTTCAGCGACAGCCTGCTCAAGACCAAAGTCCTTTCCAGCACAGCGATGTTGCGAGTTCCTGGCACAAAGATCGCGGCGCTCGGCGGTCAATACGACCCCGCGACGATTCCCAACGATGTCGCCGCATTAAAGGAATACTACAACAGCCTGGGTTTCTTCGACGCCCGGATCGAGCCTGACGTGCAGTTTTCCGATGACAAATCCCGCGTGACGCTCAACTATCAGATCGAAGAGGGAGACCGTTATCGCGTCCGCTCGATCTCTCTCGTCGGCAACCGCGTGTTGGGTGAAGACAAACTCACACAGGACTTCAAACTGCACGACGGGGAATTCTTCAACGCCCGGCACCTCAATCATGATATCGAGAAAATCCGCGAACAATATGGCGAGCTGGGCCGCTTGTTTGCCAGCGTTCAGGCTGTCCCCGTGTTTCAGGAGGAACCGGGTCTCGTCGATATGGAACTGCGAATCGACGAGGACAAGCCTTACCGCATCCGCACCATCAACGTTCACATTCGCGGCGACTTCCCGCACACCAAGGATACCGTCGCCATCAACCCCATGCGATCGCGCCCGGGTGAACTGGCCGACGGTAACAAGATCAGACGCGATAAACGCCGTCTCGAAGGTCTTCAAGTCTTCGAACGCGGAGGCGACCTGGGGCCCCGCATCAACATCAGTAAAGTCGAGCCGCCGAAAGAACTCGATTTTCTCGTCGCCGCGAACGAGGTCGTCCGCGGGCAGACGACCGAATCGCCTATCCCGCAACCGCAAAATCCGATCTACGGCACGAGCCCGCAAGGGGATCCGTTCAGCAATCCGCTCTTTACGGAAACCGAACCTCCCGGCTGGGTCGATCTCGACGTCGAACTCTCCGAAGCCCGAACCGGACGCCTGATGTTCGGCGTCGGCGTCAACAGCGACAACGGCGTCGTCGGTTCGTTCGTCCTGGAAGAAACCAACTTCGATATCTTGAGGCCCCCTCTCGGTCCCGGCGATTTGTTCAACGGCACCGCATGGCGCGGCGGGGGGCAGCAGTTCCGGTTCGAAGCCGTCCCCGGAAATGTCGTCAGCCGCTACATGGTCAGTTGGACCGACCCCTATTTTCTCGATTCCGATTACAGCCTGTCGACGAGCGGTTTCTACTTCAACCGGTTTTATCCCGACTGGGATGAAGAGCGTCTCGGAGGCCGCATCGGCGTGGGACGCCAGTTGACGCCGGAAATTTCGGTGAACTTTGCCTTGCGACTGGAGGAAGTCACGATTTCCGATCCCGATATTCCGACACCCCCGCTGCTGACGCGTGCTCTGGGGTCGAATTTCCTGTCGACCGTGCGATTGGGCGTTTCTCACGATACGCGCGATGCGCCCTTCCTCCCCTCCGAAGGACATCTGCTGCAATTCAACGTCGAGCAGGGCTTCGGTGATTTCGTGTATCCTCGAGCAGAGATCGACGGCAGCCAGTTCTTCACGTTGTATTCGCGCCCTGACGGAGGCGGCCGACATATTCTTTCAGTCAACGGGCACGCCGGCTGGACCGACAACGACACGCCGATCTTCGAACGCTATTTTGCCGGCGGTTTTCAGACCTTTCGCGGATTCGCCTTCCGCGGAATTTCACCCCATACGAATGGCGTCCGCACCGGTGGCCGCTGGATGTTCCTGGGAGGCTTGGAATACATGGCCCCCATCACCGCCGACGACAAGATTCAAGCGGTGGCTTTCACCGATATGGGTACCGTGGAAAACGACGTCGGTTTCAGCGATTTCCGTCTGTCGGTCGGCGGCGGTTTGCGATTGACCGTCCCCGCGATGGGACCGGCTCCGATCGCACTCGATCTCGCCTTCCCGCTCATCAAGGAAGACTTCGACGATCGCCAAATCTTCAGCTTCTACGTCGGCTTCACGCGATAACGTCGTGTCATCGCGAGTGCCTGTGGTAGACACCTCGTTCCCAAGCTCCGCTGGGGAACGCACGTCAGCGAGAGCTTCCGCTTCGCCCAACGATCATCGACGTTCCATAAGCCGCCCGTGGTATCCAGCGTAGATTTTCTGTCACATCACCCAGACGGCATCGAGTTGCATTTCTTCCGCCGCGACTCTGCTGTAAAATCCTTCGCTGGTAAAGAATCTCGAATCCAATTGCCGGGTTATCGTTTCCATGCCGCTCATTCTGGAAGGGATCGTCACGAGTTTGAATCCCGGGGGAGAGTTGAACATCGCCCCGATGGGCCCCATCGTCGATGAAAATCTGACGCATTTCACGTTTCGTCCTTTTCAAAGTTCGCAGACGTATCGAAATCTGAAGCAGTCTCCCTCTGGCGTGTTTCATGTCGTCGATGACGTCTACCTGCTCGCACAGGCGGCGATCGATCGCTGGCGGGAAGTCCCTGCGACTCAGCCCGCGCACGTCGTGGCCGGCAACGTTCTCACGTCTGCCTGCCGTTGGTACGAATTCGAGGTTGTCGAGTTCGATGACCAGGCCCCGCGCAGCAATATCGTCGTTCGCATCGTGCATGTGGGGCGCCTCCGCGACTTCTGGGGATTGAACCGCGCCAAGCACGCGGTCCTCGAAGCGGCGATTCTCGCCACGCGCATTCATCTGCTGACGCGGCAGGAACTCCAGCACGAATTTGAACGACTTCAAATCATCGTGGCGAAGACCGCCGGTCCGCGAGAACTCCTCGCGTTCGAACTGCTGCAATCGTATGTGAGCGAATCTCTCTCCGATCCAACGTTCGCCTCGGCCGAGCGGGAGAGGTAACCGATCATGCACCAACAGATCCGCATCACCACCGGAGCACGGCTGCAGTTCGGTTTCCTCGCCGATCCCCATTCGTCGCGGCGCACGTGCGGAGGCCTGGGGTTGATGATCGATCAACCCCGCTACCGCTTGACGCTCCGCCGGGTATCCGGAAGCACGAGCGACGCCGAAGTCCGTGACGATGTCGGCGAACTCAACGGTGCGAACATTTCGCCCGATGCGATGCAGCGGATCGCGCACTGGATCGATCTCTATCGCCAATCGCACGCTTCTCCCGTGCCGTCCTGTGAATGTCTCGTCGAAGAAACGATTCCCCAACATCGCGGCCTCGGTTCGGGAACGCAAGGTGCCCTCGCCGTCGCCCAGGGATTGGCATTCCTTTCGGGAGCACATGGCGAGTCGATCGAACAACTCGCCCGGCGTGTGGGACGCGGCGCGCGATCGGCGATCGGCATTCACGGATTCCAGCAGGGAGGTTTGCTGGTCGACGGCGGCAAAGCCAATCGCGACGCGATCGGATCGCTGCTCATCCGCGAGGAAATCCCACACGATTGGCGTTTTCTGCTGGTGACTCCCCCCGACCGTGAAGGGATCTCAGGCCGAGATGAGCAAAACGCGTTCAGCGCCTTGCCGCAGATGCCGCTCGCGTTGACCGAGCAACTCTGTCGACTGGTCCTACTCGAAATCGTGCCGGCCGTTCAGGAAGCCGATGCCACTCGATTCGGCGAAGCCGTGACGGAATACGGTCGAGCCGTTGGGAATTACTTCTCGCCGATCCAGGGGGGAGCGTTTGCCGATCCGCAGATGAGCCAATTGGCGGACGACCTGCACGGCGAAGGGGTAACGGGGATCGCGCAATCGTCTTGGGGCCCGACGATTTGTGTCGTCTGTCCGAACGATGTTAATGCTCGAGAGTTGCGTGAGCGAATACGCACGGATCAGCGTTACGCGAATGCCCATTTGCAGATCGCCCGGGGCCTGAATTCCGGTGCGGTCGTCGAGTTTATCGATTCATGAGGCGAAGTCCCCAGGAGTCGAGACGAGCTTCTGCGGCATTCGTGTGGCACGGCTGTGTCAGCCGTGTCTTCGATGGTGACGAGGCCTTAAAGAAACCAGACGAAATTCATCCGCAAACTATGCTTCCAGAAGCAATCGGAGTGTCCCATGCTATCGCACGGCTGACACAGCCGTGGCACACCAGAGTTAAGTAGATGGGACTCGTCCCAGCATTACTTATTCGGCGTTCTTGAACTCAACGCCGTACCATTCCGCTGCCCGTCCCGGTCAATGGGATAAAGCCCCGGTGCCGACGCATGTGGGTGCCAGCGGTGAAGCAGAAAACTATGCCTTCTCGTGATCTACGATAACGACTCATTCCGAAATCATATCCCATGTGCTGGGACGAGTCCCAGCCTACGCGTCTGGGAAGCCAGATCAATAAGCGAAGGAGCGGTGCAGTCAAAAAGAGCGGCGGGGTTTATCCCCGCCGTGTTTTTCGATCGT
>JBJXGP010000483.1:0-8428 GCA_046160425.1 Planctomycetaceae bacterium
CGCAAAGCCGCCGAAGACGTGGCGTGGAGCCTGCTGAACTCGATCGAATTCGCTTTTAATCATTGATTGGAGAAACGGAGATTAACCACAGAGACGCAGAGAACACTGAGAAAGGCAAATAGAGGATCGCCGCCAAATTAATGTCAGGGTTCAATACGTGACATGCTTTGTTATCTGCGATCATCTGCAAAAATCTTCGGACAATTCTGGAATTCTCTGTGTCCTCGGTGACTCTGTGGTAAATCCTGCCTTTGCGGTATTTCTATCCGAAAATGGAGAACGAACGATGGCTGGTCCTTCGAAATTTTGTGACGGTGTGACGCGGCGAAACGCGCTGCGGATGGGAATGGCGTCGTGGGTCGGGGGGGGAGTCTCCCTCGCGGGAATGCTACAGGCCCGCGCCGAAGATGCGACGACACCGACTTCGACGTATCGGCAGGAAATCTCGACGATCGTGATTTTCCTCAACGGCGGCCTGAGCACGATCGACACCTTCGATTTGAAGCCCGAAGCCCCGGCGGAATTTCGCGGCGAGTATTCGCCCATCGCGACCAACGTCCCGGGAATGATGATCGGCGAACATCTCCCCATGCTCGCTCAACATGCGGACAAGTACGCGCTGCTGCGATCGTTCACGCACCGCAATTCCGATCACGGTCCCGCCGACCATTACATGTTGACCGGTTATCATCCGACGCCGGCGTTCAACCCGAATTTGAAGCCGAACAACGAACGCCCATCCCACGGGGCGATCATCTCGAAGATGCTCGGGCCGCGCGGTTCGGTTCCGCCGTATGTCTGCCTGCCGCGAATGCACAATTCGGCCGGCTCCGCCTATTTGGGTTCCAACAGCGCGCCGTTCGTGGTGGAAGCCGACCCCAATACGCCGAACTTTTCCGTTCCCGATCTGCTCCCGCCATTCTCGATCGATGGTAATCGTCTGACCGATCGCCAGGGGCTGCTCTCGAAGATCGACCGTTATCGCAAAAGCGCCGAACTCACGGGCAACAGACACGCGCAGACGTTGAATGCCTTTCAACAGCGGGCCTTCGATCTGATGACCTCGCCGGAAACCCGCGAAGCCTTCAGCATCGATAAGGAACCTCGAGAACTGCGCGATGCCTACGGCAGAAATTCTCTCGGGCAAGGCTGCCTGATGGCCCGCCGGCTGATCGAGTCGGGAGTGCGCTGCGTGTATGTCGATCATGCCAACTGGGATACGCACAACAATAACTTTCACATCCTCAAAAACGATCTGCTGCCGCAGCTCGACCCGGCGATGACGATGCTGCTCAAGGATCTCGCCGAACGCGACATCCTGAAAACGACGCTCGTGATCCTCATGGGTGAATTCGGCCGCACGCCGCGCGTGAACGGCAACGCGGGCCGCGATCACTGGGGTCCGTCGAATTGTCTGTTGCTTGCCGGCGGAGGGATCAAAGGGGGCTGCGTCATCGGTGCGACGAACTCCCGCGGAGAGAAGCCCGACGCCGACCCCGTCGGCCCCGAAGATCTCTCGGCGACGATCTATCGTTTGCTGGGGATCGATCCCGACGTTGAGTTCCGCACTCCCGAAGGACGCCCGGTCAAAATCGTCAACAACGGCCGCGTGATCACCGATCTGCTGGTGTAATCTCGTGAAAGGTGCGTCATGAAGCCGATCATTAACGCCGATTCGCAAAGCCATGTTTCGACGATGGGTGTTCGTCAGATTGCAGTTTGCGAAGCGGAGCTTCGAAGACATCCGTTCCCAAGCGGAGCTTGGGGACGAGGGGCAGGGACTCGCTTCGTTCGCCTCGTGGCTTTGATCGCTCTGATCAATCTTTCGGTCCCCTGGATCTGCTGCGCCGATGCGCCGTCGGTTGGGTATATCTTTCCCGCGGGTGGTCAACGCGGGACGGCCGTCACTGTTAAAGTCGGGGGGCACTTCTTGTATGAGGGCTGTCCGTTTTATCTGACGGGGCCGGGGGTCGAAGCGACTCCGCGCATCGAACGAACGGCGACGATCTGGTTCGAAGGGCCGGTGATTCCGCTGCCGGCCTCGCAAGCTGGTGAAAGTTATCCGCAAGATTATGCGGGGACGATCAACATCGCCGCCGATGCCCCGCTGGGAAATCGTTACTGGTCGGTCTCGAATGCGCAAGGGGTCACCGCGCCCATGAAGTTCGTCGTCGGCGATGAGCCGGAGATCGTCGAAACTGAAATCAGCGGCTTGCCGATTCCGACCGAAGTGACACTCCCCGTGACGATCAACGGCCGCACGTTTCCCCGCGAAGACGTCGATATCTGGAAGGTGCAGTTGAAACAGGGCGAAGCGATCACGGCGGAAGTCAACGCGGCCCGCATCGGTTCGCCGATCGATTCTCATCTCGAAATCCGCAATGCGCGCGGTGAACGACTGATCGAAAACGACGATCATTTCGGTGCCGACTCGTTCGTGCAATTCGTCGCTCCCGAAGAAGGAAGCTACTTCATTCACATCCACGATATGAATCTCGGCGGATTGCAGCATTACGTGTATCGCCTGAAATTGATTTCGGGGGCGTACATCAATCATCAGTATCCGCTCGGTGGTCGACGCGGTTCCAAAGAACGATATGAGCTGCTCGGCGTGCAGTTGCCTGAAGAAACCGCCGATGTCGATCTAACCTCCGCCGGTCCTGAACCGCTCGTTCGCTATCGGCATGCGGCGGCGAAGAGCGACTTATTGATTCCCGTCGACGATCTCCCCGAATATCGCGAACCTATCGACGGATCGTCTCACGCGGTCGTGACGTTGCCGGCGGTCCTCAACGGCCGCATCGGTCAGCCGGGCGAAAAGGATCTCTGGTCGTTCACCGCGAAGCAGGGGGAGGTCTGGACCTTCGACTTGCAGGCCGGCCGCTGGGGTTCGCCGCTCGATTCGGTGTTGACTCTGATGGATGACAAAGGGACCGTGCTGGCGAGCGCCGATGACATTCAGGCGGGGAACAGCGATTCGCAACTGACGTGGACGGCACCTGCGGAAGGAACGTTTCAAGTCACCGTGACCGATCGTTCGAGCAATCGCGGCGGTCGCGAGTTCGCGTATCGCTTGAAGATTGCTGGTCCCGATGTTCCCGGTTTCCGGCTGACGACGGCGCTGGATGCGCTGAACGTCAACCGCGCCGCAGAAGTGAAATGGAAAATCGACGCCGTCCGCCTCGGTGGTTTCGCCGGCGAGATTCAACTCGAAATCGATAACCTGCCGGCAGGCGTGACGGCAACGGCAACCACCATCGCGATGGGACAGAACTCGACGGAAGTCGTGCTCAAAGCCGATGCCTCCGCGCGAGTGCTGACACAAGCCCTGAAGGTCCGCGGCAAAGCGCTGGTCGCCGATCAGGAGGTCATTCAACCTCTGTTGTTGGCAACGGCACCGGGTGATGCGCCGCGAACCGACGTCTATCTGGCGGTCACGATCCCTACGCCGTTCAAAGTGGTCGGCTCGTTCGAACAGAGATTCGCCCCGCGCGGCACAACATATGTGCGGCGTTTTCGCATCGATCGGGGAGGCTACGAAGGGCCGTTCGAAATCAGTCTCGCCGATCGACAGGCCCGGCATCTGCAAGGAGTCACCGGACCGAAGATCACAGTCCCGGCGGGAGTGAGCGAATTCGATTATCCGATTCAACTCACGCCGTGGATGGAAGTCGGCCGCACCAGCCGCGCGATCGTGATGGCGGTCGGCGTGCTCAAGGATCCCGACGGGTCAGAGCATAAGGTGAGTTACAGTTCGATAGCTCCTGACGATCAAATCATTTTGATCGTCGAGCCGGAGATTCTGACTCTCGAAACCGAACGAGCGACGCTGCGCGTTCAACCGGGATCGACGGTTGCCATCCCGTTGAAAATCACGCGAGCCGGTCAGATCGAGCATCCGGTGGAAATTCGCTTGCGAGTTCCCGCTCATATTCGGGGAGTGAAAGCGGAACCGACGGTGATTTCGTCGGATCAATCCACGGGAGAGCTTCAGGTGCAATTCGAGCCGGAGTCCGCCGGACCGTGGAATGAGCCGTTGATTATCGAGGCCCGCACCGTCGATCGAAAAGGTCTGCCGGTGATCGCCGAGACATCGCTGACGATCGTCCCCGTCGAGTAACTTCGGATATCAGTTGTCTGAAGGTTCGGTGGTCGGCGGCGTGGGCGATTCGTCGCTTTGATCGAGGCGTCCGAGAAAGCGACCGCCGCTCAGAAACATGCCGTGGTTGCAGGGAAGGCACCATTCAATTTTGACGCGGTACTCGTAGACGCGAGTTTCGCTCGCCATTTTGAGCGTGACGTCACCCGCCGTGATCGCGCCGCGATGGATCAAACCGACGCCGTTGCGGCTGATCTCGCGCGTCATGGCAGCGACCGTGTTGCCGCGCTGCGTCACGATTTCAGCCGGGACGGCGAGTTCCAGCCGTTCGACTTCGCGCTGATGATCTTCTTCCGAGCGGCCGATCGATTCGAGGATCTGCTTCAGATCGTTGACGGTAGGACGACTCCAGGGATCGGATCCCATGCTGGCACCTCTGCTCTATGTAATTCGCCATCCGACCGGCGGCGAAATGGCCCAGCCGTCGATCGAATGATGGAGCGAATATTTTCAAAGGGATGTATTTCAAATTCGTTCCGAGCATTGTGCCGCATGCATCGCCGAACGCCGGGTTGTGACGATCGTGCTGATCTTGAGGGGGCAAAGGCATCGGGAACGGCCGACCGTGAGGCAGGCTCGTTGAAATATAGGTCATAAATTCGACCGTGCCGAATTACTTTTCGCCGACACCGCTCGATCGCATTGGAGTACAGGCTTCAGCCTGCCCTTCAATCAAGAGAAGACAGCCTGAAGGCTGGACTCCCACGAAGAGGCGCCTTCGCGCCTCGTTCCCAGGCTCCGCTTGGGAACGCAAGTCTTCGCAGCTCCGCTGCGCCCCATTGCTCCCCGATGAGCAAATCCACTGGCGGACCAGCCGCCAGTGCCACCCGATCAGGCGACGGTCGTGATTTCGGTGGCGACGGGGATGAACTGATCGTGCAACTTATCGACCGCTTCCTGCGGGTTCATGTTGAACAGCGCCCGGCCGCCGGTCCCCCAGCGTCCGACGCGATAATGGAAGACCGCGCACGCATCGCGGATCGTTTCGACGGCGGCGACTCCTTCCATGTCTTCCCCCTCGATCGCTTCAAAGCGGATGTTGACTCCCACGAAGGCGGTCAGCAGATTGTTGTCGATCTGCCGCGCAAACCGGACGGAATTCTGCCATTCACAATCGATCCAGCGCAAACCCTTCGGCTTCCCCGAAAGTCTCGCCAGGTCGTAAAATTTCGCTTCGAGTTGTTCGCGTCGCAAGCGAAATTCCCGCATCGCGCGCTTCGCCTCGTGCAGGCGACGCCGTTTTATCCAGTGTCTGGTGCCCCAGATGGCTGCGGCCAATGCGACTACGGACGCGGCGGCAACCAACCAGTACGGGGAAAGTCCGTTCATAAAATCCACCTGCCGGTTCACCGGCGACAGGAACCCGCATTCGGGTCGTGACGAAAGACTGGTTTAACGAGACGCAGACAGCGGATGTGCATTTTGAAAATCGCGTCGCAGGTCATTCGAGATCTTATGCATCCCGCCGCGAATTGGCAAGATTGCAACGAAAAATCCGCGCCCGTCCGATGAAGTTTCAGACCATTCGAATGCGCTCGAACAAGGGGGGACTGTGCATCCGAAACGCTTTCGTTGACGGCAAACATTGGGTAGCGGCACAGTTTCAGAGGGTGGCACGCTCTGAGTTTTCGAAGGGCGTGGTTCTCACCGGGGAAGACCACGCCCTTCTCAAAGCTTCAGGGACGTGCCACCCAAACTGTTCCACTACCAACCATCGCATGCCCACTCTTGCGATACCTGCTTCTCGTCCTGCCGCATGGAAATTCGCCGATCCGTCCGGTATCCTGCCGGGATGAAACGAATCCTGGGTGCCCACATGTCGATCGCCGGCGGATACTATAAAGCCGTTGACGCCGCCGCCGAGTTGAAGATGGACTGCGTCCAGATCTTCACGAAAAACAACAACCAATGGTTGGGGAAGCCGCTAACGGATGAAGACATCCGGCTCTTTCGAGATGCGATCGAGCGTACGGGGATTGTCTCGCCGTGCGCACACGACAGTTATCTCATCAATGTCGCCAGTCCCGATGAAGTGCTTTGGGTCCGCTCGCGCGAGGCTTTACTTGAAGAGGTCAATCGCGCGGAAGCATTGGGGTTGGCCGGGCTGGTCATGCATCCGGGAAGTTTCACCTCATCGACCGAAGCCGAAGGACTGGCAAAGGTCGTCGAGGCCTTGAACTGGGTTCATCGCCAGGCCCCCACAGTCAAGATACAAATCTGGCTCGAGACCACCGCCGGGCAGGGGACGAATCTCGGCCACCGCTTCGAACATCTCGCGAGCATCATCGATTGCGTCGAACATCCTGAGCGACTGGGAGTTTGCGTCGATACCTGCCACATCTTCGCGGCCGGTTATCCGCTGGCGAGCATTGAAGACTATCGCCGAACCATGCAGGAGTTCGATCGTGTGATCGGACTGAAGCGAATTTGCGCCTTTCACCTCAACGACAGCCTCAAGGATCTCGGCAGTCGCGTCGATCGTCATGCCCACATCGGCGAGGGGAAACTCGGTATCGAGCCTTTTCGCCATCTTCTCAACGACCCCCAATTCTGCAAGACGCCCATGTATATGGAGACACCCAAGGGGGAACGAGACGGGGTTTCTCTCGACCACATCAATCTGGGAAAACTGCGAAAGCTGACAAAATCGCGATAATCCGGAGAGTCTCCCAAATCGATTGAAGGTCTTGTATCAATTTTGACGATTTTAGGATCACGGGACAATCCCCGATTCGGTCCATCGTGGCATGACTTCCATTCCTGCCGCGCATGTGACTGAAGTTGACTCGATCAATTCCGAGTTAAACCGAGTCGGAAGAAACATTTGCCGTGAATCCACTCACTCGTTCATCAACCTCGAAGTTTCTGGCGCTGCTGATCGGCATCGGCACATGTGCCGGCGCGGGAACGGGCTGCGCCAGGCATGGCCACACTTCGATTGCATGGAAGTGGGACCGTTCGTCTTCATTCAGCGACACAATGTCCGATTGGCTACTGCCGTTCGACCGTTTGATGTCGCAGGACAATACCGAAGCCGATTCCGAAAATGCGAATGCGAAAGTGACGGCGAATTCGGCGGAAGTCAGTCTCGACGAGGGAGCCGTGCAGGTCGCGGCCGAGGAGTCGCCCGATGCCGAGCAGACGTCCCGGCTGGGAAGTTTCCTGCCTTGGAAAAGCGATTTTTATCGGAAGGATGCCGCTGCGGATTCCGCAGAAACGGTCGCCGACCCCTTCCTGGAAATGCCGCAGAATTCAATAGCCGCCTCCACCGAAACCGCCGGCGATTCGGCCGAACAATTGGCAACACTCGACGAACCGGTTCGGGGACATGGTTTCGAGGCCTTACATGCACCTCCTGACGAGTCGGTTTCCTCTAAGCCGCCGGTCGATGACGATTTCGATTCGCTGATCGAATCGATCGACGACGGGAATATCGTCGTTCAAGAGGAAACCGCTCCCCCCGAAGAAGAACGAAACTCCGCCCTCGATCGCCTGCGCAATATGGTCTCCGAGGCCGATCTGCTGGAAGACATCGATTCCAGCAGCGACACGGACGACGACTTATCGACGGCTGCAAACGACAAGCCGCAGTTGCAGATCCGCATCGAAGAAATGCTGCGGGTCGCGCACGAGATGCTCGAGTGCGGATCGATCGACGAAGCGCATCAGATCTGCCTCCGTGCAAAAACTCTCGCCGACGAATCGTTGGAACCCTTGAACTTCGACGATCACTCGCCCGCGGAACTGCTGGAAGAAATCGAAGAACGGCGTCCCGCAGAGATTCAACAATCAGGAAATAGCGACGCCGATGATCTGACCGAAGCGGAATCCGACCCGTCCGCCGGCGTGGCCACGATCGTCGATGCTTCGAATATTGAAGACAAGAATATTGAACGCACGAAACCTCATGGGCAATATTTGATCCAGAGGCAGGTCGACGAACTGCTGCTCAAGTCGCGGCAACGCCTGGAAAGCGGCCTCATCGACGACGCCTATCGCGCGTGTCAGCACGCCAAATCGCTTGCGAAAACATCGGAGGTCCCGCTGAAATTCTCGCGTCTGTCTCCCGATGAATTGCTCGCACAAATTGAAGAACGGCTGACGGAGTCTCGTCGGGATCACCCCGCCGACGTCGCAGAGGCATCCGAAGAGCGTCCTGTGAAAATGCTTTCCGCCGCCGATTTCGATCCTGATCGACGCGAGGTTCCTGCGAAACAAACGCGGAATAACAGCGCACGAAACGAAGCAGCCGAACGCGCTCGCATCCAA
>JBJXGP010000484.1:0-3482 GCA_046160425.1 Planctomycetaceae bacterium
CCGATCTTCGATCTCGGCTTCACCGCCTTGCTCGACGACCTCGAACAGCGCGGACTCTTGGAATCGACGCTGGTTCTCGCAATGGGTGAGTTCGGTCGCAGCCCCGAAATCAGCGGCATCGGCGGACGCGAACACTGGCCGTTCGGCTATTCGGTCGTCGTCGCCGGTGGCAGAACTCCGGGAGGTTCGGTGATCGGCTCGACGACCGCCGACGGCGGATATCCGGCGGATCGACCGATTCATCCCGCCGACCTGATTACCACCGTCATCGAAAAAATGGGACTGAACCGACTCGACCTGTTCGCCCGCGATTCCGCCGTGCTCGGAACATCCATCGAAGAACTCTCCTGACGTCGACTACCGACATCAACCTTAAAGACGATCTCACATATGAATTGCACGCCTCACCTGCCGATTTCCTTTCGCAACACCGTCATCGTCCTGGGTTTGACCCTCGCCGCCTGTTTCATCGCTACGGCAACGACTCTTGCGGATGAACCGCCGCCTGCCCCCGCCACACGTTTGACGAAATCGTACTTCTCGAAATTCTTTCTCCGCTTCTCGCCCGACGGCTCGCACATCGCGTACAGCACGCATTACGCCAACCGCCGCGCGGCGAATCAGATACTCGTCGGCACCCGCCTGATGAAAGCCGATGGCTCTGACGACAAACGCATTCTCACGAAATACGACAGCCAGGTGCAGATGCAGGAGCATCCCTGCTGGTCCCCTGATGGAAAACATCTGTTGATTTCTGGTGGGGGGAACGATACCGGCAATTCGTCCAAAGATGTTTTCATCGCCGACGTCGACGAAGCATTCGAGGTCACCAACCTGCGGAAACACGTCGTCGGCGAAGGAGTCAAACTCGGCGAAGAACCGTGTTACTCTCCCGACGGAAAGAATATTCTCGTCTCCACTCCTTCCGAACAACTTTATGTTTTCGATGCCGATGGGATGAATCCGTCAAAGCTGGTGCAAGTGGATGGTCTGTATTGCCATCAGCCCGACTGGTCTCCCGATGGCCAATGGATCGCCTTTGCCTCCGACCGCGACGGCAACATCGAGATTTACAAGATCCGCTGGGACGGGACCGAATTGACCCGCGTCACAGAGTCGCCTGGCATCGATGCGCGACCCCGGTGGTCTCCCGACGGGGAGTGGATTCTTTTCACCTCCAATCGAACGGGGAACCAGGATCTGCATGTCATGAGGCACGACGGCAGCCTCGTTCGCAATCTGACGCTGCATCCCGCCGTCGACGATCAGGCGGACTGGCATCCGAGCGGCAAATCGATCGCCTTCGTTTCGATGCGCGACGGCGGATTCGACGTGTATTCGATCCCGGTTCCCGAAGATTTGCGGGTTTCGCCCGATCCGCCTCCCAGCGCGTTTCCGAAAACATCGACCGGAGACCTTGTGGCCTATTATTCGTTTGACCGCATGATCGACGGCAACCTGATCCGCGATCAGATCGGACGCAATCACATGTCGGTCTTCGATGCCAAAGTCGTCGAACATAATGGACAAAACGCCCTCGAATTCGACGGCGAGAAGACCTATGGCGTCTGCGGCAACGGAGCCGACCTGCGACTCGGCGGACCGATGACGTTGTCGTTCTGGGTCCGGCCGACCAGCGACGTCGGCAATGGTTACATCGTCTCGAAGTTTGCCTGGAACGTCTACCTGGGGCAGGGTGTCCCGAACTTCGAAACGCGCGACGCCGCCAATTCCAACTGGGATACGTTACGCGGCACGTCGGCAATCGCGCAGCAGCAATGGTCGCACATCGCCGTCGTCTTCGATAAAGAAGCCGGCAAACTGCGAATGTACGTCAACGGCCAGTTGGCGAGCGAGAAGGAACGCACCGACGGCGAGTTGGGGAATTACGCCGGTTCGCCTCTCGAAATCGGGCACTATGTCGCCTCGCGATCGCAGAAATTCAAAGGCCAACTGGACGAATTTCGTATCTATCGCGTGGCATTGTCGGCAGAAAAGATCGCCGAAGAATTTCAAAAGCAGTCGGCGGTGCTGGGAGTTCCCGACGGGAAGTGAATCAGGGCGAAGAAGGCATCACTCGAGCATCTTCACGAACTTGTCCTTGATCATGCCTTTCGCTTTCAGCGATCCCTTCTCGCTCAGGTGGTCATCGTCGATGTATAGCACGTCCGAACCATCGAGTACCCACGCTTCACCCCGGTCATTCTCGTAGATCGATGCGATCTCGGCCGCTTCGCTGAACGGAAACTGCTTGATGATTGCGTTGACGACTCGTTTCACCTGCATTTTCACGCGTTTGTCGGCAGCGGGGATGTATTGCCTGGTACTGCCGACCGGATGCAAACGCAAATACGACAGATACTGCGGCGCGTTGCGATTGCCGAAATACAAGCGCGGAGGCTGTTCGATCAGCAAGACCCGGGAACCGATAGAACCCATGAATTCCAATACGTCGGTTGGCAGGTTTCTCACCGATCCCCATCGGACGGCGATCACCACGATTTTCGGTTTCCACTTTTCCAACTTTTCCAGTTTTACATTTTCAAAAATGTACTTTTCGTCGCTCGTAAAACCGTTCACGGGGGGTTCCTTCTGAATCGGTAAATCGACGAACGGCGTCATGCCGTCGGCGGCACAAAACGAAACCGTGACCCCCAGCTCGCCGCAGATTTCATCGATCACGCCGGCCCACATCAGGGCATGCGAGTCCCCCAGCACGACGACGTCTGGCGTGTCGCCGCCATATTTTTTAATGATTCCGCCATTCGCAAATGCCTGACTTTCCGCCTCCGCGCGCGGGGGAACGACGATCCCTTGCATCTTCTGCCGGGCGGCTTCATGCCACACCTGAGTGGGGGTCACATCGTAAACCCTTCCTTTCCATACGGTCTCGGAATACATGGCGGTCTCATAACTGTGATCTTCACGATACAGGTACGCTGAGAACGCCACGCTCCCGGCGAGCGCCAGACAGATCGGCACAATCGCACGTTTCTGCCGCCGCACCGGGACTTCGATCAGGTGGTACGACGCCATCGCACACACGATAATCAACGGCACCATCGCGACCACATTCAGGCCGTATTGCTCTTGGATAAAACCGGTTCGATGCAGGCACAGTATGGGCCAATGCCACAGATACAGTGCATACGAAATCTTTCCAATATACACCGTTACCGGATGGCACAGCAGGGAGTCAATCGCGCCGCTCCCTTTTCCACCGTGGTAAATCATCAGGACTGACCCCAGTACGGGAATCAGCAGGGCTCCATTTTGGCGGCCGTGGCCTTCGAAGAAGAAGTAAGACGTCATCACGGCCGCGAAGCCAAGTAATAACAGGCCTTGCCGTTGCACGACATTTTCACCACGTCTTCTGGTAAAAATCGCCAGGGCACAGCCGCACGCCAATTCCCAGGCTCGCGTCGGAAGAAGGTAAAATGTCGCCGTCGGATCGTATGTTGTCCCCCATGCATAGCAAGCAA
>JBJXGP010000485.1:0-3155 GCA_046160425.1 Planctomycetaceae bacterium
TGTCCGGGCTACCCGATT
The DNA here is from genome assembly GCA_046160425.1 of Planctomycetaceae bacterium. Classification (GTDB taxonomy): domain Bacteria; phylum Planctomycetota; class Planctomycetia; order Planctomycetales; family Planctomycetaceae; genus JAQCEJ01. The sequence continues at coordinate 19 of JBJXGP010000485.1, forward strand.
GACCACCACCATTTAACGGATGCACCAGACGGGGAGTAGTCTCCTTGAAATTCCTTGGTTTGGGTGGCACGTCCCAGAGTCTTCGATGGGCGTGTCGGTTGCTGGAAACCACGCCCTTCCCAAAACCTCAGGGTCGTGCCACCCGATTTCAGGACACACTCGTCCAAGAAGACTTGGAGACAGGGTATGAGAGATCGGTTAGCCGCGACGCGCCAGCGGAGCGCGTCCCACCAGCCGCACAGACAAGAATGTCTGTGCCACCGATTCACAGTTTAATACAACTCAGGAATCGGTCGGCCACCTTCGGCGACGATCGCCGTCGGGCGTCCCTGAGGATTGATCCAATGCGTGGCGAGATCGATCTCCAGATGACGATACACCGACGCCGCGAGATCCTGCGGGCGGACGGTGCCGTCTTTCGGACTGTCACCGCGGGCATCGCTGCTTCCGATCGGCTGACCATGCCGCAGTCCACCACCGGCCATCAGCATCGACATCACGTTGAGCCAGTGGTTGCGGCCGGCATCGGCGGTCATCACCGGCGAGCGTCCGAATTCACCGAGCATCAGGACCAGCGTGCTGTCGAGCAAGCCACGGTCTTGCAGGTCGTTGATCAAGGCGTAAAACACCTGATCGATCGTCGGCAGGATCGGCGTGAGTCCCTTCTGGATGCCACCCCACGGCGGAACGTTGTCGCCGTGATGATCGAAGTAGCCCCATCGGCCGCTGACGACGACGAAACTGACTCCCGCTTCGACGAGTCGGCGGGCGAGGAGTCCTTTTTCACCGATGCTGATTCGTCCGTAAGCATCGCGGGTCGCATCGGATTCTTCGGCGAGATTGAAGGCTTTTTCGACCTTGCCGGTGGCAATCATCTCGATCGCCTGGCGATTGTAGCGGGAAGAGCGTTCCAGCGTGTCGTCGCGTCCCAAGTCGTCGCGCAGGCGATCGAACTGCTGACGCAGCGACTCGCGGTTCTGCAAGCGGTCGAGTTGAATTCCCTCGGGTAAGGCGAACTTGCCGGCGAGTTCTGCACCCTTAACCGGTGCGTATTGCGAACCCAGATGACCGGCTTCATAGACGTCTGCCACCCATGAATCGGCCAGGCCGACAAACGCCGGGAGATCGGGATCGTTGGCTCCGCGGAACTTCGCACAGACCGATCCCATCGAGGGGTATCCCCCGCCATCGCGATTATCGTCGGTGCGGCGAGCAAGCGGATTCCCCGCCTGAAACGTGATCGGCGTATGATTGCTCGATCGGCAATCGACGGCGCGCAGGACCGAAATCTTGTCGGCGATGGAAGCTTGCAGCGGCAGATGTTCGCAGAACTGCACGCCGGGAATTTTGGTATCGATGGCCGAGTATGGGCCACGAATTTCACGCGGGGCTTCGGGTTTGGGATCCCACATGTCGATTTGGCTCGGCCCGCCGGAAAGCCAGAACAGGATCACCGATTTTTTGGTCGTGGGAGTGGTCGTTTCCGAACCGGCATGAGCCGATGAACCGAGCATGGTCGACCCGGCGAGAGCTCCGAGGCCCCCCATCCCGGCTTGCAGAAACCACCGTCGAGAATTCACGCGGAGCGGGGCGGAGTCGAACAACCCTGTGAGCGGGGCGATAATCGGGGCATGGTTATGGAAGCTGGTCATCGGCAAGTTCCTGATTCAGCGGTGGGTCCGTCGGTCTCCGCAGACTTTATCTCTGCGAAACAGCCACTTCATTCAGACTCGGCAGAACCTTCAGCCCAGCTCAAGGGCTAATGATTCTCACGCTCTATCTTATCCATCAACGCTCAATTATACCATCTTGATCGTCAATATCGATACCATTTTTGAGCGATCTTATCTGTTTTGACAGGGAATCCTTTTGAGGAGATTTCATATAAGGTCATGATGGATATCTGCTTATGCTAATTCACGAGTGCGGATTCCGCATCGTCGCCAACAACTCGGCGATCTTCCGTCGGAGATTTTCTCGCGCGGATTGTTCGTATCTGGTCTGAAATAGAACGGTTTGAAAGATCGTCTGCCGGTCGAGAAACGTCTTCAGCACGGCGGCACGACCTCGCAGATACTCATCCAACGGCACCCAGTCGTACTCGGCGCGGATGCCCCGGTCATACGTTTCGAACACTTCGGGGACTTCCCCTAGAATTCTCAGATCGACGTCGATCATCAGTTGCTGATCGATGGAACTCATGCCGCTGTGGGTTTTCGTCGCCAGAATCAACCCGCCGATGCGGTCGATTATGTCACCTGCAGTTCCTTGTGACTGGAGAAATCGCCGAGCCCAATCGGCGCTCTGCTCCTCGTTATCCGATTTTCGGCTATCGTAAATCGCATCGTGAAACCATAGAGCGATTTCCACTTCATCGGGATGTTGAGCCAGCATGCGAACCGGTTGGAAGTGCGTCAGACAATCGTCGATGTGCTGCTGATTGTGATAGTGCCGGTTTGTTCCGCCATACGTGGTCTGCAAGTCGTGATACAGCTCGCCGGTGTGTGTGACGCCGATTCCCAGCAGGACGCGTTCGAGGTGTGATTCATCGAACATGATATGCTCCCGTGGGTATTCGCGGCGAAGTGACGCGTTGGTGTTTCTCATACTCACGGTACATTACTATTGTTCGTACTCGCTGTCACTTGATAGACTTCGGATCTATGAAGATTCACAGTTTACTCTGGCCGGACGAACGAATCGAGCACATTGCCCGGCACGCAGTCACGCCAGAAGAAGTTGAACAGGTTTGTTTTGGTCATGCGTTGGTCCTTCGGGCCAAATCGGAAGGCCCAAATCCAGTTTATTATGTACTCGGCCAAACCGATGCCGACCGTTATTTGTTTTGCGTCGTCATCGCGTTCTCTGATGGGAATGGCTACCCGATTACGGCACGAACAATGACGGACAAAGAAAAACGCCGCTTTCGCGAATGGAAAAACCGATGAATACGAAAAAACTTCCCCAAAGCGACTCGATACAAGAGCTGGCTCAGTTTTGGGACACACACGATCTCACTGACTTTGAAAACGATTTGGAAGAAGTCACCGAGGCTGTCTTCGAGCGCGAAACAACCGTGATGGTCCACCTGTCATCTGCAGACGCAGTGGTCATTAAAGAAATTGCGAAATCCAAGG
>JBJXGP010000486.1:0-17003 GCA_046160425.1 Planctomycetaceae bacterium
ATTGGGGATTTGTTGACGCATAAATCCATTAAGCCCCCCTAACAGAAAGGGAGTAGCTCCCAGAATCGCGCGGTAACTTTTGCGAGGATCGACGGCTGTGATCGATGTGAACTTCTGCGGCAGGAGATCGAGACCCTCCTGATATGATGGGGTCGGCGTCCACTTCGTCAATTTGTCATCCTGACGGAGGAAGAAACTCTCAACCGTCTGCGGCAGGCCGAGCACCATCCATTTTTCGTCGAAACCAATCGCGATGCTGAAAAATGCTTCTACGGGTTCGATGTAAAAGACTTCTCGTCCCTGCTTGGCCGAATCGCGAAAGATGATGTCACCATTACTCTGAAAGGCCGCTTCTTGTGCGATCTTCCGTGCGGTATTCAGGAGCGTTCTCTTGTCAGTGATTTCCACGGCAAGCCCGGTTCCGAGTCCTAGAAAACCCTGACGGGTATCGCCGTAAACGCAGACGACATTTCCCAGCGTGTCGAGCAATTGGGATTTCAACTCGAAACCGATGAGTCGGTCGATCTCGCTGAACGCGTTGTCGACCTCTTTGACACTTTCAGGAGATTCCAGGGCAGCAACGTCATGGATTGTCGCTTTGATGACATCATAGGCTTTTCCCCAGTCGAAACTGGCGGCGGAAAAGCCGTTCGTCCCGAAAGGAATCGGCGGGAGATCGGCGAGCGTGATCGGTTCCTGTTCGGCGAGTGCGAGCAATCCGCGCTTTGGTCCCGGGGCCTCGACGAACGTTTCCGACCAATTGGCACGGTCTTTGTAGCCTGCCTGGCTGACGATTACGCCGAGCGTATCGAGCCCGAGCGCCTGTAACAGTTTGCTGACAGTAACGCTCTGATTCTGCCCCATCGGTACGGGAAACTCGCCATAGGTATTTCGGAGCAGACCGAAGTCGAGCCAAAACATCGCTGTCCGTTCGAATACGGGTTTGTTTTCGGCGTACTTCTGATAGATGGCAGATGTCGTGATGTTTGGCGCATCCCCGGTAACCACATCCAGCGAACTGTTGATTGCCCCCAGTCCTGCGGTGAGAATCAGATGCTCCCCTTCATTCCACCAGCCCATTTCGACGCCGGGGGAGTTGGGAATGACAGTGCTGGTCACGTTTCGTTTTCGCATCTCTTCGGTCGAGAAAGTGACACTGGGACCGGAGGCCTTTTTCAGAATTTCCGCGAAAGCAGGTTCGATCGTGGCCCCTTGATGGACGACCACGGTCAGATAGGGCACTGCCGGACCGGAGACCGTCGAGATTGTCAAACCCGCGGTGACACCGTGTTCGGAGACATGCTTGATCACTTCGCTGTATCTTCCCGCATCTTCAGCAGGAAGAGATTCGGTCAACGATCTGACGACGCGGTTGACGACGTCCATCAGTCCCGATTCGTAAAACGCCTCGTAGGATGCGGTTTTTTCAAACCCCTCCCGATGCGCGGCTTGGCCATCCCAATCGACATACAGCAGGGAATTCTGCGGCAACAATGCCGCGGGATGAGTGGCAACTCGATCGTTTTGCGAGAGGACTGCTCCGACCCCGCCGGCAATCAGCACCGCAACAAACAGCCCGGAAAACGTCCATTTCCTTCGAGACATTGACATGATGCGCTCCTGTAATGCATCCAACCGAAGTCCAGTAACCGCAAGGCTCGCGATTCGTGCGATGCGCCTGTTACAGTAGTCAACACAACTCGCGATTGCAAATAAATTCCGCGAATCGCAAATTTCGCAGTTTATCGTTTTCGACTTTTGAGATCTTTCGATATCTCCGTGAATCGGGAACCGCAGGCCTTACGCGCTTCGGTCAAGCCTGGCACGGTCAGATTCGTCCCTTTCAGATAATCGAGGACAATCTGCTCGGCGACCATGACCTCTTTACAGACCTCGGGGATTTCGGAAGCGATCGCGTGAGGGATGGTGGTCACTCCGTTGAGATCGCCGTGCAGCAGATCGCCGGGATAAATGCAGATGCCGCCGATCGTGACCGGGACGTTGACCGAAATCATATGACAATAGCCGTGTGAGCAGATCGTTCCCCCCGTGAAAGCGGGGAAGCCGAGAGCCTCAACCTGATCGAGATCGCGACCGGCACCGGAGGTGATGATCCCTTTGGCACCGAATGCCTTGTAGGTCGAACACATGACTTCGCCGAACGTCGCGGCGGTCACGGGTTCATCGAGGTCTTGGAAGACGATAACCGGGGGGCCCGGCATATCGGAAAACTTCGCCAACTGCTGATCCATGCCGGCGTAGACATCACCGCCACGCGGGGGCGACATGCTGCGAAACGTCGTGGTGAGAGCATAACCGACCATCGGGGGCATTTTGGGAAAGCAGGCTTTAATCCGGTCTCCCATATATCCGGCGTTTCGCGGCAGCACATCGAATAACTCGATGGCGTTGCAGATCGTCGGTGTATCGTATTTCGTGAGCGCGGTGAGAATGTCCGCAGAAAGCTGTGGGATTGTCGTCATGAGTTGTAATCCTTGAAGATGATGCAAAGTTCGTGATGGTTCTCGATTAACACGGGGCGCCACTGAAGTTGTAGCCGAACGACCGGACTTGTGTTCGGTTCGGCGGAAACTGACGAGTGAGACACTATATCGCAATTGACTCCGGATTCGCAAAAGAGCAGAGGGATTTCTTTGAAATTGTCTCGATCTCAAGTGCTGGTGCGCAAGACTCGAATTTATTGGGGAATCACGTGCTAGCCGGATGATTCAGCCTTGCCAGTAAGAATCTCCCTCACCAGAATGATCGTCGCATGCTCGAAAACGGTAAAAGCATATCATTGCGTGACGGCTGACATATGTTCTGAAATGCTGGAAATGACCGATAATTCGTGAGCCGCGGGTTGCCATTCAAATGCAGAAACTTGACGACGTGATCGCTGAGTTCGCCGAACTCGATCCGGAAGAGAAGCTGGAACTGCTGCTGGAGTATTCGGAGACGCTTCCAGGACTCGATCCAGTGCAGGCGTGCGAAATTCGACAGTCAAATTGTCGCGTCACGGAATGCCAGACGACCGTGTTTCTCGGGGTATCGATGAACGAGGGGCGCATTCATATCGTTGCCGACGTCCCCCGAAATTCGCCGGTCGTACGCGGACTTGTCGCGCTCATCGTGCAAGTGGTGGAAGGTGCGACCCCTGCGGAGGTCGCCGAAATCCCAGTCGATCTCCTGCAGCAACTCGGTTTGTTGCAGACTCTCGGAATGACACGACAGCGGGGAATTCAAGGTGTCGTGGAGTTCATCAAGCGTAAAATAGCGAAGCTGACTCAATAAAACGGGACACATGAACACATTCTTCTGTTTCTCATATGAGGTCATTTTCTCAAAGGAGCGCCAAAGAACTAAGCCTTTACTCAGGAAACTGTTACGATGATGTGCCAATTGGAAACATGGTTGCCGATCACCGAGATTTTCCCCGCGGTAGCAAACCGTATTTCTGTTATCGGGAAAAATAGAAATTTTTAGGGAACACCACTCGAATTTTTTTTTTAATCTGTACCATGAATAGCCGGCCGTGTGACGAAGCGAGGCGGCAGACTGGCCCCCAGTCAACTGATCGCGAACGTCATAGGGCAGTTTCAGTGACAATGTTGTGGGGTTGAAACCTCTTCACGATAGTTTAATGATTGTTTTACCGATCCGCAGATGCCTGAAAATTCCGCCGAGACGAGCCCGCCCATATTGACTTTGTCAAACGTTCTCCAAGACATTCGCTATCCATCGGATTACTCCTGTCGCGTAAGAGTTCCCTTCGAAGGCACGCAATTTTTCCGGTCTGCTCTAGAAATCAGATTTTCTGTTTGACTCTCAGGTGCAAACGCGTTTTGATATCTGTTATTGCCGACAATCAAAGCTTCCACCAAAATTTGACGTTCACGATCCGAGTTCGATTTCAGCCATATAATGACCGCGGCTCGTTTCGATGGCTCGGTGGAAGCAGTCGTTATTTTTTGAAGCGGTAGTTCGTATCAGGTTGAGGGGACTCCCCTCCTTAGAAAGATGGAGTGATTCGGATGGTTCCGACGACAGCGATAGCAACAGAGATTGACGCACACAGACTTTTGCCTTCCAGCGTTTTGCCGGCGTACACTCACATTCCTGGCACGGTAACGCCGCACCCGGTTCGGGATCCTCGCGGTCACAGTTACAGCAGGAAAGCGCGGCCACCCAAGGCGCTCAATCCCAATTATTGGGCCGACAACCGATCGTACTTGTTGGCGATCGACATGTTCAACTATGGTTACTACTGGGAAGCCCACGAAGAATGGGAACGTCTCTGGCGCGTCTCCGGAGCCGATACGCTTGTCGGCAAGTTCCTCAAAGGTTTGATTAAGCTATCCGCCGCAGGAGTCAAAGTTCGCGAGAACAGCATTCACGGTGTGCGTCGTCATGCTGCTTCAGCCGGCGAAGTCTTCGCCGACGTCGCCGCCGAAACCAACGACATTCGATTTTGCGGACTGGAATTCACCACGTTGCAGTTCGCCGCCGATCGGGCGGCTCAGTTGCGTTACAACCAGCCGGTAGACGGCGGCAAGCCGAGCCGGGTATTTCCGTTCGTGTTGATTCCCGAACCCCTGCCGTTCGCTTAAATCCTACGGCAACAAAGTTCATCGAAATAAGACTCCGTCGCTGGTTCCCTAGAATCGGCGACGGATTTTTCGTTAACCTGCATCGATGGGTTACAGATCGATCCCTAATTCTTCGATCTTGCGATACAGGCTCGATAAGCCAAGCTTGAGGCGTTTGGCCGCTTCACGCTTGTCGGCCCATTGCCGGAGAACGCGCGTGATGTGCAATCGCTCGTAATGGCGAAGTGCGGATCGCAGGTCATCCGTATCGGGTAGCGGTTGCCCCAGGCCCAGCAGGTCGGGGGGCAAGTCCTTCGGTTCGATGTGGGTGCCATCGCACATCATCACCGCGCGTTCGACGGCATTATCGAGTTGCCTGACGTTTCCCTTCCATTCGGCAGACATCAACAGCCGCATCGTCTCGCTACTGGCGCCGAGTACATGCTTCCCCATCGTCAGCGCATGCCGCGAGATGAAATGGTCGACCAGTTCGGGAATATCGTCGAGACGTTCCCGCAACGGCGGAATCCGGATCTTGACGCCATCGAGCCGATAGAACAGATCCTCCTGAAATTTTCCCTCGGCGACCTCGCGGATCAATTCGCGCGTGGTCGATGCGATCAGCCGGGCGCTGACTTTGACGACTTCCGAACCGCCGATCGGAATGATTTCACCGTATTCGATGGCTCTCAATAATTTGGCTTGAGTTCCCAACGGTAGTTGAGAGATCTCGTCCAGAAAAACGGTCCCTTGTCCCACGTGACGGAGATATCCCGGGACATCGGACTCCACTCCCGCCACCGTTCCGGCGCGCACGCCGAATATTTGACCTTCGAGCAGTTCGATGGGGCGCGTTCCACAATTGACCGCCAGAAATTTCTCGCCGTTTTTCGGACCCGCGGCATGAATCGCGCGGGCGAACAATTCCTTACCCGTGCCCGATTCTCCCACCAGCAAGACATTCGAATTCGTCGAAGCGACTTTACGAATCGTCACCTGCAAATCGGCGAGGGCGCGGCTGGATCCGACGATCTGCCCGAAATCGTTGCGACGAGCCAGTTCGCGTCTCAAGGTCTGATTTTCTACGTGCAAGTCGCGGTATTGCAGCAATCGCTCCAGTTTGTGACTGAGATCTTCGAAACGTACCGGCTTGACGAGGTAATCGAACGCCCCGGCCTTGAATGCCTCGACGGCGTTTTCGACGGTTGCATAGGCGGTGATGATCAGCACGCTGATGTTCGTATTCAGTTGTTGCAGCCGGCGCAGCAGACGAATGCCATCGCCGTCGGGAAGCTGAACGTCGCAAATGGCGACGTCAAAGTCTTGCGATTTGGCCATCGCCAGCGCATTGGCGGCGGTTCCCGCCGTAGAAACGCGATAACCCTCGCTCGAGAGGAATTCTCCGAGAGTGATGCGGATGATATCTTCATCCTCGACGACGAGAATCGATCGTTCTTGTTTCACGTGAGATTCAATTCTTGAACATTATCTGATGTGGATGCCCGCTCATCCGCAGTTTCGACCTGGTCTGGCGGAACGTCGGGATGCTGGCGGACGAGATCGCACGTCACCGAGACTGTGAAGACCGTTCCTTGAGGAGACGTTTCAGTCAGTTCGATTCGGCCCGATCGCATTTGGTCGATGATCGTGCGGCAGACGAACAATCCCAACCCGGTTCCCGTAGACTTTGTGGTAAAATAGGGTTGAAAGACCCGCATCTCCAAATCCCGGGGGATTCCATGTCCGTCATCGCGAATCGCAACTCGGATCCAGCCTTGCGAGAGCGAGGTCGAGATTGTAATCGTCCCTCCCTCCTCGGTGGCATCCATCGCATTAAGAATCAGGTTGAGGAATACCTGCACCAACTGGTCCCGCACGACTCGAAGTTGCGGTAAACCGGGCGAGAATCGCGTGACGATATGCTTTCCTTTTTTTCGTTTATAGTATTTGGCAATATTCAAAGCTACTTCGAGAACTTCGTGGATGTCGCACAGACTCTCCTGACGATTCGCCGGCCGGCTGAAGTCGACCAGTTCGCGCAATGTCCGCTGGATGCGCAATAACTGATCATCGACCATTTGCAAGCGTTCTCGCGTGTAGTCATCGGCATCGCGTCGATTGAGCATCTGCACGAGCGAACTGATCGCAGCGAGAGGATTCCCGACTTCGTGTGCGATTCCGGCGGCCAGCAATCCGAAAGCTGCCTGCTTTTCCTGATGCACGAGTAAAGCCTGAGATTCCTGCAATTCTTTGGTTCGCTGCGTAATGCGGGCTTCGAGCAACGTCTGGTCCTGTTGCAGCTTCTCGTTGAGTTGCGACATTTCGAGGCTGGCGGCGCTGATCAGTTTCGAGAACGCGGTGCTGGCCCACGTCACCCAACCCATCCAGAAAAACATCAGCAGAAACGATTGAATTTCTTCGCCGGTCGGAATGTGTCGACTGAAAACGAGGGCCGCATAACTGGCGCCGTGTGCCGCCAGGGTGAAGTACGTGACGCCCGGAGCATGTCGTAAAGCGCAGACGAGCAAAGAAAGAAAGTAGTAATAACGAAATGGACTGTTGAGACCCTGATCGAAATGGCATAGCCATCCGATGAACAGGGCTTCCATCACTGAAACGACGATTGGCCAGTCGCTGAGAAAGACCTTGCCACGCACGCTCCAATAGGTATCGAGTATCGCATAGACTGCCCCTAACGTCAGAATCGCGTTGAGGATGGCGGTATTGGGGCCGCGATGAAGCAGGTTGACCAGCAGGTAACCCATGCACAAGCCGATCCAGCGGATGCGCAGGGTGATTCCCTCAGCGGCGAGTTCCCATTGAAACGCCGCCGCAGTAGCCTGAGTCACATCGCCATGTGATGCGCTCTGGTGCGTAAGTTTTGAATCAGCCATAACCCGTGACTAGCCGAAATGAATATTTGTGCTGAAACCCCGTGCGTATCATGTTACCGTATCGCGTCACTGATGAACAACCTGCCTGCTATTGAGATGGTTATCTTCAACCTCAGAGCGAAACTGCCAGCCATTGACGTCACACGTCGAATGACAACGATCGCATTAAAGGACGACCGGATACCCCCTTACACGCTAAAAGAGTTCAGCCGTAGGAATGGGCCAAACTGACGTATCCAATGAACTATTCATGCTTTACAATGTCCTCAACTTGAGTCGGATGGTCGACTTCTGCTGGCAGTTTTGCTGGAATGTTACGACGGTCGAATTGGAATGATGGGGAAAATTTAAGGATTATGATAACTTTGCCGATAGTGATGATAACGCAGAATTTCTGCTCACCGAGGATGGTCCGCCTTTTTTACAATGTCTGCGGATGTAGTTAGACCTCATGAAAATCCTATTCGCCAGTTCCGAAGCGGTACCCTACTCCAAAACCGGAGGTTTGGCGGATGTTTCGGCTGCTTTATCGCGAGCCTTGGCACAATGCGGGGCAGAAGTCTGGGTGATCACGCCGAACTACAAGTCCGTCAGCAAATACCTCGAGCAGCATGGGGTTACTCCCATTCGTTGTGGGGCGCAGTTGCGTATTCGGCTGGGCAACAAATTGGTCGAAGGCCAACTCTTCACAACCGTATTGCCGGGAACGAGCGTCCCGGTCATTCTTGTCGATCAGCCTGGTTATTATCAGCGGCCCGATTTGTACCAGAATGGGGGTCACGACTACGCCGATAACTGCGAACGCTTTATTTTTTTCAGTCGCAGCGTACTCGAAGCGGCCCGCATACTTGGTTTTCAACCCGATATCGTTCACGTCAACGATTGGCAAACGGGACTGGTGCCGGCCCTGCTGGCGCTGGAAGGTCGTCATTTGCCCCCTCGAATGCAAATGCGATCGGTGCTGACGATCCACAATCTCGCCTTTCAAGGCAACTTCTGGCATTGGGACATGCTGCTCACCGGACTCGACTGGAAGTATTTCAACTGGCACCAGATGGAGTTTTTCGGCCAATTGAATCTATTGAAGACCGGTATCGTCTTCTCCGATCAAATCACGACGGTCAGCCCCACATATGCGCGCGAGATCCAGACTTCGGAATTCGGTTGCGGACTGCAAGGCGTTCTACAAACTCGGCACGATGACCTGGTCGGAATCCTCAACGGGGTCGATACCAGCATCTGGAATCCGGCGAACGATCCGTATCTGACGCAAAAGTACGACATCGATACCGCCGCGGCTGGAAAAGCGGCCTGTAAAGCCGATTTGCAGCGAGAGTTCGGTTTGCCGATCAAAGCTGACGTCCCCTTGGCGGGAATGATCTCGCGATTGACCGAGCAAAAAGGAATCGACCTCGTCACCGATCATTTGAGTTCTCTGATCGATGCGGGCATGCAAATCGTGTTTCTCGGATCGGGAGACAGCCGATACGAGTCGGCTTTACAGGAAGCGGCTAAAAAATGGCCGGCACACATCGGCGTAAAAATAGGCTTCGATGATGGGTTGGCGCATCGCATTGAGGCCGGAGCAGACATGTACCTGATGCCCAGCCGATACGAGCCTTGTGGACTCAATCAGATGTATAGTCTGCAATACGGTACGATACCGATCGTTCATTCCGTCGGCGGCCTAGCGGATACCGTCACGCCGGTCTCCGACGAAACACTGGCGAGCGGACGGGCGACCGGTTTCTCATTCAAAGAATACACGTCTGACGAATTCATGAAACAGGTGTATCAGGCGGTCGAATTGTATTCGCAACGTGAGAAGTGGACTCAACTCGTGCAAAACGGGATGCGGCAGGACGGGTCGTGGTCGCACAGCGCCCGAAGTTACATGGCCTTGTATGAAAGAGCATTGTCGCAACCGCCGCACTCATTGCCGACGGTCCTGCCGGAACCCTCGGCCATGCAACCGGCATCCAATGGGGTAGTCGCAATTCATTAGCGAATCGGCGCCCGGAATTGAGCACGACGATTGAATGGAATCGAAACGGTTGAGTCAGCGAAGACTGCACAACAGGGATGACGTGATATGAATTCGGTTTCACTGGCCTTCTTCTGGCATCAGCATCAGCCCTATTATCCGGATGATGTCAGCGGGGAGAATCTGATGCCCTGGGTCCGCCTGCATGGGACCAAGGATTATTACGGAATGGCCTTGCACATCAAGGAAGTTCCGGAATTCCGCTGTACGATCAATCTCGTGCCGAGCCTGCTCGTGCAAATTCAGCGGTATACCGAACATGGAAAAAGCGATCGCCACCTCGACGTGTCGCGGCTGTCGACCAAAGGCATGACCAAAGAAGACGTGCATTATATGCTCGACAACTTCTTCATGGCGAACGTCGACAGCATGATCCGGCCTTATCCGAGATACTTCGAGCTATACATGCGGCGAGGATTCGGCATCGACCCCGTGGACCGCGCGGCTCCCCGATTTTCTGCCCGCGACTTACGGGATTTGCAGGTCTGGAGCAATCTCACCTGGATTCATCCGCTGGCGTTCGAACTCGATACCGATCTCAAGGCGTTTCGCGACAAAGGACAATACTGGACCGAGGACGAAAAGAACTGGCTGCTCGGCAAGCAGATGGAAATCCTCAAACAAGTGATCCCGTTGCACCGCGAACTCTCCGCCGGCGGTCAGGTGGAACTCACAACGACTCCGTTCTATCATCCCATTCTGCCGTTGCTGTGGGATAAACGCTCGGCTCGCCAGGCGATGCCGCATTGTCAATTGCCTAAGGCACTCGAGCCGTATCGGGAAGACGCCGTTCTGCAATTGCAGCGCGCCGTGAAATTTCATGCCGAGCTATTCGGGCAAGCGCCGATCGGGATGTGGCCTTCCGAAGGTTCTGTCTCGCACGACGTCATTCCGGCGATCGCCGAGCAGGGGATCGAATGGATCGCGACCGATGAAGAAATTCTCGCCGAGTCGACCAACGGGTGGGTATCGCGGGACGGACAAGGACACATCCGCCATCCAGAAATGCTCTTCCGGCCTTGGCGCGTCGAGTCGGGAGGCAAGCACATTCAGATGCTGTTTCGCGATCATGCGCTGAGCGATCTGATCGGCTTCCATTATCAGCGGGGCGATTCGACACATGGGGCCTACGATTTGCTGAATCGCGTCGAAGCGATCGGCCGGGCTGTGGGTGCGTCACATGCGGGTCAGCCGGCGCTCGTGCCGATCATTCTCGACGGAGAGAACTGCTGGGAATACTATTACGATGGCGGTGTGACGTTCCTCAGAACCCTCTATCGACAGGCGGCCGCTCATCCGCACATTCGACCCGTCAAGATCGGGGAGGCTCTGCGCGAAAGACCGGCGACCGATCGCATTCAGAACCTGTTTGCGGGGAGCTGGATCTCTCACAATTTCGCCATCTGGATCGGACATCACGAAGATAACACCGCTTGGGATTTGCTGCATCAGACGCGAGAATTTCTCAAGCAAGAGACCGAAAAAAAATCCGCTTCCGAAGAACAACTGAAAAAGGCGTGGGAAGAACTGTACATCGCCGAAGGGAGCGACTGGTTCTGGTGGTTCGGCGACGATCATTCGTCTGCGCAAGATGCCTTGTTCGATCAGTTATTTCGCCGACACTTGCAGAATATTTACCATCTGCTGGGAGCCAGCGCGCCGTCGATCCTCAACCAGCCGATTACCAGCACGGAAAGACGGACCTTGCATACCAAACCTTCGGGTTTTTTGCCGGTCAAAGTCAACGGGAGAAAAACCTACTTCGAATGGATCAGTGCGGGGCGCTACATCAGCCGGAGCGAGCGCGGGACAATGACGCTGGTGACCGAGGGTTTGATTCGCGAAATTTTCTTCGGGTTTGACCCGCAACGATTGCTCTTGCGAGTCGACACCATTTCGCGAGCAGTTGAGGATTTTGCCCGATCGACTGAACTCCGGATTCTCTTCATCGAACCCAAAGCGACGGAAATCCGCATTAGCGATTGGAAGTCGGCTTCTCCCTCAGCAAAATTGCTGCGAAACAATCGACCGGTTGCCAAAGCGACGATGGAGGTCGGCATCGATCAGATTTTCGAATTTGGAATTTCGCTCGCCGACCTGGGTGTCAATCCTGGCGATCCGGTACAATTTTCGCTCGATTTGGTTGCCGATAAACAAAGTTTGCAGCGAGTTCCCCACGAGGGGGTCGTCGAACTGACAACGCCTTCCCCCGATTTTGAATTGATCATGTGGCAGGCCTAACATCTATTGATCGAGAATCAGGACCACGGTGTAAACATGCCGGAATTGAGAAAAGACCCGATCGTCGGACGCTGGGTGATCATTGCTTCCGACCGGGCAAAACGCCCTCAAGCCAATATGTCGGATCGGGAGGAATTCGAAACGCGATTCGATCCGTTCGGTGAGGGTAACGAAAGCTCCACCCCCTCAGAAATTCTGGCGTATCGCGAACCGGGCTCACAGCCCAACGGTCCCGGATGGAGAGTGCGCGTCGTTCCTAACAAATTCCCGGCGTTGCAAGTTGAGGGAACGCTCGAGAAGCGCGGCGACGGCATCTACGATCTCATGAACGGAATCGGCGCCCACGAAGTCATCATCGAGTGCCCGCATTTTGAAACCAACATGTCGAGATTGTCGGTCAATAACATCCGTGAAGTTCTCTGGGTCTACCGCGACCGGCTTGTCGATTTGAAAAAAGATCGCCGGCTCGTTCATGGATTGATCTTCAAGAACAAAGGGATGTCCGCCGGGGCGACCATCGCCCATACGCATTCTCAGTTGATCGTGACTTCGGTCGTTCCCATTTCGGTTTGGGAAGAGATGACCGGCTCGCTCGAATTTTACAACTATCGTGGTCGGTGCATTTACGACGATATGATCCAGCAGGAGCTATCGACAGGCAAGCGGATCGTGCTGGATACGCCTAATTTTGTGGTGTTCTGCCCCTTTGCCAGCCGATTTCCGTTCGAAACCTGGATACTCCCAAAACAGCATTCCAGCCATTTCGAGAACATTCAACGTCAATGCATCGATGAACTGGGGATGGTTCTGAAAACGGTCCTCAGCAAGCTCGAAGCGGCCCTTGACGACCCTCCCTACAATTATGTGATCCACACTGCCCCGTTCGATTCCAATGAATTGCCGCATTACCTGTGGCATATCGAAATCTTTCCGCGGTTGACGCGCGTCGCCGGCTTTGAATGGGGGAGCGGTTTCTATATCAATTCGGTTCCTCCCGAAGAGGCGGCGTCGTTTCTGCGGGACGTCGAATTGCCGACGGATCGGGGACATGTCATGCCGTCCGTCTTTGCCTGACCGCTACCTTCCGCGCGGTTTTATCGACCGTCCATGAATTTTAACGTCGACGACTTGGAATCCATATTGATACAACGTCAGATAGATAACGCCGGAATTGGATCTTAAAAGTTCATTCATACTCTTAAATCGACGATTCACAATGCAGCTTCGCCGACATTGCGTACAGGAATTTCAATGGACGTGGATGCCATTTCCGATTGCAGGATCGCTCGTATCGGCATCATTCCTCATTGATGAACTTGCGAATCGTCGCCGACATGCCGTTCTGTTAAAGACCGTTTGGACGAAAGGACTCTGTCCATGACCAGCCCGCTACGACTGATCCTGGCGATTCACAATCATCAGCCAGTGGGGAACTTCGACGGCGTGTTCGAAGCCGCCTACCAGGACAGTTATGCCCCGTTCCTGAACGTCCTGGAGGATTTTCCGGAAATCCCGATCTCGCTGCACCTTTCGGGCAGCCTGCTCGAATGGCTGGTGAATGCACATCCCGAATACATCGACTTCTTGCGCCGGCTGATCGACCGCGGACAGATCGAAATCATTGGGGGGCCATTTTACGAACCGATCCTCGCTTGCATTCCACGCCGCGACCGCGTCGGGCAGATTCGCCTCTACCGGTCGTATCTGGAAAACTTGTTCGGTACGACCGTCCGCGGCATGTGGATGCCCGAGCGCGTCTGGGAACAGGGTTTCACTTCTGATATCGCCGAAGCGGGCATCGAATATACGCTGCTCGATGACTATCACTTCAAATGCTCGGGTCTTAAGGAAGATCAACTCCACGGCTATTATCTGAGCGAAGACGAAGGCCGACTGCTGAAAATCTTCCCCGGCAGCGAAAAGCTACGTTATACAATCCCGTTTGCTTCACCTCAGGAATCGATCGATTACCTTCGAAATATCGCCGACCGTCATCCGCACGCGGTCGTCACATTCGGAGACGACGGCGAGAAATTCGGAACCTGGCCCGGCACGAAAGAGCATGTCTACAAGAACGGCTGGCTGCGAAGTTTTCTTGGAGCACTCCGGCAGAACCGCGACTGGATCAAAGTCGCCACGCTGGCGGAAGCGGTCGATCAGGTTCCGCCGCTGGGACGCTGGTATCTTTCCGATTGCAGTTATCGCGAGATGACCGAGTGGGCATTGCCGACTGAACAGCAGTCGTTGTACGCGCACCTAGTGCATGCGAAAGAGCACGAGCCCGACTGGCCTCAGTTCAAGCAGTTCCTCAAGGGGGGCTTCTGGCGGAACTTCAGAGTGAAATATCCTGAAAGTAATGAGATGTATACGCGGATGCTGCAAGTCAGTCGCCGCCTTCAGGATCTCGATGAACCGAGCCGGAATACCAATTCTCGCGATCTCTGGTTGCAGGCCCAGACTGAACTCTACCGCGGGCAGTGCAATTGTCCGTACTGGCACGGCGCCTTTGGCGGCTTATATCTACCGCACCTGCGTAATGCGATCTATAAGCATCTGATCGAGGCTGATTCGCTGCTCGAAAAATTGTCGGGGCGCACCGATCGCTGGGTCGAAGTCACCGCCGATGATTATAATCTTGACGGACGCAAGGAAATTCGCATCGGTTCTAACCGCATGATTGCGTATCTGTCCCCGAACCGCGGCGGACATCTTTATGAACTCGATCTGCGTCAACCGGCGATCAATCTGCTCGCCACGCTCAACCGCCGTCCCGAACCGTATCACGAAAAAGTCCGCAATGCAGGAAACCAGCAGTCGGGTCAGAACGATAAAGTCACCAGCATTCACGATCTCGTTCGGTTCAAGCAGCCGAATCTCGACAAGTTGATCGATTACGACCACTGGCCTCGCAAAAGTCTCGTCGATCACTTCCTCCAGCCGCGACTTTCGGTTGAAGCATTTCGCAAAGGGGAGGGGGAACTGGGAGACTTCGTGACCGGAGTCTACGAAACGGTTTTGCGAAGAAGCGACGATCGCGTGGAAGTCCGCATGTCGCGAACGGGGCTGGTCGGCCCGTATCAAATCCGCCTGACTAAAACTGTCGCCTTGGACATCGCCGCCGGAGGACAGATCGAAATCCATTACCAACTGGAAGATCTCCCGCCCGAGATCCCTTTGCATTTCGCGGTCGAACTCAATTTTGCGGCGATGGCAGCGGGAGCGAACGACCGCTATTTTTATGATGCCGACGGCAAACAACTTGGCCAGTTGCAATCGGTCTTACAGTTGGAATCGGTCAATCGCATCGGACTGACCGACGAGTGGCTCGGCGTCGACGCCTCGGTCGAGTTCTCACAGCAGGCGAATCTCTGGACGTTGCCGATTCAATCGATCAGCCAGTCGGAAGGGGGCTTCGAACTCGTGCATCAAAGCGCAGCGGTGATTCCCCACTGGGAGTTTTTCTCGCCGGAAAACGGCCAGTGGAATATGATCATGCTGCTGTCGATCGATACATCGGTGGCTCAGGCGCGGTTGTTGCGAGAACCGGTGGCCTCAAGCGTTCGCTGAATCGAGCCGATACGCCTCAGGTCGATCCTTGTTGGATTTCGTCGCTGTCGAAACGGACTTCTAAAAGAGTGGTCACACCCCGGAATGACTCAGAGTTATATCCCTTGCGGATATGTACGCGCCATACCAGGTTCCCTTCCAGTGAATCCACACCCTCGACTGTGGTAGGTATGTACGTCTCCCACTGTTGCCCCGGCGTCATTTCAGGATAGGCGCCGCTTCCCGCAAAGTCCCACACGTCCGACGGGGGGAGATCGTAGATCTGCACTCGCGGCCTCTCGTTGACTTTATCCGAATACTTCATCACATACTGATTCGAGCGGGTCTCGCCGGCATTTCGCGGATCATGAGCTCTCGACAATAACAAGTCGCGGTCGAGCGGGCAAAATTCCTGATCGGCCGAAACATTTTCAAATCGCAGCCACAGCTTCAACACCGGCTCCGTCGCCGGTCGCTGTTTTTTCGCGTCTCCCGTATAATGTTCGAATCGCAGGGGTTCTTTCGTGACGCGCAGCGGCGTGACGCGAACGTTCCCAAAACGGCGAGACTCTCCCAGGTGAAGCGTATGGCCTTGCGGCAGATCGGCGAGGACCGGAATCAAAATTTGAGCGGCCACGACGCCTTTTTTCTGCGGTGGTTTGAGATCGGGTAGGCTCTCCAGTTGATGGGGCATGCCGAAACGACTCTTGTAAATCAGGTAGCCGAAGGCGAAGGTCATGGCGCTGGCGTAACTCAGGACGATAATGAAGAGCATCATCGGAACTTTGCGCGGGGCAACTTCCGGTTGGGAGACCGCAAAGGGTGCGACTTCGCTGCTGGGTTGGGCTTCGGGCGGTCGATTGACCGACGATGACGATTGCTGAAAGGAAATCGAGGGACTCTCGTCAGTCGCAGCGAAAAACACACCACCGCTTATGGGCGACGGTTCACTCACTCCCGACGAACTGATCGACGGAATGCTATCGTCCAACTTTTGATCGGCAAGTTCTTGAAATGAAATCGATCCCTCTGTCGATTTGAACGACGCCGACCGATCGGCGGTTTCCTGAATCGAAGGCTCCGACAAGTTTGCGATCGCCGTATTCTGTGAATGATCGGAAATCGTCAGAGACGACAAAAAATTCGACTCGCCACCCCCTCCTGTTACGGGGGGTGGCTGCGATGGAACGACAGGTGCCAAGTCATTCATCGCTGAAATCGTGGGCGGTAGCACCGGTGCCGACTCTTCCAATGGGATCGACGGTGCAGGTATATATTCAACGACCGCTGAATTCTGGATGACCGGTGCCATTGCTTGGGGATTTGCAGGAGTTTCTGCGGTTGCGTTGAGATGAGCCACAACCGGCGTCGTCGCCGAAATTTCAGAAATCGCTGGGGGAGCCGGCTCGATGATGGGTGCTGCGGCGGGTTGCTCGGTCCCCGCTT
Organism: Planctomycetaceae bacterium; assembly: GCA_046160425.1. GTDB lineage: Bacteria > Planctomycetota > Planctomycetia > Planctomycetales > Planctomycetaceae > JAQCEJ01. The sequence continues at coordinate 16,761 of JBJXGP010000486.1, forward strand.
GCTCCAGAACAGGAGCCGATTCGAATCCCGAGGGCTGCGGAGCCGCATGGGGAGGAGGCCATTGCAGATGAACTCCGCAATGCGGACAGGCGACGACAACTCCCGGAGTTGCGATCATCAATCGTCCATGACATTGCCAACAGGCAACTTCCACCGACATTTACACATCCTCACCGCTGCATTTTTGATAATGAAGGTTGAATTGATTTCGAGGGGGCAAAATTTGAATCGGCCTCCCATTCT
>JBJXGP010000487.1:0-9778 GCA_046160425.1 Planctomycetaceae bacterium
TCCGTGGGGATGCACCAAAACTGAACATTCATATTCACGGCGTCATTCGCTATGGCACTCAAAATCGCGTTCAGACGTCGATTTGAACGCCGAATACACGACACTTGGGCAGCAATCAAGTCGGTCGGTTGATTTTTCATCGAGACGAAAACCTTGCGCGGGCCCTCGTTGCAGCCGCGCCTGCATCAAATTCAACACCGATCACCAGGGACAACAACAGAATTCTCAAAGGACACAACACATGCCGCGTCTTATAGGTCGCAAGGCGATCGGAATGCTGGTTGTCGGAGCGATATTCGTTCTCGGCAGTCAACCTTCCGCCTTTGCCTTCAGTCATCGATGGGGATCATCCGGGGGTAGCTCCGGATCGTCGGGGGGATCGAGTGGCATCCGGGGAGGATCGTTCGGAGGTTCATTCGGAGGCTCCTTCGGCGGATCGTCGGGAGGAAGATTGCGCTCCAATCGCTGGGGAGGAAGCTCCGGCTCAAGCGGCAGCCTGGGCGGAAGCTCCGGTCTCAGTCTCCGCAGCCGTATCCGATTCGCCGGCGGTTCTTCCGGTCTGCGAGGACGACGATTCGGCTCGCATGGATCGAGTGGTTCCAGCGGATCGAGCGGCGGATATTTTTCCGATCACGTCGATGATTCCGGTTTCTATTCTTCCTTCGGCACACCGATGGGTGACGACGGCAGCTATCATCCCGTCGAAACCGCACCGATGAATTCCAACTCTACCCCGATGGGTGATCCCACGCCGATGGTCGATCCCATGCCGATGAATAACGGGATTCCTCCTGCCGGCGAAGATGGGTTCCGGCCGTTAGAAGAAGCCATTCCGGAAACTGTTCCGAACGGTGAGCCGACTCCCCAACCTGTCCCAGGCGATACTCCGGCCACCTCGGCATCGTTTGCCGAACCCCCGCCCGGTAATCTCGGACGGACCTATCAACGTCCCACGCGCCCCATCCCCGTCGACAAACACCCGCGCATTGCGATGCTCGAAATTCGAGCACCCGCCGATGTCGAAGTGGTCGTCGAAGGGCTGAAAGGCTACTACGGCGATGACAGCGTGTGGCATTTCGAAAGCGAAAAACCGCTCACGCCGGGCGTGCCGCACATCTTCGAAGTCAACGCGCGAACGATCACCGAAGATGGACGACATATGCGCGGCTACTGGAAAGTCCGCCTGATTCCCGGTCGCATCGTCGAACTCGATATCTGATCGAGCGAGACGCTCCATGTGGAGATTCACCCGTTAAATTCTGCTGAAATTACGCAAACCCCGGACCCCTTGTATCGGTTAATACCGTTGCAAGGGGTTTTTTGTTGCCTCGTGCAAACGTCGTCTACCTGGAAATACCGGTCCCCTCTCTCCGGTCCGTGCGAACTCTGCCGATACTACTGATTGTAGAACCCCCAGTTCGCCGTAGCTCGACCGACAACGCAAAACCTGGTCCATCGATCATGCATTCTCGAATCCACCTTTCGGAGACAACGAACCCTCCATCAGCTGTTGACTCCTTTAACGTAGAAAAAACCTCAATCGAGCAATCCTCACCCATAGGCTGGTCTCGCACGGCGAAACGCCTCGTGAGCATCTGGCTGGTGTTTCACCTGTTCGCCATCATCGTCGCTCCGTGGTCGGTTCCGCCGTCGTCGTTGCTCAGTCAGGAATGCTGGCGGATCTGCCAACCGTATCTCGAAGCATTGAATTTGAATCACGGATATCACTTTTTCGCACCCGAACCGGGACCAAGCCATCTCGTGCGTTACGAAGCCGTGTTACAGGATGGCTCCAAAATTTCGGGGATGATTCCCGATCTCAACATTCATCGCCCCCGGCTGGTCTATCACCGGCATTTCATGCTCACCGAATATCTCAATCGAATCGCGATGGAAGCCGATGACGCCGGCGATCCGGCCTCATTCAACGCCCTGACCAAGGCCTACGCCGAGCACATTCTGCACATGCACGATGCGAAATCGGTATCGCTGTTCCTGCGGCGGCATTACATCCCCAGCCCGCAGCAGGTACAGGAGCAAATGCCGCTCAACGATCGCCGCTTGTACGCCGAACGTCCGCTGGGAATGTTCGACGAGGGGGATTTCGCTCCCGGTGCAGAACAGCGTTCGCCGACCGTGACCGCTCAACGACCACAAGACACACTTGAATCCGCGTTACGTTAGTCCCTCGGACGAATAATCACAGGTGACTTATGTCCGAATCCCCGATGCGACTCGGTACGATCTGCCGCAATTATTGTGTGGATGTCTTTCAGCAGACATCCACCGGATGGAACCGCTTCTGGTTCTCACCCGCCGATCCCGCGGCATTGGGTGTGATTCGCATTCTCGCCGGCTTGATGTTGCTGTATACCCAACTCGTCTGGATGTGGTCCTCGACCGACTTCTTCGGACCTCAGAGTTGGCTCCCGAGCGAAACGGTCCGCAGTATCGAACCCGGAAGTTACTCCTGGAGTCACCTGCACGGCTTGAACTCTCCACTCCCCCTCATGCTTTCTCATCTGACGGCGATCACCGCCGCTCTCGCACTCACGCTCGGCCTCTGGACCCGTCCCGCGGCGATCCTCACGTTTCTGATGACCGTTTCGTACAACCATCGCGTTCCCGGCGCGTTATACGGACTCGATCAGGTCAACACGTTTCTCGCTTTTTATCTGACGATCGGACCCAGCGGAGCCTGTTACTCGCTCGATCGCTGGTTCAAGAATCGCGCGGGGATGACGACTCCCACCGATCGATCGGTCGGGGCGAATCTCGCCATCCGGCTGATGCAGGTCCATCTCTGCGTGATTTATCTCTTCGCCGGATTGTCCAAATTGCAGGGAGCGTCTTGGTGGGATGGCTCCGCGTTCTGGGGCGGCGTGGCGAGTCTCGAATACCAGTCGCTCGATTTGACCTGGCTTTCCGGCTGGCCGTTGACGGTCAATTTCATCACGCATGTCACGGTTTTCTGGGAGGTCTCGTACTGCGTTCTCGTCTGGAACCGCTTCACCCGGCCAATCGTGTTGCTGCTCGCGATCTGCGTGCATGGCGGCATCGCACTGGCATTGGGGATGAAGACGTTCGGCGTGGCGATGATCTTTGCGAATCTCTCGTTCGTCAGCCCGCAAATCATCCGCGCGCTGCTGCATCGACGAGCGCAAGTGCAAATCCTCGAACTCCTGAACCGTTCGGAATCTTCATCCGACACGCCCGCCATGTCGCGCAAGCTGACACCGCCGCAACAGATCACCCCATCCCTCGCGGACGCGAAACGTCGTGCGTCGTAGTTGCAAGGCTTGTAGCTGGCCTCTATGAGGCCGGTCCGGGGTCACAGACCCCGGCTACAAAACACCGCTGACATACCCGGCGACAACAGATTCCTCTTGACGAATTTCTGACATCGGCGTAGAGATCACGCTACCCCGACCCCGCAATGCCCATTCGTAAGGAGATTCTCATGTCCACGCGACGTTTCCGCCTGGTTGCTCTCATGCTCGCCGTCGGTCTCGGCCTGCTGGCCTGGACCACGTTACCCAATCTGGCCGAAGAAAAACCCGCCGCCCAAGCGGTTTCGGGGAACGTGACCATCACGGTGCAAGCCGTCGGTGAGAGAGAGCCAGGTAAAGACGACCAAACAAATGAACGCCGAAAACGGCTGGAACGTAAGCGGCACGAAATCGAAGGACAGATCGAGGCGATAACATCCAAGATTGCAGAGATCAAATCCCGGCTGTCTTCATCCAACGACGAAGAATCCGACGATGAGGCCCACGAGCGAAAACAGATCGGTAAGAAGCTCGAAGAATTACAACGCGAACGAGCTCGACTGATCGAACAACGTCGATTGGTAGGTATTACTATCGGACCTGTCACCACCACGCATCGCGCGCAAGGCCATGCCATCATGGTGGTCGGCACTGAAGGGGACGCAGCGGAAGAAAAGGCTAAACAACCGCAGATTCTTAAATTTGAGTGGAAGGGTCCACCGCATATCCAGAAGGTTGCGGCCGAATTACACCCGGAAATCGACGAAGGTCAGAAAATCTTGCAAAAGCTGACGCATCGCATCCGGCATCTGATGCAGGCGGCGGAAAACCTCGAACAGGCAGGCGATCCCGATCTGGCTCGCGGCCTTCGCCAAAAGGCTGAGCATCTGCAAGCCGAAGCCAAGGAACATCAGGCGAACCTGGAAGCGAGAGCAAAGGAATTACGGCATCACAACGTCGAGAAAATGGCCAAGTTCTATCCGGACTGGCACATCGCTCAACTCAAAGAAATCGTCGGCGACCTGCGGAATGAAGTTCGCGAGTTGCGCTCTGAAATTCGCGCCCTCCGCGAAGCCCTCAAAGATGACGACGATGAGGATGAACGCGAAGATGATGACGACGGCGATGAATCAGAACGCAAGGGCGACACTCGCCGCGAAGAAAAACGGGACCGCGACCGCGATGTCAGAGACAAAGACCGCGATGAAGCAAACCGCAATCGAGGTCTTGAGTTCATCAGTCTACCGGGACCAATTCAAGCGGTCCGCTTCAAAGGTGATCGCGACGAAGCGAAAATCGATCATCGGAGCCGGAGCCTGATCATCCCCGCGGGGGCGATTCGAACGACGAGGGGCGAAACCAAGAAACCCCGTCAACTCGGCATCGAGTTCAAACTGACCGGAGCAGGACCAAAAGGGCACATTCAATTCATCACCGTTGGCGAGGAAGAATCCCCCGATGACGATGCGGTCGAAGCCAAAAAACCTGTAACCGACAAACTGATAAACTCCATCGATCGGCCGCAACTGGATTACCGCATTGCAGCCCAAGTGGTCGATGTGATGCCGAATGGAAATCTCGCAATCGAATCCCGACAAAGTTATTGCGAGAACAACGAGATCTGGGAGTACGTGTTGACGGGAATCATTCGAGCCGATGACATACGCCGTGAAAACATCGCCTTCTGTGAAAATATCGCGAATCTGGATATCGTCAAACGAAAACGCTGATATTGATTCGGTATCAAAAAAAGAGGAATCAGAAGCCGGAAACGGAGTGGCTTCTGATTCCTCTTCACATTGACGGCAGTGTGCGTTGCCGTTTTGCTTACCATTCACCGATGACGCTACCGTCGGATCGAGCACCCAGTCTGCGCCAGACGGTCAAGTCGATGTTTTCACCCGCCGATCGGACGGAACCATCCATCAGCAAGCAGTTGACGATCCCCTCGTGCCAACTGCGGGATGTCATCGCGGCGTAGGTGGCATCGGTCGCGCTGGCTCCTTCTCGCACGTTGATGAAGTCGACGTCGCGAATCGTCCCGGCGTCGTTGTGCGGGCAGATGGTATTCGGCACGAACGTCGTAGTGAAACCGGTCTGATTGCTGCGGGAATCGACCCATTCGTTATGTCCCGAATTTTTGAGCGACCCGCCCAATGTCGATAAGTCAGTGGGGGCCACAGGAACGGCAGGGGCGGATAACGCACCGACATCGCGCAGGTAATATTGCCACGCCTTGACTTCCGACATCGCCAGCGTGTTGCTGGTTCCATCGGTGAAATCCCGCATGCTGGTTTTGCTGTTCGGGTAGAATGCACCCGTCCCTCCCGCTCCGGTAGCAGGGTTCCACAAGAACCATTCACCGTAATTCACCGCGTAGTTCAAGGGATAGTGGGTCAAGGCACCGTCGGGGTAGGCTTTGTCCTGGGTCTCGCTGGGACAGAGCAACACCGGCACCCGCACCTGAGTCACGTTCGGCTGAGCATTGTAGCTGAGGCTGAAGCTGATCAGATTCTGCAAGTTCGCCTGTTCGATGTAAGGCAAGAGTCGAGCCTGAGTCGACCAGCCTGCACCCGCGGCCACGCCGCCAAGGTATGTCCCACCGGGAGGAAACACCATGAAGGCATCGTGATAATTGTGGAGAGCCAAGCCGAGTTGCTTGAGGTTGTTCTTGCACTGCGTCCGGCGAGCCGCTTCGCGCGCCTGCTGCACCGCAGGGAGCAACAAGGCGATCAGGACGGCAATGATGGCAATCACCACCAACAGTTCAATCAGGGTAAAGGCGGGACGGTTACCGGCCCTGGGGGCCATTGAGGGCTGATCTGTCATCACGTTGCACTCCTCGACACTGGTGTCGTCTCAGGGAATTCCGAATCAATTCAGTTTTCGGAAGGACATTTTCACCACGCACAATATATGAGATAGAGTCTCAATATCAATGTTATAGCGAGAACCGAGTCGCGATTCAACCGAACTCGTGAAAATTTCAGGGAATTCTCAAGAATTGTTGGCCCGCTTTCCCCTGAGATGCTGCGATTCGCTTTGCCTTATATGGAAGACATGAGACAGAATCTCTCTGTCAATCGAAATCCCCGTGACGCGTCTCGCTTGTGATCGGCATGGGTCGCCGCCGCAGAGCGGAGAACTCAAAAACCTCGTCGCCATCGATGGCAAAGCTCATCCGCCGCGGCGGGCCAGTCGGGATAATGAAATTGAAATCCATCCTGCAGCAGACGCCCCGGAATCACCCGCCGACTTTTGAGAATCAGTTCGGTCTCAGTCTTCATGAACACCGCTCCGACTTCCAGCATCCATTTCGTCGCGGGCAAACCGATGCGAATTCCCCAGGCCTGCCGCATGGCCGACATGAATTCCCTCTGAGGCAGAGGATGGGGCGAGCAGATGTTAACCGCGCCTTGATACTCTTCACGTGAGATCAACCACTTGATCGCATGCACGAAATCGGTGTCGTGAATCCAGGACATAAACTGCCGACCGTCGCCGCAGGTTCCTCCCAGTCCTTTGCGGAGCAATCCGAGCAGAATATCGAAGGTTCCTCCCCGGTCGGGGCTCATGATCATCGCCGCCCGGAGTTTCACTTTTCGCACGCCGGGGACGACCGCTTCGTCGAATGTCTGTTCCCACGCCTTCGCCACGTCGATGCTGAATCGCCACGTATCGGGAGCATTCGGCTCGTTTCCCCCCAGCATCCCCGTGAATTCATCGTTCGGCTGGTCATAGCGATGGGCGTAGATCGTCGCCGTGCTCGCTTGCAACCAGACGCGAGGAGGCCGGGCGACGTTCGCCAATGCACTTGCCACCGCACGCACGGAATCGATGCGAGACTGCATGATCTCGCGGCGATTCTTCGCGTGATATCGGCAATTGACTGACTTCCCTGCCAGATTGATCACGGCATCCGCACCGTCAAATTCACGAACCCACTCGGAATCAGGTGGAGGGGATTCCACGGCAGGATCCCATCGCACAACACGAAAAGGAGCTTTCTGAACTTTACGACTGAGAATGACCACCTCGTGTCCCTCTCGCAGAAAGTCTCTCGCCAGTATCGACCCTACCTGACCTGTGCCGCCCGGAATGATGATTTTCATGTGCATTTTGCCCGCTTCCAAGACTACGTTCGTCGCGCCTCGCCGACATCCGGCGATTGCCTCAAGACGTCGATGATGTCAGTCATGTGCTCGCATCATCGCCATCCAGATGATGAACCGGAAACTCCGGCGGTTCTTAACCGGACCGTGCGGCCATTTTCACAAAAATTTCATTGGTCAGCGGGCGGTGTCCGGCGTATCATTGAGTAAAGATACTTCTTCGAACACAAAAAATACGCGGGGAATCACCGGCGGTTCCTTCACCCACCGGCTCAGCAAAGGGTGAGGTGAATCGCCCATCGGACACGGCCTGCGGGAATGCCTAATGACGAAATCCTAATGACTAAAGAATGACGAAGCACGAATGCCGAATGTCAGCTTCGCAAATGAAACATTCGACCATTCGGATTTCATTAGACATTCGTCATTCGGCCTTAGTCATTCGGAGCGTTCCGCAGGAACGCGACGAGGTCGCGGAGTTCCTGAACCGTCAGCTTGTCGATCAGCTTTTCGGGCATGATTGAGACCTTTTGAGCGACGCGTTCGATGATGTCGATCGTCGGGAGTTCGGTGAGCTTTCCTTCCGCATCGCCGATGAGCGTTTTTCCTTCGTTTTCATGTACGATCATCCCGCTGTAGGTGCGGCCATCTTTGTCGACCAGCGTCCACGTCGTGAACTGCGGGGCGATTTCCTTGCTCGGAGTGAGAATCGATGTCAGCACTTTTTCAGGCGTGGCATTGCGGCCGAAATTCGTCAGGTCGGGACCGATCTTTCCTCCCCGGCCATCGAACGTGTGACACTTGAAACAACCGGCGGAGTTCGAATGATAGAAAACCCGACGCCCGCGCTCGGCGTTTCCTTCTCCTTCCAGTTCCGACAGCCATTCTTCAGCAGTCTTTGGTCGTCGCTCGGCGATTGCCTGCGCGATCGGCGCTTCAAGACCGTATCGACTGCCGACGAGGGCGAACGATAACTGCTCGGCGAGATCGAGTTCCGCCGGCGTGGTGGGCGGAGAGAGCGGCCCCAATCGCGAGAGCATCAGGTCGAGCGTCGCATCCTTGCCGGCGACGCCGCGCAGCGACCGGAGAGCCTCGATGTACAAGTCGGTCCCGAATTGAGCGGGGGAGCCATACGTCAGGTCGGCGAGAGTCTCCAGCGATTTTTGGTCGAGTCCAGCGGCACTTGAGGCGAGTCCCGCCGTCGCCTCAATGCGGTCGGCGAGCGGTTGCTGATCGTTCTTGACGATGCCTCGCAATAACTCGGCGGCTTGCGGCACGGGCGACGCATTGAGCGTGCGGATCGTTTCCCGCTTGAGGGCAAGGTCATCGGTCGTCAGCAGATTCGCCAACAGTTCCCCATCGAGTGCCGGGTCATCGGGCGGAACGAGCCTGAGCGCCAGCGCGCGAACCGCCGCCGGGCGAATTTTGTTCCTGACGATGGGGATGACATACTTCCCGGGGGGAGTCATATCGAACTCCTGCGGCGGAATCCCATCCAGCATTTCGAGAGCCGCGAGGGTCGCGAGAAAGAGGTCGGCGGTAATCGCGGGATCGTCGAGAATCGCCGTGACTTGCGGTCGGAAGTCGACGAGACGTTCTTCACCAACCCACTGAACGGCGGCACGACGAACGAGTGAGGAGGGATGCGCGAGTCCCAAGTCCAAAATTGTCTTATTTCGGACGTCCTTTTTGCGAACCGTCAACAACGCCATTAACTCGCGACGCTCATTAAATGCCGTCACTTTTTCGGCGGTCTTGAATTTTTCGTAATATTCTCGAAGGAATTTATTCTCAAAATGAATTCCCCATTCACGAAATGACTCTTCGGTCACAGGTATGTCATCGACTTGAGCAGAATAATACAAAACCATGTGATGCAAGAATGGATCGTCATGCGCCAATGCTGAATACATCATGATCTTGGTGGGTTCATCGGTTAATGGGAGTCTGAGGATGGCGCCGATCAGTGCAAGATTTTCGGGCATCGATCGTATTTGCGGTTTATCAGGTTTGATGAAAGGGATGTCATGGAGTCGATTCAATTCACCACTCAGTTGGCCAGTCCCGATGTTTTCAAGAACGGCAATCATTAATTCGACACTGTCTCCCGGAAGATGATTTTGATGCGGCTTTCCGTTCAAGAGATTCAAATTCACCTTTTTGAGGGGAATCGTTATCAGTGCCCAAAGTGCTTCAAGACGCGATTTCACGGGATCAGTTTTTGTTAATATGACTTTCATGAGTTGTTCATGGCCAGAGTCTTTGTTTGCAAGAATCTGGGCTGCATGCCGACGGACGTCAAGACGAGTTGATTTCTGTAACAGATATTGAAGTTGCTCCGCCTTCAAACCACTTCCGTCAGCACTGATCAAGAACTTAACGACATCGAACGCTTTT
>JBJXGP010000488.1:0-11422 GCA_046160425.1 Planctomycetaceae bacterium
GGAATTTTTCTCGTCAATCAATTTCAACATACACCGAACATCAATTTCGTCGTTGGTACTCTTGAATTCCATCACGAATCGATCGCGAAAATGACTCATCTGTCGCCCCTCCGGGGCTGGCGATGAATCGTCGGCTCAGTTCCCAGGGCTTCCGCCCTGGGCTATTGACGGCCGCCTCTTCGAGGCTGAAGAACCGCGCATGGGGGGAGCCACAATTCACGGTTTTTGCGCTTCAACGCTGTCGCCCAAGCGCAGGCCGACGTCGAGCAGGCCGCCGGCTTTGCGGTTGCTTTTGTCGATTTCTCCGCCGTCATCGATGCCGTTGTAACCGATGCTCCAGGCGAGCACGCCGTCAGCGGTAACGCGATAATGCATCCGTTCTCCGGTTTTTGAGTAGGGGTCGATGGGGATTTCATCCAAGATTCCAGCCCGGACCAAATCGTCCAAGTCTTTCGGATAGGCACCATTCATTTTTTGATATATCTGCGAGGCGAGGCAGATTTCCAGAGTACGCTGTCGGGTCAGCTCGTTCAGGCAGGCGTAATCCAACTGGCGGTAGGCAGAAATCATCATCGCTCGAAATGTCCATGATTTTTTCGCGCGCTCCTCAATCGTTTCCGGCGGCAAGACGTCTGGCGGATAGGTCTTCGCCGGATCGCGCTGGAATACTTCCACGCTCCCGATACGAGGCTGACGGTCTTTCATCGGCAGATCAATCTGATCGAGAATGTTCGCGACGTAATGCTGGCTGAGCAACTGAACCAGTCTGAATTCGGCCACAAAGTATGCCCCCATGCGAATTTTTAATCGTTCAAGTGTATCAGTGTCATCGTCCAACAAATATTTCGGATCGTTCATCGTATTATTGATCGAGAGATACTCACATTTGATCGTCACCGATTGTGGTACGGTTTTCTCGGCTATTGCCGTCGACTCTTGCAGCATCTGCCGCAGTAGTTCTTCGGTCACAGAGGGATCATGAGCCAGTGCGAGCGTGCTGTTCACGCCGGCTTGGTACAAAGACGCACCTGTCAGCCTCTCGATAAGGTAGCCGTGCTGCCCGACGTGCCGGCTGAAACGCAGAATCGCACGCGACCAGATCCAAGCCTCATTGTGTTGACCCTCGGCAAGCAGACGCGACGATTCCAACGCCGCCAACCGATCCAGCGGTCGATATTCCTGTAACGTCTCTGTCGACGTAGAGAAATTAAGTGTCTTCGGCTGGACGAAAAGGAAATCCGGTTTTTCGGTCCCCCTGCGCCAGCGCTCTAATGCCGGGCGATTGTCGTCGAGCCACTGACGAATCACCGGCGTCGCCGATGACCAGCCTTCGCTGAGCGCGACGTCCAATTCTTTCCAAGTGTCCCGATCGGCCACCTTCGGCAGCGGGACGAGTGCGGCGATCGCCGCGTCGTAGTCAATGCGGGCATTTTCGTCATCGGGCAGTTCGACCGTTCCAAATTCCTCGACGTCAAACGGGTGCCCGACGTCGGGGATGCCCCATAACCGATAAACCCGCACCGACATCGGGATCACGAACACGATCAGAAACAAAAATCCGGCCATGATCCACAACGTCGCCTTGATGCGGCGGAATCGCGTCACGGGAGGCTGGATGGGATCGGACGACATCAGTATTTACCTCACAGGGACAAAACCGTCCAGAATCCGCAATTTCGTGACAGAAAAACGTTCACCTATCGTAGAGATAATCTTCTAATCCCGCATTCAGGCCGAAAATGAATGAGAAGACACGCTTAAAAGAATACGAGTCTCTCACAAAGACACGGAGACACAAAGGAAAATAACTCGGTTGAAATGACTCCCCTGAACCTCTTGTTCTTCTTGGTGCCTTTGTGACTCCGTGAGAGATCATTCATTGCCTTTTTTGAAAATTTGTAGTGAGTTCATTGTCATCGCAGAGGCCGAAAAAAGAATTAGGCGACACACCCTTATCAACGGATGATTCGCCAACCGGTTCACGGCTTTTTCGCTTCGACGCTGTCGTTCTTGGGCTGTTTGCCGAGGGTCAGGCCGATGTCGAGTTGCTGGCGGGAACCATTTTCTGAATCGATCTCATATCCGCCGTCGTCGATGCCGTTGTCGCCGATGCCCCAGATGGAGATTACCTCTCCATCCCGTCGATAGTGCATATTCAGGCCGATTGGGGAGAAAGGGTCGTCGGGGACTTCATCGATGATCTTCGCTTGAACCAATTGCTCAAGATCGTCGGGGTATGTGCCGTTGCGGAGTCGATAAATCCGCGATGCGAGGCAGAGTTCGATCGCGCGTTGTTTGGTCTCTTCACGCAAGCAAGCGACGTCGACATGTCTCAATCCGGAAAACAGTTGTCGAGCCAGGATCGATTTCTTGTGGAATTGTTCGACCTCTGCCGGGTCGAGTCGATCGCTCCAGTAGCTCTTTTTTGGATTTCTTGCGAAAAGACCAATCCCGCCGGTACGTGGCTCCCGCTCTTTTAATGGAAGGTCGATTTGCTCGAGAAGATTTGCTATGTATTGCTGCGAGACCAACTGAGATAAACGCGGCTCGATGCCACAGACCCGGTGAAGCCGATATTGGGCACCTTCAACACTCTTATAGGGGTCGTGTTGCAACAGATCCTTCAATACGTTTTCGTCGAGAATCGAGTTCCTCAGTGCTATATATTCACATTTGAGCATCACCGAGTTTTTAACCGTCATCGTATAAATTTCTTGCACTTCTTGGAGCATTTGCTGATGCAGTCTCTCGTCGGCGTTGGGATGTTGCGAGATTCTCTGCAATGTCTCGACACCCATTGTATGCAATGAGGCACCGACCAGTCTTTCAATCGCCGTCCCATGTTGGCCGGAGTGTCGGCTGCTGCGTAGCACCGCTCGGCACCAGAGCCACGCCTCGTCGGGGTTCCCTTCCGCCAACAGACGGGATGACTCCAGCAGGGCCAGCCTCGCGAAATCTCTGAATTCCTGCATCAGTTGCAGCACGGTCAAGAAATTCACGTCTTTGGGCTGATGATACAGAAAATCGGGCTTTTCGGTCGCGAGTTTCCACCGATCCAATGCCGATCGATTCACCTTGAGCCAGTTGCGGATCACCGGCGTGGCAGAATACCAGTCGTCCTGCATCGCCGTGTCTAACTCATCGCTGAGATTTACGGAAGTACTCCGTAACGGAATTTTTAGCGCCAACGCCGCTTCGTAATCGAACCGGGCATTGTCGGCATCGGCCAGTTCGACGGTCCCGAACTCTTCGACGTCGAAGGGGTCGCCGATATCGGGGAGGCCGCTCAGAACATAAGCCCGATACGCGAACGGCGACAATACCACCACCATCACCACGAGCAGCGGAATCACAAACTTCCATTGCAGCAGCCGGAGCAGCAACGGCGGGCGAGGGGATGTTCCACGATCGGGGGCGGCATCATTCATGTCCGGCCGCTCCTTCCACTGTCGCTTCGCGTGATATTCTGCACCGATGTTTCAATCGCTCGGCAGATCCCTTCGAGGTCAAGGTCGTCGTCATCGTGGCCGAAGGGTTCTTCGACCGACTCGGCGATGATTTCGAAGCCGATCATGAAATAGGCCAGGATCGTCGTGAGCGGAATCGTCCAGTATCCGAATTCGTGCGTTAGCCCCCAGGGGAGCGACAACAGATAGAGCATAATGCACAGCCGCACGAACGTCCGATACGAGGGGGACATCGGCGTGTTGACGATCCGCTCGCATCCGCCGCAGACGTTCAGCAATTGTTGGGCATCATTGTCGATCACGAGCAGCGTCTCGCCGTCGATCAGTTTGCGGACCTTCCAGTTTGCGAGTTGCTCGTAGATCTCCGTCGCCGTCTGGAGCGGCACATGGGATCCTTGAAACGACGACAACGTTCGCCGCGCATCGCCGAGGACTCGCAAGTGGACTTGCAGACTCTTGGCAAATTGAACGATCAACTCGCCGAAAGATTGCAGTTCATGTTCCGGTGGTTGGACCAGCGTGCGGCATTTGATGACGAGGTTGCGGCTGACGTTGACGAGTTGCCCCCAGAGTTGACGAGCCTCCCACCAGCGCGCGTACGCCGCATTCGTGCGGAAGACCAGCAACAGGCCCACGATCATGCTGAGCGAAGTGCTCATATCGGAGGGGACGTCGAGTATATCGCGATAACCGCTGTGTTCCTTCCAGACGGGAAGCATGCTGTAGACCCCCACGACCGCCGCCAGTTCCCACACCTGGGCCAGCGTCGAGGTCGAGGAGATCATCGCCAGAAGTTTTCGCCAACGGTTCACGGCTCTATCTCTCCCGTCAGGATTGTTCCGCTGCGTTCGGCGGAATGCGGGTCGATTCGAGCAGCGGGTCGGCTCCGGCATCGCGGAGAATGCCGGCGACGCGGCGACCCAGTTCGGAAGCCGTGCGGATGGAGTCGCCATCCATCGAGGCCGAGGCCGAGATCCGCTGCCGCCCATCGAGGCTGAGTACGACCGCATCGAGATGTTGAACGTCGTTCTCGAAGCGGCTCCAGATCCCGACCGGCGCATGACAGCCCGCCTGGAGTTCGTTGAGCAGCGTGCGCTCGGCGGTGACGGCATCGAATGTCGCCCGATCGGTGAATTTTTGCAGCAGGTTTTTCAACTCACGATCGTCGTCGCGGCATTCGATGCCGACGGCACCCTGCCCCACGGCGGGATACATCGCCGGGGGAGCGAGTTCGACGCGCGGCCATTGATCGAAGCCGAGCCGATGCAAGCCCGCCGCCGCCAGCACGAGCGCATCGAATTCACCGGCGTCAAGTTTTTTCAAGCGGGTATCGACATTCCCGCGGATGGGCAGCACGTCGAGATCGGGTCGATGAAAGAGAATCTGCGCCTGGCGGCGCAAACTTCCTGTCCCGATGCGCGCATGCGGAGCAAGCGACTCCAACGGTGAGGAATTCGCGTCCTCATTTTGCTTCTCCCGCACGCGGTTCGCAGGAAAGACCAGCACATCGAACATCGGCCCGCGGATGGGAACCCCGGCGAGCACCAAACCGGGTGTCGGAATCGTCGGCAGATCCTTCAAGCTGTGAACTGCGATATCGGCCCGGCCATCGAGCAGCGCCAGTTGCACTTCGCGCGTAAAGACTCCGACGTTCCCCAATTGGTGCAACGGTTGTAGCTGCTGCTGATCGCCGGTGGTGGTGATGTGGACGATTTCCACCGGACGAGACGAGACGCCGTGCAGCAAGTCTTTCACGTAGTGCGCCTGCCACAAGGCGAGACGACTGGCTCTGGTGCCGATGCGAATGGGTTGTGCTTCACCGCTGGTCACGAAATGCTCTCCACGATCACGGAGGTTCGAGATATCCTCAAGATGTCATTCGACGAGTCCCGCAACGGCAAAATCCGCAGGGGTCAAGTCGGCACACGCCCATCATGCACCCCCTCCATATACTACGGGAGTGGTTGCGCGGAAATGTCTGTTCTCGCGATTGTTATCGGTAAGATGCGGCAGGATCGTAAGTTACGCCCCTTCGACCGCTTCGCGCGGAGGTTCTTCGATCGACGGCGGCAGGAGAACGTCGGCTTCGGGATCGGCGACAACGGGGGGGAGAAATGTCCCCGGCTTGATTTGCGGTCCCGTCTTGTACTGATCGAGAATCTCTTTGAGCTGATCGGCGTCCATGACTTCGGTTTCGATCAGCCGTTTCGCCATGTGTTCGAGGATCTCGCGCCGGCTGGAAATGATCTCCTCGACGGTTGTCGCCGATTCGTCGATGATCCGCTTGATTTCCAGATCGATCTCGCGAATCGTATCTTCGCTGTGCTGTTGCTCGCTGGTCGTGATCGACGTCCCCAGGAACGGCGAACGAGTCGTCTCGCTGTAATGGACGCGGCCGAGCTTGGGGCTCATGCCGAAATCGGTCACCATGCGGCGGGCGATTTCGGTCGCGCGCTGCAAGTCATTTTGCGCGCCGGTCGAGGTCTCGTTGAAGACCTGCATCTCGGCGGTGATCCCTCCCAGCAGCACGCAGATGCGGCTTTCGAGTTCCGACTGGGTGATCAATTGCCGTTCGTCTTCCGGACGCTGAAGCATGTAACCCAGCGCGCCGAACCCGCGCGGGATAATCGAAATCTTGTGGACCGGATCGGTATTCGGCAAGCTCGTGGCGACGAGGGCGTGACCGCATTCGTGATATGCCACGCGCCGTTTTTCGTCTTCGGGAATGATGCGGTTTTGCTTTTCGAGACCGGCGACGACGCGTTCGATCCCCTCCTCGAACTCCTTCATCGTCACCTTGTTCTTGTTCTTGCGGGCGGCGAGCAACGCCGCTTCGTTCACCAAGTTCGCCAGGTCGGCGCCGACGAATCCGGGAGTCAATTTCGCGATATAATGCAGGTTGACGTTGCTGTCCATCTTGATCTTGGCGGCGTGAACTTTGAGAATCGCATGCCGGCCGTTGATATCGGGGCGATCGACGAGGGCGTGCCGATCGAAACGTCCCGGACGCAAGAGCGCAGGATCGAGCGTTTCAGGGCGGTTCGTCGCCCCCATGACGATGACGCTTTGATCCGAGCCGAAGCCGTCCATCTCGACGAGCAAAGCGTTGAGCGTCTGTTCGCGTTCGTCGTGTCCGCCGGGCATCCCGCTGCCGCGGACCTTGCCGAGCGCATCGAGTTCGTCGATGAAGATGATCGCGGGGGAGCGTTGTCCCGCCTGTTGAAACATGTCGCGGACGCGCGCCGCGCCGACGCCGACGAACATCTCGACAAAGTCGGAACCGGAAAGACTGTAGAACGGCACACCCGCTTCGCCGGCGACCGCTTTGGCGAGCAGCGTCTTGCCGGTACCGGGAGGCCCGACGAGCAAGACTCCGCGCGGAATGCGCCCCCCCAGCGCCTGATATTTGCCGGGGTTTCGCAGAAATTCGACCACTTCCCGCAGTTCTTCGACCGCTTCATCGATGCCGGCGACGTCGTCGAATGTGATGCCGACGTCTTCCTGCGCGAACAATTTACCGCGGCTGCGGCCGAACGACATCGCCGTTCCCGCACCGCTGATCCGTCGAAACAGAAAGATCATGAACATGAGGATGATGAGGGGAATCACCAGGAGCGTGAGGACCCCCTGCCATTCCGAAGGGGCTTCTTCGCCGCCGAATACGATTCCCCTGGCGACCATGCGCTCGGTCAACTTGCTTTGCTGATCGTCGGAAATCCCCATCGTCGGGACGTAAAAGTGATTCACGCGAACGGGGGTCGCATTATCGGCGGTGGCCGTGGCGCTCGACTTGGGCTGGTCTTGAAAGCGAACTTCGTACTTGGCGACTTTGACTTCGAAGACCGTCTCTTTCGTGTATTTCGGGTTGTCTCTGGGTTCCTGCAACCCGGCGTAGAACTCGCTGAATTTGACTTCGGTGCCGCGATTCTGGTTGTTGACCATCGAGAAGATGACCATCCCCACCACGAGGAAGACGATCAGATACCAGAACACATTATTCGGGGGAGTTCGCTCGGGCTTCTTGGGAAGCGGCGCCTTGGGACGCGGAGCGGCAGGGTCTCCGTCGGCAGGCTTCGGAGGAGTCGTATCGGGTTGCGACATTTTTAACTTTGCTTGATGAGTGGTTTAGAACCGGCAAGATCTCTGACATTCTGCGTGAGAATGAACGTTCGGCGAGTGACCTCATAGAGCGTGAGCCTCACTCCTTCCGCAGCTTGCCATGAGAACTGTATGTTGATTCCCACCGTTGGTCAACAGCGAACGGACCTCGACGGCTACAATCACAAAAGAACACGCCCTGGAAAGACGAACGGGAAGCCACCCGAAGGTCGCTTCCCGTTTCTGGTTCCGACATTTTCTGCGCCGCGATATCGCTTATTAAGGTGCCGCGACTGAATATTATTTCGGGTGGCACGCTCTGAGTCTTCGAAGGGCGTGGGATTTCTCTGCAAAAAACCACGCCCTTCCCAAAGCGTCAGGGCGTGCCACCCGGCAGGATTAATTTTGTCGCGGCTCCTGTATCAACTCGCCGACGTCGATTACTCCGCAAATGCGGCGTCAAAAGCTCGGCCGGAGGGGGGGAAATCGACATTTTTCACATACTGACACGCTTCCCGCGCACCATGCTCGCGGTCCATTCCCATGTCTTCCCATTCGACGGAGAGCGGCCCCGTATAATTGATCGCGTTCAGAGCGCGAATGATCTCCTCGAATCGGACTCCCCCTCGCCCCACGCTGCGGAAATCCCAGCCCCGCCGCGGATCGCCGAACGGGAGATGGCTCGTGAGAATTCCCGTCTTGCCGTTGAGCGTCGTCGAGGCATCTTTCATGTGGACGTGATAAATGCGGGTTGGGAAGGCGCGAATGAACTCGACCGGGTCGACTCCCTGCCAGATCAGATGGCTGGGGTCGAAGTTGAAGCCGAACTCCTCGCGGTTGTCGAGCGCTTGCAGCGACCGCTCAGCCGAGTAGATGTCGAACGCGATTTCGGTCGGATGCACCTCGAGCGCGAACTTCACGCCGCAATCCTGAAACACATCGAGAATCGGGTTCCACCGCTCGGCGAGCAGTTCGTATCCCTTGTCGATCATCGCGCGGGGCGTGGGGGGGAAATCGTAAATGTACTGCCAGATGCTCGACCCGGTGAAACCGTTGACGACGCCGACCCCCAGTTTTTGGGCGGCCCGCGCGGTGTTCTTCATCTCGTTGATGGCCCGCTGAGTGACGCCATCGGGTTTTCCGTCCCCCCAGATGTATTCGGGGAGGATCGATTTATGCCGGATATCGACCGTATCGAGTACCGCTTGGCCGACGAGATGGTTGGAGATCGAGAAGAGTTGCAGGTCGTATTTCTCGAGCAATTCGCGTTTGCGGGCGCAATAGGTATCGTCGGAGAGGGCCTTTTCGACCTCGAAATGATCTCCCCAGCAGGCCAGTTCGAGCCCGTCGTAACCGAAATCGCGCGCCTTCTTGCAAATATCTTCCAAAGTCAGGTCGGCCCACTGGCCGGTGAACAACGTGACGGGACGAGCCATGCGAATGCCCTTTCACAGCGAGGTGGCAACAACAGGGGAGATGAATTCAAACCCGGGTTTTCGAGCGATTTCCGCAGCAGAAAACCACGTCAACCAACTTAGACGAGCCGATTCTGAAAGTCAATCAACCGCGAAGGGGAGGGATGACAAAAAGCGGGATGGGGGTGGGGTGGCCCGGCTCATTCGGTCTTGAAAACAACTCGCTGTCCCGTGTGGCACGGCTCTGTGAGCCGTGTCTTTGCTCCTGCGTCAACAATTCGGCGAATGCATTCAGAATTCGTTTCGAGAATCACATGTCACGAAACAATCAACGCGCCATCAGTATTCGCACGGCTCACAGAGCCGTGGCACTCAAGAATTGGGGGCGTTTCAGGTTTTCATCCCAACCGGAGCACCCGGCCCAACAGTCAGAAAACAAAGTAAACATTGTTGTTCATTACCAATGCTTCGGAAAACAATGCGTCAAGGTTCTCAACGAAAACTGAAACAGAATGATTAGTAGCCGTCAACCCCCGCATTGAGGATAGCGCTCGACCAATTTGGTTTGCCACAAGTTCTGTCTCCTCGTAGTCGGAAATTTCAGTTCCACACGCATCATTAATGCGTTGAAATATTCCAGCCTGCCAAATGCGAGAGAACTGTTCGTCGTTTATGACGGCGAGCCATTCGACACGAATCGTCGTTTCAATGTCGAAATTGGCAAGTTGCCTTGCCGCGCAGTCGTCAAGAGGTCGAACTACTCCTCGACGATACAATTGCGATAACTGCACTCATCACCTCAACTGATCACAAAGCAGGATAGACCAGACGCATGTCATGTGGTCTCGACGACCCATTGATGATACGCAGGGCTTCGACGACGAATCAATCGTGAACATTTTCGGGGGCGGGTAAATCGACTGGTTCTTTGAGAGATGATGAACCGCGTCTTGTCGCTACGCGGCCAGCATGAAGTTTATACGTAAACTATCAGGCTCCGGCTTTTCCTTTTGAGTCGGACGATCATCTCCTCGCTAACACCCGTTCCTGCAAGATAAATACGTCCAAGTGTTTTGTGGCCGCAAAGATGCTGTATTCCCGCATCTGTTACCATCGTATTTTCTAATCGCAAATCCTCGAGAGACTCGATTTGGGCGAGCAAGGGGAGGATCGCATCGGTCACTTGAGTGCCGGAAAGTGAGAGAATTCTGGTCTTATCGTGTGTTTTCAGGAAACCAGCAATTCCTTCGTCGGTGACTGGGCATCCTTCGAGATATAAATTGTCCGCACCCTGTGGAAAATTCCATAACCCGTACCCGCGAATTTGAGTGCGATTCAACATGACCAGACCCAACGAGTTCAATTTGCTCAGCTTCGCGACGCCCGCATCCGTAATTTTCGTATCGGACAATGTCAGGCTCCAAACATTTGTAAGCCCGAGCAACGAATCGATCCCTGCGTCGGTGAGTTGCGTTCCCGCGAGAAACAGTTCGCGGAGTTGCGTCATCTCCGAGATGCACGTGATTCCCGCATCGGTCACCCTCGGCACGCCATCCAATAGCAGGCTGATAAGCTTGGGGAGTCGGCATAACACCGGCATCGAACGGTCAGTGATCAGCTTGCTTTCAATATGAATCTCTTCGAGCTTATTCGCCACGCCGTCGAGCAAAGCAATTCCGTCGTCATCGATCTGCGTGCCGTAAAGACTAAGCGATCGCCATCTCGCCACGGCCTGACTGTCGGTAAGCCGGGCATTCGTTGATTTCTTTCCGAATTCGGGCATGATCAGGATAACCCCCCTTAAACAAAACTGACGATCCCTTGATGATACGCAGGGCTTCGACGATGAATCAATCTTGAACAGTTTCGGGCGGGTAAATCGAATGGTACTTTGTAAGATGATGAACCGCGTCTTATCGCTGCGCGAGCCAGACGACGGGGCGTCTGGGGTGCCTCGAGTTGGTAAGTTTTCATCCCAACCGGGGCACCCGGCAATTGTTATCACCAAAATCATCCGCAAGCTTCAACAGTTTTTCTCCTAGCGGAGTATCAGAAAAACCAGTACGCTCAAGGACTATTCGTCCCAGTGCGGCGGAAAGCCCGACGCGATTCTTCTCAGGCAAGTTTACATCGTCCAGCATCGCAGCAAGCACATCGCGAATCTCTGGGAGCAAATCGTATGCGCCAGGTTCTTGTTGAGCCTCATCCACTTCCGTAAGAATTTCTGTGACGCGATTGTGCATAGCAAGATTCCTCATCGTATCGGAATGGCGGGGTGGCCCGGTTCATTTCACTCGAAAACAACTCGCTGTCCTGTGTGGCACGGCTCTGTGAGCCGTGTCTTTGCTCCTGCGTCAACAATTCGGCGAATGCATTCAGAATTCGCTTCAAGAATCACATGTCACGAAGCAATCAAAGTGCCTCGATTATTCGCACGGCTCA
>JBJXGP010000489.1:0-7418 GCA_046160425.1 Planctomycetaceae bacterium
ACGACAACGCCCAGGAACGTTTTCGATCGCGATTCATCACCAGCACCTTCGGCGGAGTATTGCCACCCATGTTCGATCCGCGATTTTATGCCGTCCGCGACGGAGCGGCGCATACGGTGACGTCGCCGATCTATGAACTCGTCGACGATCAACAGGTATTGCGCATGGGCTGGCGGCATCGACTGCAAACGAAAACCGGTCCCGCCGAACGGCCGCGCATGAAAGACTGGATGACCCTCGATCTCGAAGCCTCGTACTTTCCGCGCGAGGATCGAGACAACTTCGGCGAACCGTTCGGCCTGATCACCAGCCGATATGCGTGGAACGTCGGCGATCGCACCACGATTCTCGCCAGTTCGCTGCACGATCTCTTTCTGGACGGGCAGGACATCTGGAATGTGGGAGTGCTCAGCCAGCGCAGCACGCGCGGCAGCGTTTACGTCGGCGTCCGGCAGATTGCCGGCGGACCCGTCAACAGTCAGATCCTCACGGCGAATTACAGTTATCGCATGAGCGAAAAATGGGTGTCCACGTTGGGGACCGCCTACGATCTGGGAGAAAGCATGAACCGGGGCCAATCGATGACGTTGACCCGCATCGGTGCCGACTTCCTGATCCACGTCGGCGCCAATTACGATCAAAGCAAAGACAATTTCGGCGTCGGCATCTCGATCGAACCGAGATTCGGCCCATTTCAATCGTCATCGAATCAATTGAGTTCGCTCTTGGGAACGAATTGATGACGTGACTCCTCTGACAGCACATCTTAATTAGGAGAAAAGTTTCTCACAAAGTCACAAAGACACGAAGGAGAAAAAAAACGAACTGAGCATGATGTAATCGTAAGTATTTTTTTAAGCCTTCTTTGTGCCTTCGTGACTTTGTGTGAGATGATTCAAAATCTGAATTTCAGCTTTTGGGCTTGAGCGTTCCTCGTGTGACAGACCTTCGAACGTCTATTGAAATGATGAATGTGAATCATGACAGGTGATTCGATGCCTCAGACGATGCATGAAACCGATGAATTGGAACGGATGAATCTCGATCCGTCCCATCCCACAATTTCCGCATTAGAAATGTCGTCTCAATCGCACAGGTCGCAGTCTTGGCGGCAACTGTTGATCGACACCGAACGAGGCATGGCCGCGGGGATGCGTGGCGACAGCGCGGTCTTCGCGCAACTGTTCCTCAGCAGCGTGGTTCTCACCGGGGCCTTCATTCTCGATCTGAATCTGGGACAGTGGTCGGTGATTATCCTCGCGCTGACCACGTTACTGGCGATGGTTTTCGTGCAACAGGGCCTGAAGATTCTCCTCCGGCTTCTCGCCTGCGATTACCCCTGCGAGACCCGTCTCATCTCCCGCATCATCACCGCCGCCATGTCGATCATGTGGCTCGGTTCCCTCTGCAGCATCGGCGTGATTTTTTATCAACGCCTGACGCATGCGCTGGGGTGGGAGTGAATGACCAAAAGCGTGCAGCGGGTAGCCCGGACAGCTTTGTGCCGGGGTCGCACAGCGACAGGAGTATCTTATTTCGATTCAAGCAAAGCAGAGATTCGAAGATATCCGTTCTCAAGCGAGCATGGGTATGAGAGAAAATCAAACTCACAAAGCTTTTGACGCGAAGGGCATGTAATGATATTCGCTAGCGCAATGATTGGCCTGCTACTTTTGGTGGGGCCTTGTGCCATTGGCGTCTGGATCGGCACTCGCGTTCGCTGGCCTGCGATCGCTTTTTTCCTCGCGTGGCTGATCACTCCTGCCATCAGTTACGTCGCCGTCAAGGCAATGATTCCGGTATTACGCGCAGTGACTCCGCCCGACAACGACGGTACGTGGGTGATCATGGTCCCGTTTTTCGGTATTGTGACAGGTCTCGGCGGCGGAATTGCGGCTGCCATGATCGTCTTTCGCCGCCACAAATCAGGTACGATCGATGCCTCGCCCCTCGATTAGTTTAGGCCACATTCAAGGCCTCATCGGCCAAGCTAAATTCGGCTTAGTTCATGGCCATGGGAGCTGATCAAGTCCGAAAGGTAAACCCGAACAACCTTGTCTCCGGGTCGCGCAGCGACAAGAGGTCTTCAACAGTTTGGACGAAGCGGGAAGCACTCGAAGACTTGCGTTCCCATGCGGGAGCTTGGGAACGAGGAACCATCTCCACCAAAACGAAAACACCCCGGTCCATCCGAAGACCGGGGTGGGTCTGCAAGAGAGTTGGCCGGTCCTTCAGCTACATCCCATGCTGTTTCCACAATTGTGGCAAAGGTAACAGTTGCCGTTACGCACGGTGATGGCTCCGCAATTGTCGCACCCGGGGGCATCGGATTGGAATCTCGCGAACTGCTCGCTCCGCACGGCTGGTCCTTTCCAGTCGCCGACCACCGTTTCGGCGGAGTGTTCGTTCGAAGTCGAAGTCGTCTGCTGCAGCGGAACGAGAGCGTTTCCCGCCACGATCGCTTTTGAGATTTCAACCGAGGCATCGGGAGTCGCGACCTCCGCATCCGCGATTTCGTCGCGTTGCGGAGAATTGGCTTGACGATAACCCGGCAGGAATTGAATCCCCAGCCAGCGGAAGATGTAATCGGGAACGCTCTTGGCATTCGGGATATCGGGATTCTTCGTCCAGCCCGACGGCTCGAAGCGCGTATGGGAAAACTTCTCGACGAACACGCTGAGCGGCACGCCGTATTGCAGTCCCATCGAGGTCAATGTGCCGATGACATCCATCAGGCCGCCGATCGTGCTTCCTTCTTTGGCCATCGTGATGAACAGTTCACCGGGCGTGCCGTCTTCAAAGAGGCCGACGGTAATGTATCCCTCGTGACTGCCGACGGAAAACTTGTGCGTCACCGATTGACGGGTCGCGGGCAAATGACGGCGGATCGGTTTACGGACCTTGACGTCATCATCTTTCTTGCCGCGGTCCCCTTCCTTCGACGTTGCGAGCGGCTGACTCTGCTTCGAACCGTCGCGATAGATGGCGAGGGCCTTCAAGCCGAGTTTCCAGCCTTCGATGTAGGCGTTCTGGATGTCTTCCACCGTCGAGTCGGCGGGCATGTTGACCGTCTTGGAGATGGCTCCCGAAAGGAACGGCTGGGCCGCCGCCATCATGGTGACGTGAGCCGTCCAGTTAATCGTTCGCGTGCCGTTGGCCGGTTTGAAGGCACAGTCGAAGACGGGGAGGTGTTCGGGTTTGACATCCGGAGCCCCTTCGATCGTCTCCTGCTGATTGATGTACTCGATGATGCGTGCGATTGCTTCAGGCTCGTATCCGAGCGTCTGCAAGGCCTGGGGGACCGTGCGGTTGACGATCTTCATCATCCCGCCGCCGGCGAGTTGCTTGTACTTGACGAGGGCGATATCGGGTTCGATGCCGGTCGTATCGCAATCCATCATGAAGGCGATCGTTCCGGTCGGTGCGAGTACGGTGGCCTGTGCGTTGCGATAACCGTTTTTCTCTCCAAGGGTGAGGCATTCGTCCCAGACTTGGTGTGCCGCTTCCCGCAAATAGGTCGGACAGGCGGAATCGATATCCGCCACGGCGTCGCGGTGCTTCCGCATGACGCGCAGCATCGGACGTTCGTTCTCGCGATACCCCGCAAACGGACCCACGATGCCAGCGAGTTCAGCCGACGAGAGAAACGCCTGCCCGTGGAGAATCGCCGTCATTGCACCGCAGATGCCTCGCCCTGCATCGCTGTCGTAGGGAATCCCCATCGACATCAACATGCTGCCGAGATTGGCATAACCGAGACCGATCGGACGGAACCGATGGCTGTTCTCGGCGATCGCCGGCGTCGGATAGCTGGCGTGATCGACGAGGATCTCCTGTGCGGTAAAGTACACGGCACAGGCGCGGCGGAAGCCTTCGACGTCGATTGAACCGTCGGGCTGCGAGAACTTCTTGAGATTGATGCTGGCGAGATTGCAGGCGGTATCGTCCAGGAACATGTATTCCGAACAGGGATTAGAGGCGTTGATCGGCCCCGAATTCGGACACGTATGCCAATTGTTGATCGTGGTTTCGTACTGCACACCGGGGTCGCCGCAATACCACGTTCCTTCGGCGATTTCTTTCATCAGATACCGGGCATCGTATTCGGGTCCGGGGGTGCTGGTGTTGGTGACCCAATGCGTGCGCCATTTTCGTCCATCGGCGACGGCATCCATGAAGTCATCGCTGACGCGGACCGAAAGGTTGGCGTTCTGGAACATGATCGAACTGTAGGCTTCGCCGTTGAAGTTCGATTCGTACTTGCCGCTTTCGATCAGCGTGCGCGCTTTTCGTTCTTCCTTGGCTTTGGCCTGAATGAATTCGAGGACGTCGGGATGCCAGTCTTTCAGGCTCTGCATCTTGGCGGCGCGACGAGTCTTGCCCCCCGATTTGACGACGGCAGCGATCTGATCGTACACCCGCATGAACGAGAGCGGACCGGAGGGGATCCCGCCGCCGGAGAGTTTTTCTTTCGAACTGCGGATCGTCGAGAGGTCGGTACCGGTCCCCGAACCGAACTTGAACAGCATGGCTTCGCTGGTCGCCAGCCGCATGATGTCTTCCATGTTGTCGTCGACCGACTGAATGAAACAGGCGGAGGCTTGCGGATATTCGTAAGGGGTTTCAGGGCGATGGATCGTATTGGTTTCGGGATCCCAATGATAGTTTCCCTGCGAACCCTTCACGCCATACTGGTGATAGAGTCCGACGTTGAACCACACGGGAGAGTTGAAGGCCCCGTACTGGTGCAGGCAGAGCCAGGCGAGATCGCGATAGTAATTCTCGCCATCCTGCGGCGTGGCGAAGAAACCGTCTTGTATCCCCCAGTCGGCGATGGTGCGCGCGACGCGGTGAATGACCTGACGGACGCTCGTTTCGCGTTCGGCTGTCCCCGGTTCGCCGTAAAAATATTTGCTGACGACGACGTTGGTCGCGAGCGAACTCCAGAAATCGGGGACTTCGCATTCTTTCTGTTCGAAGAGGATGCCTCCCGATTCATCTTTGATGTGGGCTTCGCGATAGTCCCAATTCACGGTGGAAAAGGGATCGACGTCGGCGGGACAGAAATAAGGTTCCACGACCATAGCGGCCCCCTGCTTCGCATGGGCAGAATGACCGTTTCGGCCATTTTTGCTTAAAGGGGAACTTAACGATCCAGAAGACACAGTTGAGGTCGACATTTGACGAGTGGCTAATCCTTTAGAATCGTGCATCCTGCACTCCTTCCATTACGGTTCCTGGTGATGCTGTGGGAATCCATCCTGCTGATTTGGGTATCGTCGACCCCTGAGCACTGAATGTACTAATTTTCATGATCTTTGTCAAGAATCTGAAGAAATTGTACACAATTTGTAGGGGGTGAGACAGGGTGAAACCCTACATGTAGTGATTTGACGAGGTGGTCACTATACCTTGCCGCTTTCGACTGTCAAGCAAATGCTGTCCAGCCGGAAGGTGGACGCTCCTCCAATTACCCCTTAAACCTCAGACAGATTTTGATTTAGAAATTTTAAGAAAATATGAATCTGACAACATTGCGACTGCAAATAATTGAGGCTAATCGCAACTCAGTTGCATGTTTACCTCAAGTGTGTCAGTCTTTAGAATGTAAATAATTGATGTAAAAGGTGTTACGACTCAGTAAATGGGTGTCAGGAAGACAAGTCTCCCTCGATCGCGGATTGACGATCAATATCCTCTGCTTTTACCCCGTAAAAAACTAAGGTGATATGTTCCCCCAACACAAGGTTGCTCACCGGGAAATGACACCTCCATCTGGCGGTTTCGGGTGACAACTCGTGATTTGGACTTTGCATTTCTCATCTCGTGTCGACACACTGGAGACTTCCATCAACCATTTGAGTCCCTTGCACCATCGATCGCAGTTCAAATCTTTGTGCAGCAATTCACAGATTTCGGGACTCATTCTCTCTAAAAGTTACGTTCAGTCGCATAACCATTTGCTCGGCGACGATACGCTCGGCAGAAATGCACGATGATTCGCGTTCATCAACTCACCAAACAATTCACGACCTCTCAGCAGCCGATTTTGGCCGTCGATGGGATTTCGTTCGATGTCCGCAAGGGTGAAGTGTTCGGATTGCTGGGACCAAATGGTGCCGGCAAGACGACGACCCTGCGGATGATTCTCGGCATGCTCCCTCCCACCAGCGGTTACGCCGAGATCGACGGCGTCCGGACCGATTTGAAGAACGGCGAACTGAAGCAGCGGATCGGCCTGGTCTCTGCCAGTGCGAATCTTTATCAATGGCTGACTCCGCGCGAAACGCTCTTATACTTCGCCGATTTATACAGCGTTCATCCGGCCGAGGCGAAGGAGTCGGTCGAACGGTTGAGTCAGCGGTTCGGGTTAGAGACGTTTATCGATCGCCGTTGCAGCGTACTCAGCACCGGACAAAAGCAGCGAGTGCAACTGGCGCGAGCGTTGATTCACGACCCGCCGGTGATGCTGATGGATGAGCCGACCCGCGGGTTAGATGTGATCGGCACGCAGGGGATTTTCGAATTCATCGGCCATCTGCGCGACGTCGGCAAAGCGGTCATCGTCTGCACGCATCGACTGGATGAAGCGGAAAAACTGTGCGACCGTTTTGGCCTGCTCCATCAGGGAAAAATGGTCATCGACGGCACGCTCGCGGTGCTTCGCGCGCAAACGGGACAGTCCAGCTTGATGCAGATGTTCCTGCATCTGGCGGAAATTCCTGCGCTCGTCAGATCGCACCGCGACGCGGAGACGGAAGGGGACCGATGATCGTGTCGGATTCCTCGACATCAAGACCCGGCGATCGAGATCGCCGTCCGAATTCGATTACATCCTCTTCGCCGGCGTCGGATCGCTTCTTTCGATTCTGCCGCATGGCGCTGAAGGAACTCCGCGAGACGATGCGCGACCGGCGCACGATTGTCACGTTGATCATGATGCCGATCCTGGTCTATCCGCTGCTGAGCGTCGTCTTTCAGAAATTTTTGTTGTCGAGCGTGAAGCAATCATCGCAGCGCGTGTTTCATGTCGGGTTGAAAAACGAACAGGAATTGACGATCCTGCTCAATCTGCTGAAGAGGGTCAACTACCCAGGCCGGCGGACCATTTATGAATACGGCGAGACGACGGAATCAGATCAGCCTGCACCGACCAGCGCGAATGACGACACCGCCGCCCCTTCGGCGGCATCCACAGAACCGTCGAACCAGGGAGCGGATCTCACGGCTCCCGATACCAGATTCATTTTTTATCGGACCGACCCGCTCGATGCGGCCGTCGAAAATCAGGAAGTCGATGTGGGGATTCGCCTGGAGGTGAAGGACCGCTTTCGCTGGCAAGAGAAAAATTATCCAATGGTCGATTGCCATCTCGTTTTTTCCGCACAATCGATCAACAGTCAGGATGCCTATGATGA
>JBJXGP010000490.1:0-10592 GCA_046160425.1 Planctomycetaceae bacterium
AATTGCATCCGGCGATTGTCTGCTCAAGCCGACGGCGAAATACTTTTCACCGAACGGCGTCGAATACGATTACGATCCAATTGCCGAGTGTCCGAACTGGCTCGCATTTCTCGGCTCACAATGGCCGGATGATCTGGAATCGATTCATACCCTTCAAGATTGGATGGGGTATTTACTCTCTTCCGATACTCGACTCCATAAACTGCTAATGCTCATCGGTCCCCCGCGCTCCGGGAAAGGGACAATCGGCCGTGTCATAAAACAACTGATCGGCCAAAATAATCTTGCGTGTCCGAAGCTGGCGAGTTTCTCCGGGCCCTTCGGCTTGCAGCCGTTACTCGGCAAGACGGCCGCGCTCATCACCGATGCAAGACTGTCGGGCCGATCGGATGCCATCGCCATCGTCGAAAATCTGTTGTCCATCAGCGGCGAGGATCCGCAGGACGTCCACCGGAAGAACATGCCGACGCTCACAGGCATTCGGTTGCCAGTCCGCTTCACGATCATGACCAACGAACTGCCGAACTTGCGGGATGCATCGGGGGCGCTCACCAGCCGGGTGATTCTGTTGCGGATGACCCGTTCATTTTTGGGCCGCGAGGATAAGGCACTCGGTGGCAAACTCACCGCGGAACTGCCGGGCATCCTCAATTGGGCGCTCACCGGCTGGTATGCAGTTCGTGACCGTGGCACGCTCATTCAGCCGGAATCGGGCCGGGAATTGCTTGCCGACTTGGATGACTTGGCGTCACCGATAAAGCAGTTCATCCGTGAACGCTGCATTGTCGGGCCGGAGTTCTCGGTTCGCATTTCTGATTTATTCAAGATGTGGGAGTCATGGTGCCAAGATCATGGCCGCATAAACCCCGGAAACGATGGTTTCTTCGGCAAGGAACTTCGGGCGGCACTGCCTGCCATCCGACGAACACAACCTCGATTTGGGGATGAACGAATCTCCAACTACTCCGGCGTCGGTCTCCGGGAGTTATGATTTTGGCACGGGTGGCACTGGTGCCAATCTAACGTATGTGTAGGTCGAAAAAAGAGAATGTATGAGGTGTATATGAGTAGGAAGCGTAATACGCTGGCACCAGTGCCAGCCTGTGCCAGATGCCTTACTTGCTTCAAATGCTTGGGAACCAAAGATAAACCAAAACATGTTTTGTCCTTCAATGGCCGATCTATGGATGGCGACAGTTCACCTGGATCGTGAGATAATGAAAACGTCGTCACCAGATGACCGGCTACCAATGCCTGATGGATGAGGTTCGAGTTGTCAGCACGCGAAAATGAGGCCAGCCGACACCTTTTGACGAACATCGCGGAATTATTTCCGCGTCGTGAGTGAGGTTCGCTCGATCAGTGACAAGTCAAACCGGCCCGCGTAAGCCAAATTGTCGTAAAGAAATGTTAGCATTTGGTTTGGACTTTTGACGCAACATAACGATGGCTTGTTTCATGAACTCGCGCTTGCGGTGTGAGGTAGTCGTAACGCCTAAAGGAAACAAAAAATGGATCAAATTTCAAATTCGGCGCAATTCACCAAAAAACCGGGTCGACCACGAAAGCATCCGAAAGATGTGTCTCGATACGAAAGGGAAACGCGCGCGGGGGAAAACGTTAAAAAGTTGTTGGCGTCGGACCCTCAATTCATGTGGCTTATGAGTGGTCGAAGGAAAAGTATTCTCGACGAACTGGCAAAGTGTGACCCACGACAAATCAGAGCCATTGCATTCACACTCTGCCGAGCGAAGTTTTCGGCAAGGAAAACGGTCTGTCTTCTACGGAATGCAAGAACCCACACGCAACCCGCAGTTAATGCGGCGCAACTCGCAAGGCGGATCGTTCGCACCATATCCGATTATCAGATGTCGCATGGGAAAATAACGAGAAAAGTTATCGATGAAGCAGTGGGAGCGGCCATCGGCTGGATTCACTCTAATCAGAATATCCGCAGTCGTACTTGACATATGAAAAGCATTTGCTGATAATGATGGCATCATGTCCAAAGCGAACGAATCCATCAGCGAACAGTTGCATCGACTCATCCAAGAGTCGGACGTGTCCCGATACCGTATCTCGATAGAAACGGGAGTCAGTCAAGCCGCTCTCTCGAAATTTATGTCTGGTGAACGAAGTTTGAACCTACCGTCGGTTGATGCACTCTGCCGATACTTCGGCGTGACACTTCAACCGATCAAACGAAAGTCGAAATGATGGGATCGATCTTCAAGAAAACCGTGACACGTCCGCTACCCACGGGTGCCGAGATCATCACCCGCAACGGCGAACGGTTCGCCAAGTGGAAACCAGCGAAGGGAAAGACACGCACGGCACCCATCACCGAAGGGAAGGACGGTTCGCTTCGGATCGTGACGACGTCGGGGACATACTTGGCGAAATATCGCGATGGCCAAGGCATCACACAAGAAGTCTCGACCGGTTGCCGGGATGAACAGGCCGCCCGGTCGGTACTTGGTGAGTTGACCCGCCGAAGTGAGCTGGTCAAGGCAAACGTGATGACGGCGAATGAAGATGAAATCTCCGGTCATCAGCAGTCGGCGATCGATCGGCATTTCGATGATTACCTGGTACACCTCGAAAGCCGCCAGACGTCCGCGAAACATCGGCGGAATGTGCGTGATTGTCTCGACACTCTGCGGAGTGAATGCGGGTTTCATCGGCTGTCCGATCTGTCTGCCGACATCATGGAACGCTGGATGCTGCGAGCCGATCAGGATGGCCGTAAGGGGGCACGCACCCGCAACCGGTATCTCGGCACCCTGTCGGCGTTCTGTAACTGGTGCGTCACCGCCGGGCGATTGGTATTGAACCCGTTCGAGCGAGTTGCGAAAGCAAACGAGAGAGCGGATAAACGTCGTCAACGCAGGGCACTGACCGAAGGGGAAATTTCCCGGCTGTTGACCGCTACCCGCGAACGACCGCTGCGGGATGCGATGACCGTTCGTCGTGGGAAGCATAACGGCAAAACGGTTGCCAAGCTGGACCCCGTAACGGTCGAACGGCTGGAACGACTGGGGCAGGAACGATACTTGATTTACAAAACATTGCTGACGACGGGACTCCGCCGGGGGGAACTCGCATCGGTCACGATTGGTCAGTGTCATGTCGCTGCCGATCCGCCGTTTATCGAACTCGCCGCTGCCGATGAGAAGAACCGGCAAGGCTCACAGATACCCCTCAGACGCGACGTCGCCGACGAACTTGACCAGTGGGTCAATGCGAAGCGGGAACGTCTTATACGCGACGCTGGAGATGACTACAGTGGACATCGACCGGGGATCGTCCAATTCACTCAGCAACCGGTCGCACCGAAGCCGGTCGATCTGACATCAATGAAGCTGTTTGACGTTCCTGCGGGGTTGGGGCGAATATTCGACCGGGACTGCGAAGCTGCCGGGATACCCAAGCGCGATGCACAGGGACGCACGATTGACGTTCACGGACTCCGCCATTGCTTTGCGTCGATGCTGTCCAAATCGGGAACGGCACCGCGAACCGCGCAACAGTTGATGAGGCATTCCGACATCAACCTGACGATGCAGACCTATACCGATCCGCGTATCCTCGACACGCAAGCCGCTATCGAATCGTTGCCGACGTTGACCGCGAACCGCGATGAACGGCAATCGCTGCGAGCGACGGGGACGGACGAAACGGCATCAAGTTTGGTTGCACCACCGGTTGCACCACCGGTTGCACCAGCGGTTGCACCAGCGACAGGCATTTCGTGTAAATCGCCGTCATTTCCTGTCACTTTGGCAGATGGACGACGTGATGACGATGGAGTGATTCCGTTCGGCGTAACTTCATGTCCTGTCAACGACAAAGCCCCGCTGACATCCGCTGTCAACGAGGCTTCATCAGAGCGGGTGAAGAGACTCGAACTCTCGACATTCAGCTTGGGAAGCTGACGCTCTACCAACTGAGCTACACCCGCAAGTCGAATTTTTTGAAGCAAGGTGGACCGCACCGTCCACCTTACATAGGCTATCGACCTGCCCGGTGGTGGTCAAGTGACTCAAACGAGGGACGCGAAGCGAAATTTTTTGCGAAGTCATTTGACTCAACTCAGGGGTGAAATAGGATTAACCGAAGGCTATCTCGTCCACGAGATCTCTCCGATGGGTCGCTGATCGAATCGAGGTGACATATGTCATTCTGGCGTAATCTGTTAGTCGACGAATCGGGGCCGACGGCCGTCGAATATGCCGTGATGCTGGCTTTGATCCTGATGAGCGTGATTGCCGCCATCTCCGCGGTCGGTGCCGGGTCTGGCGGAATGTGGGGGAATGTCGATTCCGAACTGGATGCCGCAGGCTTGGGTGGGTAATCTCACGGGGAATGTGGCTTGAGTGATTGACCACCTGGAGCAATCATTCCCGTACTCCTCGCTGAGAATCGAAAAACGTGTCTCCCCTTCCTTCAACGTCTCATCTTTCGACTCCCCGATCGGCGTGGATCGCACTTGGCGGGAATCTCGGTGACGTCGACTCGACGATCGCACAGGCCCTGCAACTCTTGAATGACACGCCGGGTATCGCGCTTCTTTCATCGAGTACCATGCATCGCACAGCTCCCGTAGGAGACAATGCCGGCACACCCTTTGGCAATGCCGTTGCTCATCTGGCGACGGATCTCGAACCACTGGAACTGCTCAATCGGTTGCAGGAAATCGAAACACAACTCGGCCGCGTGCGGACGATGCGCTGGGGACCGCGAACTCTCGATCTCGATCTGTTGCTGTATGGCGATGAGGTCATCGATCACCCGCGGTTGCAAATTCCCCAACCCGCATGCTGGTATCGCCGATTCGTGCTCGACCCGTGGGTCGAAATCGGGGCCTACGTCATCCATTCCGTGAAACGGTTGACGATCGGCGAACTTCGCGCGCGATTGCTCGTGCGGCCTTTGTCGTTCACATTGGTCGGAGGTTCGCTCAAACAACGGGACGAATTGTTACGCACGTTAAACCGGCAGTTCCCGAAGATTCAGTGGTCAGTCGTGATCAACCTTGACGACGAACCGACGATCAGCATCGGATTAGGCCCGGGCGATGGAGACATCGCAAGATACGTACAATTTCGTCAAACGTTTGCCGTCTCGTGGCTGGAGTTGAGAACCCCCGCGACGACCGAATTGGAAGCGATCCGCGAGATCGTGCATTCGGCGACGGGGGAATGACCTTCCTTGTTTTCACAACCTGCCGCTGCGAAACACGCCATAGATCAGCCAGATTCCCAGCAGGCTCGAGAGCATGAAGATCGGCAAGGTGATCCAGGTCGTGCTTGCGCCCGACCGCAGCAGTAACGCCGAGGCGACGATCATCGACGACATCGCGAGGCTGACGACGATGCGGTTGCTCGAGCGGTCGAGTTCGGTGATCAGGCGATCGAGGCCGCGGTGATCGAGCTGGATTTTCAGGTCGTCTTTGCTCAACTTTTCCAGCGTTTTCCCCAGGTGCAGCGGTGCATCGTGGGCCAGTCGGGCGAACGTGCGAATTTCGTCGGCGACCCGCTGCGCGATTCGCTGCGGGTTATAGCGGTCTCTGATGACGTTGCGAATGAACGGAGCGAGTTCGGTCGAGAGATTGAAATTCGGATCGAGTTGCCGCCCGACTCCTTCCAGCGTCACGAGAGCGCGAATCAAGAGCATCAGATCGGGGGGACAACGGATCGCGTGTTGCGACAGGATCTTGACGAAATCGGTCAGCATCCGCCCGACGTTCATCCGTTCGAGCGGGTAGCCGTAGTAGTTCTCGACGAACTCCCGCACGTCGGCGCGCAGGCGCACGTGATCGACGTCGTGAAACGGTTGCCCGAGCCTAAGAATCGAATCGACGGCGAGCGAAACATTATTTTTCGTGACCGCAACGAACAGGTCGATCAGATTTTCGCGGATCTCTTCTTCGAAAATCCCGACCATGCCGTAATCGATCAGGCAGATTGTCCCGTCGGGAAGTATGCGGATGTTGCCGGGATGGGGATCGCCGTGGAAGATGCCGATTTCAAAGGCCATTTTCATAAAAATGTGCGAACCATTCGCGGCGAGTTGTGCGGGCGAAACGGGGAGTTCCTGTAAAGCGTCTCGGTCGTCGATGCGGCAGCCTTCAATGAATTCCATCGTGAGGACCGCTTCGGAACACCGATCCCAGAACACTGCGGCGACTTTCAGCGAGGCATCGCACCGGAAATTATGTGCGAACTCTTCTTGCGTGCGTGCTTCGCGATTGAAGTTCAATTCGCGGCGAATGGTGCGTGCGAAATAATTGAAGAGGCCGATGGGGTCGAAAATCGCCGCTTCGGGGATGTGGCGGTCGACCATGACGGCCAGTTCGGACATCAGCGATAGATCCCGTTCGATATCGCGTACGACATTGGGACGGCGGATTTTTACCGCGACGATAGTCCCATCATGCAGCACGGCGCGATGCACCTGGGCCAGCGAACCGGCGGCGATGGGCGTTCGCGCGAAGTCGGCATACAATTGAGCGAGGGGCAAGCCGAATTCCTGTTCGAGTGTATGAATCGCGGTTTCCGAGGGGAACGGGAACACCTGCTCTTGCAGTTTGGTGAACTCTTCGATGACATCGGCGGGGAGCATGTCGGGGCGCGTGCTGATGATCTGTCCGAACTTGACGAAGGTCGGGCCGAGATCCTCGAGCGCATGACGAAAGCGTTCCGCACGGGATTGCCGGGGGATCTCGGCGTTGACGGGTCGACGAAAGAGCCGACGCCCCCATTGCAGATAGCGGCGGAGGTTCAATCGATCGACGAAATCACCGAAGCCGTGATTCAGCAGGACCGTGGCGATTTCACGGCTGCGTCCCAGGTTTCTAAAGAAGCGGAACGGATGCGATTCCAAATGGTTGCTCCTCGGCGAAGAATTCTCGCGGATGCCTGTATTGTGGCCGCGGACGATCACACAGGGCAACCTCTATGGATGCGAATCGCGACGATCGCAGATATTACGCGATTATTCCCGCGCTGACGGTTCGTTCGCGGGGATTTCGTAATCCGCCGGTAGAACTGCCTGGGCATCATCCGGGTCGGTGATCGGACCGCGGCGACGGGCGGTGCGTGCCAGTTCGAGGCGCATTGCGCGCTTCATGGCCAGCGTTTGGTCCGGATCCTGTGCATCGACGAGAATCAGGTCATCGATGACCCATTTCTGGGCTTCCATCGACAGCAGCAAGGTCATCGAGTGGCCGGATGCCGCGAGTCGGACGACGGCTTGATTGTTCTGAACCTGAATCGATTTGACCTCTCCCAGAAGCAGGGGAACAACCTCCATGGCGCAGGTGGGGGCGTCATCGGTCTGATGCCAGACGATGCGATTGAAATCGGTCGAGGCATGGCGCCGCACCCGGTCGAGGTCTCCCTGTTGAATGCCGAGGGCAAAGTCGCAGATCGAGATCAGGAAATCGAGATTCGTCTTGAATGAATTCGGCTTATCGGTCGTGGGCATGATGATGTCGTCGACGAGCATTCGCCCGTGTTCGTCCTTGAGAACGTAGGTCAATGCCTGGGTTCCCTGCGTGACGGTGATTTCCGTGATCGGTCCCTGGAAGACCGTCGACATGATTTGCGGTTGTTCGGTCGAGATCTCGTCCAACGGAAGATAAGGGAGCGCATCGGCGGCGATTCGTTTCCAGATGCGGTTGTTAAGATCGATCGTCGAGGCCTGACGCAGCATGTCGAGGTCTCTGGTGGCCAGCGAATGCGCAAAGAGTTGCATGACGGCCGGGCCGGTGAAAAGCGCCGACAATCGTTTGCGCTGCGAGCCGTCTTCTTCGTAAAGTGTGATTTCATCGACGAGATATTTCGAAGTGGCGTTCGCTTCTTCGATTTCCTGTTTCAGCAGGCTGATCTTGATGACTTCCTTCCCGATGGGAGCGATGAAATCGGCGTGATTCCCCTTAATCTCGATGCGGCCGGTTCGCGCGAGATCGACGGCATTCGGTAGCGGTACCTCTTCCCAGTTTCCGTAGATCAGGCTCCCCTTGAAAAATTCCTTTGTAGTGAGTTCGGCGATATGCTCTTGGTTGCGAGCCGCATAATCGTCGAGAAATTGACACACCGTGCTGATCACGACGGCTTGTTTGCGGACGGACAGAATGTGATCCTTGTCCTTTCGGGATTCTACGGCGACGTCCTGGACTTTCCACGTTCCGTCCTTGAGCGTCAGCGAGAGAATCATCTGTCCGGTGCTGCGCGGCAGGCGGACGACGGCGGCATTGTCGTTGAGCTGGGCCTCGGGCTTGAATTTGGAGTCGAGTGCCCGCTCGCCGACCACTTCCTGCGTGAGTTTGACGAGATACACGGGGGGGATTTCTCCCAGAACGGCGGCGAGTTCAGTGTCGGACATCCGCAGCACGTCTTCTCGATCGCCGTTGCTCCAGGCGGCGAGGAAATCGCGCACGGAGAGGAGCAGATCCATCTGTTCGGTCACCGATTTTTTCGAGGTGATCCCCTGTTGACGCTGCGTCATGTAGATGTCGTTAACGACCCAGTGGCCCGATTGCGGATCGCGAACGAGTTCGTAGAGCAGTTTGCGTTTCGATTCGCCGACTTCCGCGACAACTTTTTTCTTGTCGTCGGAAACGTCTTCGACCTTCACCACTGTGATTTCGCCGTCGGGAAGGTGCAGGATTTTGAAATCTTCCAGCGACTGCGTATGCCGTAAGGCCTTTTGTTCAAACTCGGGCGAAGAGACCTTCTTCAATTTGTCGAGATCTTTCTCGGCGATGGCCAGGGCAAAGGCGTTGATGGCCCGCGTTTCCATGAAATTGCTGCAGCCGGCGACAAGACTCGGACAAACGCAAATAACCAGGACCGTGATCGAGCGGTACATGAGCTGACCCTTACCGAAATGCGGCATGTGCAGGGGAAAGTAGGCGGAGAGATGTCTAACGGGGGGATAACGTGCGAAGGGAACCAGGCGCTAATATAGAATTCGAAGCGAAATGGATGGGGTTTCGGCGGGATTCGAGGGGATGATCGAAATATCGATTTGCAGAATTTACATCGAGCCGACAAAGGGTCGACCATATCGGAAGAGGGAAGGTTTCTCGCAGATTTGACGTTCACGGTCAAGATCATTGACGGACGCCGTCGGCCCGTTGAGACGACGATGCAAAAAGTACAAAATGCGGGCGCCGCGCCGTATGATGCCGCCGATGTCCCTTGAAAGAATTCGGAATGCCGCTTGACAAAAGTCGTCTTCGCAACAGAATTTCCATAGGCAGCACCATCGATCCACAGGCGATATGATAATCGACTGGACGGCAACGCGCGAGCGGGATATGGTTCAGGCTCATCATCGTGCGGACGCATCGATAACAGGAGGAATTCGCGATGGCTCGTCGAAAAATATCGCACCCCGGGAACGGATTGAAATCGACGTCGACGGCCCGATCATCTTCGGTTCGCTCCACTCCGAAAAAAGTCGCAACCAAAATTCCGGCGGCGAGACGCAAGGCGGCGCGAAAAACGAAACCGATCGCGCGGAACGGCGACGAACAGACCATCGGCGGGTATTTGATCCGGCGGTTGCAGGATTATGGAATCACCGACATCTTCGGCATTCCCGGAGACTTCGTTTTACAGTTTTACGGCATGCTCGAAGAAAGCCCGATTCGCGTGATCGGCATGACGCGAGAGGATTGCGCCGGTTACGCCGCCGACGGTTATGCCCGAATTCACGGCATGGGAGCGGTCTGCGTGACGTATTGCGTCGGGGGACTGAGTCTGTGCAACTCGATCGCCGGTGCGTATGCCGAGAAGTCTCCAGTGGTTGTCATCAGCGGCGCTCCCGGCATGGCGGAACGGCGGTCTGACCCGCTGCTGCATCACAAGGTCAAGGACTTCAATACCCAGCGGGAGGTCTTCGAAAAAATCACGATCGCGAATGCCGCGCTCGAGGATCCGTTGACCGCGTTTCGAGAGATCGATCGCTGCTTTGAGGCGGCGATGCGATATAAGCGGCCTGTGTTTCTCGAACTTCCGCGCGATCGGGTGCAGACGCGCGCACTCATGCCGCATGTTCCTCGCATCGAAATTCCGCAAAGCGACAAAAACGCCTTGCATGCGGCGCTCGACGAAGCGCACAAACTGATCGAAAGATCGCAAAAGGTCGTCGTCATCGCCGGAGTCGAGATTCATCGTTTCGGCTTGCAGGAAGAGGTCTTGCGGTTGGTGGAAAAAAATCAGATCGCCATGTGTACGACGCTTTTGGGAAAGTCGGTCATCAGCGAAATGCATCCCTCGAACCTCGGAGTTTACGAGGGGGCGATGGGGCAGGAGGAGATCCGCCGTTTCGTCGAAGAGAGCGACTGCGTCATCCTGCTCGGGACGTTCATGACCGACATCAATCTCGGTATTTTCACGGCGCATCTCGATCCCGGAAAATGCATCTACGCGACGAGCGAACAATTACGGGTCTGCCATCATCACTTCCACGACGTGCTGCTGACCGACTTCGTTAAGGGATTATCGCGGGCAAAGCATCACGTGGCGAAGCGGGATTTACCCGATCTACCGAACAAGAAAAATCGCGAACCGTTCGTGCCG
>JBJXGP010000491.1:0-12297 GCA_046160425.1 Planctomycetaceae bacterium
GATGCTTTTTTGTTTTATGGGATTCCATCAGGATAATCCGAACCGTTCCCCATATAATTGGCCGGGGCTATCGGACTAGGCCGTTGAAAGAGGGTGGCACTGCTGGCTTGCCCACCAGTGAAGTTAATAAACGATGGAAAAATACCGGGTGGATAAACCACCCGGCTCGTGATGGACATCACGTTGAAGCGAGATTGATATGCATGCTCACCCCTGGTCTCTCTCGCCTGACGATGCGGCTGCCGACTTGCAGACCGACCCCCGCGCGGGATTGACCGCCGCCGAAGCGGCCAAGCGACTCGCAGAATTCGGCCCCAACGAATTTCAGGAAGAAAAGGGGACGCACCCGCTCTTCCTCTTTTTCCGCCAGTTCGCCAACGTCATGATCGCGTTGCTCGCCGTCGCCGGTGTCGTCAGCGCCCTGCTCGGCGACTGGACCGACGCCGTCTTGATTCTCGTGATCGTGCTGGCGAACGCGATCATCGGCTTCATTCAGGAATGGCGAGCCGAAGAGAGCATCACGGCGCTCAGGAAGATGACCCATCCCGTCAGCCGCGTCTGGCGCGACGGACAGATCACCGAGCTAAAGGTGGGCGACCTCGTCCCCGGCGACGTCATCGAACTCGCGGGAGGAGATCTCGTCCCCGCCGATGCGCGGCTTTACAGTCTCACGAGCCTCGAATGCGACGAGGCGGCACTCACGGGTGAATCGGCCCCTATCGAAAAAGATATCGCCGTGCAACCCGCCGAGACCGTCCTTCCCGATCGCACGTCGATGGTGTTTTCGGGGACCGCCGTGCTTCGCGGCAAAGCCCGTGCCCTCATCACCGCGACCGGGATGAAGACCGAACTGGGACGAATCGCCGCTCTTCTCGAGCGAGCCGAGGTCGCGCTGACGCCGTTGCAGAAACGCCTGTCCGAACTTTCGCGCCAACTCGCCGTCATCGTGCTGGCGGTCTGCCTCGTCATTTTTGTCGTCGGCATTTTGCGCGAG
Source organism: Planctomycetaceae bacterium (assembly GCA_046160425.1). Classification (GTDB taxonomy): domain Bacteria; phylum Planctomycetota; class Planctomycetia; order Planctomycetales; family Planctomycetaceae; genus JAQCEJ01. The sequence goes on from JBJXGP010000491.1 coordinate 995, forward strand.
CCATCGAGCGCGTGGACGAAAGAACTCTTCAGCAACATGCTGCTCGTCGCCGTCAGTTTGGCGGTGGCGGCGATTCCCGAAGGTCTCCCCGCCGTCATCACGATCACTCTCGCCTTGGGATCGCAGAAGATGGCGGCGCGGAAGGCGATCATTCGGCGTCTCGCCGCCGTCGAAACGCTGGGTTCGGTCGATATCATCTGCACCGACAAGACCGGCACGCTCACACAGAATCGCATGTCGGTCGCCGAACTCATCCCGACGCACGATGGCGACGAGAACGTTCAGTACCTGCTGATCGCCGGGGCGTTATGCAACGATACGCAGAAGTCCGCCGAGGGAGAGTGGATCGGCAGCGCGACCGAGACGGCGATCATTCGCGCGGGGGAAGAACGGGGTCTCGATATCGCCGACCTGCGCGACAAGTATCCGCGACTCGATGAAATCCCTTTCAGTTCTGACCGCAAGCGGATGGCCGTTCTCTGCCGTAGCGATGGCGGCAACCGCGTCATCGTCAAGGGGGCATCGGAGGCCATTTTTTCGCGCTGCCGACAACTCCGAGAGGAATCGGCGTGCATCGACATGGATGAGGCGCTGCGAAAAACGTGGGACCAGAAACTCGTCGAACTCTCCAGCCGGGGGTTTCGCGTGCTGGCGATCGCCGAACGGCAATGGCCCGCCGACACGCTGGGTGTCATTGCAGGCGACCCCGAAGAGCAACTTTGTCTGTTGGGGCTGGTCGCGATCATCGATCCGCCGCGGCCGGAAGCGAAAGTCTCGATCGCCGAATGCCAGACCGCCGGCATCCGGCCGGTGATGATCACCGGCGATCATCAGATCACGGCGTCGGCCATCGCTAAAGAACTGGGACTCTGGAACGAAAAGCACGATGTGCTGACCGGCACACAACTCGAGCAGATGACCGACGACCAGTTGCGCGAGGCGGTCCCCAACGTTTCGGTTTTCGCCAGGGTTTCTCCCGAGCATAAGCTCCGCATCGTCCAGGCGTATCAATCGCAGGGACATAATGCCGCGATGACCGGCGACGGCGTGAACGATGCCCCGGCTCTCAAGCAGGCGTCGATCGGCGTGGCGATGGGGATCACGGGGACCGACGTCGCCAAGGGAGCCGCCGACATGGTGCTGGCGGACGACAACTTCGCCACGATCGTCGCCGCCATCGAAGAAGGGCGCATCGTTTACGACAACATTCGCAAGTTCGTGGGTTACTTGCTGACGGCGAACATGGGGGAGATCCTCGCGATCGTCGTGGCGATCCTCGCGGGGTTTCCGGTGCCACTTTTGCCGATACACCTCTTATGGATCAACCTCGTCACCGACGGCCTGCCCGCCCTCGCGTTGGGTTTCGAACGGGGGGAACCCGATCTGATGAAGCGGAAGCCGCGACGTCATACCGACAGCCTGTTCGCCGACGGTATGGGCAAGCGCATTCTGCTCTACGGCGCGTGGATGGGTTTATCGAGCATCATTCTCTACAAGCTCATTCTGCTCAATATGTGGCCGTTCATTGAAACTCGTGCGGAAGAGGATCTCATCCCTTACGCGCAGACGATGGTGTTTCTCGTGATGGCAGTGTCGCAATTATTTTACGTGATGGCGCTGCGATCATCGTCGCAGACGTTGTGGCGACTCGGGCTGTTCTCCAACTGGCGACTGACCGCTGCGGTCGCGCTGGGGGCCGCTTTGCAATTGGCGATCTTGTACGTCCCGTTGCTACAGAAAATCTTTCACACGCGCCCGCTCTCGCTGCGCGACCTGGCGATCGGCATCCTCGTGGCGGCGACGTCATTCGTCTTCGCGGAATTCGTCAAAGTCGTCAGACCGCAAAAACCGGCACAAGGTTAGGAGCCGCGACCGAATATGATAAATTGCTGAAATTCATGAGCCGGGTGGTTTATCCACCCGGTCTTTTTCCTACGGTCATGAACTCCACGGCTGGGCATGCCAGCGGTGGCACACTTTTTCAACGGGCTGTTAGGGCTTCGTCATTCTAAATGCACCCTCATCCGGCCTGGGGCCACCTTCTCCCGGAGGGAGAAGTCTAAAATCGCAACCCGCCTCAAAACTCACGCCGACTCGTCGGTCTCTTCGACAGTGATGACTTCCGGCTGGATCGGCGATACTCGCTTCCAGTTCCGGGGAGAGAGATACTTCGCGTACCCTTTCATCATGTCGCGACCAACGATGAGGGCGCCTCCCCAGAACGTCACCTCGCCGGCGATGATACAGGCCAGACTGAACGCCGAGGCCTGCGCCGCGGTCAGCCCCAGAAACGGCACCAGCAGCAACCCTGCCCAGAACGCACAGGAGACGATCACCAGAGTCACAGCAATTTTCGATTGGCGGGTCATGGAGGCACTTCAATTGAACGAACGCAAGTTGATTACTGAGTAAATCCGGTAATATTCTCTCACAAAGTCACGAAGGCACAAAGAAGAATGTCGGACAGAATTATGAACGTTGTCGAGTTTTCCTTCGAGGCTTCGTGCCTTTATGTGAACCATTCCTGCTTTTTCACGCGCAACTAACCAAGCCTGCAAATCACTGTCATTCATATCAATTCATTCATCCGCGCGTCATCTGAATGCCGCCCTGAGAGTCGATCACGATATGCACACGACGGCTGGATGCATCTCGCACCTGAATTTCCTGAGGATCAAACCAACCCAACGGATCGAGCGGATCGGGCGGAAAACTTTTCCGATTTTCCATGACACCGCTAACGGAAATGCCTTGCGGATACGACCAATCGATGATCGTCAATGTGACTTTTTGACCGGCGCGGATTTTCATAATACGTGCCTGCTGTATTGAGCAATAATAAAAATCCAGATATTCAATAACCTGCCCGGTTCGATTCTCAATAACGAATACATTGCGGGTGACAATGTGCAGAGTAACCACTGTGGTTGCCACCAACGCTGCCACAATACCGATGATGATCCCTCGTCGTCGAGGCACAAATAGTGCGACGGGAATCGCAATCATCAGAAACAGCGCGACTCCGTACTGAGCATAGACGTGCTGGATCGATGTCACCAGCGCGTATAACACCGGCGCTGTTCCGACGAGAAGCAATCCCCAGACGACGATCTGCTGAAACCGCCTGTTCTTCAACCGCTGCGGTTTATCGTCGTACTTCATGCGACTGTTCCTATTTCAGCAGAAACGACTCGCGAATTACTCGGTCAAGTTCTGTTCGTTCACGAGTGAGTCGGTCGATCTCACCGGCAAAGTCCAAACTTCCCTTCCCGCTGAAACAGCATGTGGATCGTCATGTGTCCGCGGAAGCAACCAGTTCCACCAAGACCACCGATCGTGCGATTTCTGTCTCGCGATTTCTTTTGTTTTCGCCGAATAATACTCGGTTTTTCGAAATAACCGAGTCGTCGCTTTGCCCATGCTCGACGGCAGCGGTTTTGCGATGCGCGGTCAAACCGTTTTTTGAGTTCTTGAAGTGTTTCACCTTCGCGGAGTTCAACTCGTGCGCTCAATGATAGACGTCTTATACGGCTGACGCCCTGCCGGATTCCTGGGTAACGAGTGACGGCCATTTCAGTTGAGTTGATTATCACTTAAAACGAGGTGATGTGTCAATTCGCGTACAGAAACGAAGCGTTCACCGGTTTTGCTTCGACATCACAACCACAAATGAATCCGATCCTTGAGGATTGCGGGCATGCGTTTTTCGACGCTGCGGGTGATTTCGTTTTCGTGGTAACGGGTGCTCGAATGGACGAACACGATCAATTCGTTGTGGAACTTCTCTGCCCGCTCGATGATGTCGTCCAGATGCATGTGGCCGAACTTGTGGATCTTCTCCCGCCGATGTTCGGGACGGAAAAACGTCAACTCGGTGATCAGCACCTGCGATTCGAACAACGGCGGATAATCGTCGATCCCCGCCGGTGCCGTGTCCCCCGTGTAGCAGACGATCGGCACCCGAATTTCTTCGGTCACGTCGGTCCCGCCGAGACGCAGATCGCGAATCTCGTGCCCCTCGCGGCCGCGAAATTCTTCCTTGAGTTTGCGGCGCACGTCCCACACGACGTAGCCGACCGACGGGACGGTGTGCTTTGTCGGGAAGACGGTGACGCGGTGTTCGCGCGAGAGTTCGATGTCGTCCCCCGGTTTGACGCCGACGAGTTCGCAGCGCATGCGGCCGCGGTCGAGCTTCTGCCACGCCTTGAGGACGCGGTTGACGTCGTCGATGATTTCGAACGGCAGATAGATCGTCGGCGGATCCATCTTCATCATCCGCCGACGCGCGACGTACACCGGCAGCGCGGCGATGTGATCGAGATGGCCGTGCGTTACGAAGTACGTCTGCGTCCCCATGAACAGCCACGGGCTGCCACCGAGATCGAAGCCGAGTTTCAATTCGGGGATGCGAAAGTAACTTTGCACCGCGGCGCGGGCATACCCTTCGATCGTCAGCCCTTTGAAGTGCAGAGTTTTTACGGGAAGATTTTCAATCATGAAGGCCGACGATCTTTGAAGAAACGATTACCGAAATACAGATTATCCACCGAGGACACTGAGGCACACCGAGAAGGCCGAGAAGATTTTTGTCCGCAGATTGACACAGATTTTAAGAATATGATTTCATTCCATTTAGGACACGATATCATCCGCGACGGTTCAGACTTACTCTTTTCAATCTGCGAAATCTGCGGACAAATTTTTCTCTATTCTTCTCTGTGACACTCGGTGCTCTCCGTGGATAAACACTCCGCCTCAGATCTTGACCGGCTTGGCGGTTGCGATGCTTTTGGCTTCAGCATAACAGATCTTGAGGGCATCGCGGGCCATTTTTCCCGATAACAGCGGCGGCTCTTCGCCGGTACGGACGGCATCCGCCGCCATTTGCAGTTCGGCGGTGAACGCCGCACACCACTCCCCGCCTCCTTTGAGTTTGGGAGTCGCGACCTTGCCGTCGTCGGTGATCACGGTCAGCGGGCGATTGACGACCCACGCTTTTTTCTTCCCTGAGCCGTATGTCCCCGCGTCGTATTGCACGGTCGCCTTTTCGAAGAAGAGTTCGAACCCGTGGCTGAATTCGAGTCCCTTCGCCGCAATGCCGCCGCTGACGCAACTGATCGTCGGCCCCGCGGCGCCGTACAGATATTGCGTATGCACGTGATTGACGAGATCGGCCTGCAACAGCCCTTGCGAAAAGACCTGTTGAGGGACTCCGCACATCGCGCAGATGAAATGGTTGTCGTGGATGTGCAGATCGACTCCCCAACCACCGAGTCGCCGAAAGTCCGACATCTCACGCGACCACTTCGGCGGAGTAATCACGCGGCGGAAGTGAGCGGCGAGGAGTTGACCGTATCGGCCCGACTGCACCGCATCGCGAGCGAACAGAAATTCGGGAAAGAACGGCAGCACTTGCGCGACCATCAGCAGTTTCTTCGCTTTGTTCGCCGCCTGCACGATGCGGTTCGCCGCTTCGAGATCGACGGCGATCGGTTTTTCGACGAGTGTCGGTTTCCCCGCCTTGAGCGCGGCGATCGCCACCTCTTCATGCTGTTCGGTGGGAAGACAGATATCGACGAGGTCGATGTCGGGGTCGGCGAGCAGTTCGTGGTAGTCAGCATACGCCTTGATCCCTGAGAGATCGACATGTCCACCGCGCGGGCCGAAGTTTCCTTGAATGCTGGTCCAGTCGCCGGCGAGTTTTTTCGCATTGCGCGTCGAGATGGCGGCGACTTTGGCCCCTTTGACTTTTTTCGCCCCTTCAAAGTGGGTGAACCCCATGAACCCGATGCCGATGATGCCGATTCTGACCATGTCGATAACCCCTGTTGCCATTTCAAGAATAATAAGGTGAACCAAAAAATCACGACGGTGATTTCGCTTCTATGATTCCATACGCCAGGCATTAGCATTGTGCCCTGACGATCTCTCGTCAAGCGAGCAGACCAAGAACCCCCGCGAACCGAGCCACGACAAGCGGTCAACGCTGCACAATTTCCAGGCTGCACATTATCCGGGCATCGGCAAGCTGCACACATTTAATGCAGAGCGGGACACGAAACACCCGCATAACACACCCGCACTGGTAAAATGGATAACCTATCCAGCCGCCTGGGTAGCGGAGAGGCATTTTTGACATTGAACAAAAAACTTGACGATTTCTCTGGAAATTTAACCGGGAGACCTGTTATCGTATTGATGATATCGTCAAAATGACAACACATCTTCGCTTGTGAGCCAGGGAAGGATCGCCGTATCGGCACTCGATTCACAAGGCGAATTCATGCAATCACACACGTGCTTGCATTATCAATCGTGTTAAAGCAGATCGTCGTATTCGGAGAAGCTCTCTCCTGAATGGGGAGTGAGACCATTCACCCGCAAGACGGCGAACTGTTTTCATAAAGCCGATGAACTGGAATTTCGACAAGGAAGCGGATTCACATCCAGCTCGGGAGTGACTAACATGCTTGTGCTGTCCAGGAAGGCCGGTGAGCGTATTCTCATTGGTGAGCAAGTGACCGTGACCGTCGTGCGGGTTGGCCCGAACACGGTGAGGTTAGGTATCGATGCGCCGCGCGATATGAACATCGTGCGCGAAGAACTCTGCGATGGTCCCACGACGATCGAAGTGACGTTCGAAGACCTGCCGCATGAAACCGAGAGTTGAAATCGTTTCATCCCTCGGCAAGAAGACAATCAGTTCGCGAATCGCTCAAACCGGCCTGCTCCAGGCCGGTTTTTTTCTTGCGCCGATCTCATAATTTTCCGCTGCAAATTTCAGGTCGTTCTTGAGACAAGCCGCACTGTGTATTAGAATAGTTGCAGGCAAATTCGTCACCGACAATCGACATCCCGGCCAATCAAAGGTTAAGATGCCGTTTATCCACGAATTATGATCGCAATCCATTTCGACTTGAGAACGATCCCATTGGAGACAGCCCGACTTCAAAACAATTTCATAACCCTCTGGACGGCAATGCTCCCGCAACCGCCGGGAGTTTGATTCGCCGCCAACCGGTTTATGAAAAACCGAGCAAAGGAGTTCTTCATCATGCTGCAATTGACGGGAAACGGTTCGGCACAAACCTGTGACGGCATGACGCGGCGAGACTTTCTGGAAGCGGGTTCGCTTTCCGCCGTCGGGCTTTCTCTCCCCGCCCTGCTTGCACACGAGGCCCGTGCGAATCAGGGGGAATCGAAAAAGTCCGACAAGCGCTCGGCGATCATGATTTTCAATCTCGGCGCGCCGAGCCAGCTCGACACGTTCGACATGAAGCCCGATGCCGCCGCCGAAATTCGCGGACCGTTCCAGCAGATCGCCACGAACTCTCCCGAATTCGGCCTCAGCGAAATTCTGCCGAAGCACGCGCAGATCGCCGACAAGTTCTCGATCGTCCGCAGTTGTTATCACACCGCCGCCGCGGTCCACGACACCGGACACCAGATGATGCAGACCGGTCGCCTGTTTACCGGCGGGATCAACACGCCTCACGCCGGTTGCGTGGTGAGTTATCTCAAAGGCCGTAAGACCGATCTCCCGCCGCACGTCATCATGCCCGAACCGATGGGGAACACCGGCGGCGGATTGTCGCACGGCCAGGACGCCGGCTTCCTCGGCAAGGCGAACGATCCGTATGTGTTGATGGCCGATCCTTCACAGGCGAATTTCAAAGTTCCCGATCTGCTCCCTCCGCCGGAAATCGGTGAAGTGCGACTCGATCGCCGGCAGAAACTCCGCAACATCGTCGACAACAAACTCGCGGCGTTCGACCGCAGCGAAAACGCGAAGCTGCTCAACAGCAGTTTTCAGACCGCCTTCCAGCTCATCTCAAGCCCGACCGCGCGTCAGGCGTTCGACCTGAGCCAGGAACCGGTCGCCGTCCGCGAACGTTATGGGATGTCTCGCTTCGGACAATGCCTGCTCCTCGCGCGACGTCTGGTCGAAGCGGGGGTTCGCTTCGTGACGGTCAACACGTTCCTCACCGTGTTCGATGAAATCACGTGGGACATCCACGGCTCGAAGCCGTTCACGTCGATCGAAGGGATGAAAGACATCGTCGCGCCGATGTACGATCAGGGATACTCGGCTCTGATTCAGGATCTCTCCGAACGGGGGATGCTCGATGACACGCTGGTCTGCAATCTCGCCGAGTTCGGCCGCACGCCGCGCGTGAACCCGACCGGCGGCCGCGACCACTGGCCGCAATGCTGGAGCGTGTACTTCGCCGGCGGTGGCGTGCAGGGTGGCCGGGTCATCGGCCGCAGCGACCCGATCGGCGGTTACCCCGCCGAACGCCCGGTCGGCCCGTCGGAGATTGTGGCTACAATCTACCACAGCCTCGGCCTCGAAATGGAAACCAACCTCCCCGGCCCCGCCGGCAGACCGTTCCCGCTGGTTGATTCGGGGACGCGGCCGATTATGGAGTTGTTCTAAGGCGTTAATCAGAAAACCCAAATGGAGTTACACAAATTCTTGGCAATTCTCGCCGGGAGTGGCTAATGATGGATGTGGCTCAACACACAAGCGATGACCCATTTGAAAAGGGTTCGGAGTCAAACCACCGAGCGTTGGAGACACTATCAGACGTACTTAAGGAGATTGGCTTCAGCGTTCGCAAGAAAACCCGAAGTGAGTCCACACTTCGGGTCTATCCGAAGAGACTGAATCAGTATCCACTGCTCAACCCTCGCTTTGTGCGATCTGCTCAATCCAATTATTATCTGGAAGTGACTGTTCTCTCTAAAGACGATGATCACAAACTGGATGACATACTCGCTACTTTCGAAAACACACCTGATTGCACCTTTATCTCTCTTTCTGAATCCACCCAAGGTTATCGCTATCACGGCAGATTTGTCGTCCCCCTGAATTACTTAGGCAATGCTGGCACTGTGGAACCTTCGTTTTCAGAGTTGTCACGACCACTCACTGAAATTCATCGGTTCTTGGTTATGGCGATGCAGTCGCCTCGACCTGGAACGGTTCGTTCGATCGCCGATTAGAAGTCGGGTAGCCCGGACAGCTTTGTGTCCGGGTGCCGCAGGCACAAGAGGTCTGCACTTCTCTCATAGTCAATCCATGCACAAACGAAGAATCTATGACGAAGAATCTCACGCACACTTCGTGACATTTTCCTGTTATCGTCGTCGACGATTGCTCGATCACGACTTGGCCAAGCAAATCGTCCTCTCCGTGTTAAGCGGTCAACTCCATAAGCAAAATAGCAAATGCGTCGGTTTCGTCGTGATGCCGAATCACGTCCATGCCATCCTCTGGTTTCCGAAACCGAACCAATTGTCGAAATTCATGAAACTCTGGAAGCAGCAAAGTTCGCTTTGCATCAAGAATTTTCTGCGTGAGCGTTTGGTGAAATACGCCGAGACCATCGATCTTACAGAACCGATCTGGCAGGGGGGATACTATGACTTCAATTTGTTTTCCGAGAAGAAGATTCTGGAAAAATTGCAATACATGCACCAGAACCCCGTGATACGCAATCTCGTCAGCAAGGACGTCGATTGGCACTGGAGTTCGGCGAGATATTACGAATCACGGGAAAATGTGGGTGTACCCGTTGAATGGATTGAATGACGAAATCTCCTCTTGTCGCTTCGCGACCCGGACACAAAGCTGTCCGGGCTACCCGTTGAATTCAGCTATCTCTCGATAAACCCGAAACGAAATCGGCATTCCCAAATTCATTCATCATTATCACCCGGCACCTTCGAATCGAGGTACATCATGCAACGACACCTGCTCCTCGTCTTCATCATCACCACCTTCGAACTCACCGCGTTCGCCGATGAACCGCGATACGAATGGACCAACGTCACCGTAGAAGCGGCCTACGCGCCGCGCGATGGGGCGGGGGCGGTGGTCTTTAAGGACCGGATGTTCCTTCTGGGGGGGTGGAATCCGCGCGACAAAGAGCACTTCCCGCGCATCTGCAACAACGAGGTCTGGAGTTCGACCGACGGCGCGACGTGGCGACTCGAAAAGCCCAATACCTTTCTCGATCGATCGTTCGATCCACGGGCCGACTGGGAAGGGAGGCACACGGCGGGGTATGTCGTCTTCCAGGACAAAATCTGGATCGTCGGCGGGGATGTGAATCAGGGGCACTACCATCACGATGTGTGGAATTCCGGCGATGGGAAGTCTTGGACGCTGGTCACCGACAAGGTTCCCTGGGGACCGCGTGCTCTGCATTACACTGTCGTTCATGACGGAAAAATCTGGGTGATGGGGGGCCAGACGTTGCCCGAGTTCGCGAAGTCCCCCGACGACATCGTCTTTGACGACATCTGGAACAGCGACGACGGCAAGAACTGGACCAAGGTCGAACCGCAGGGGGAGCATTGGTCGCAGCGCGGCGTGATCTGCGGCAGCGCCGTCTTCAACGACCGGATGTGGATCATCGGCGGCGGGATCTATATCACGGCCAAGCGAGATTGGGGCTTTCAAAATGACGTCTGGAGTTCCGCCGACGGCGTGAGCTGGACGCGCCATACCGAGTCGGCCCCCTGGACGCCGCGGATGTACCATGTCGTGGCGGCGTTCGACGAACGCCTGTGGGTTCTGCAAGGGCGCATCAAGGGGACTGTGGACGTCGCCGACGCCTGGCACTCGTCCGACGGCGTCAATTGGTCAGAAGTCCCGAACACTCCGTGGAAAGGGAGGCACGCCACAAGCGTTTATAATTACGACGGCGCGCTGTGGGTCGTGGCCGGCAACAGCATGGAGCGGGACGTCTGGAAACTCCAGCGACTCGCGCCAACCGACGATGGCCGGAAATGATCGTGGGTGACACGTCCCCAAGTCTTCGATGGGAGTGGCGGTTGTAGAAAACCACGCCCTTCCGCAAAGCCTCAGGGTCGTGCCACCCGGCCTGGATCTCCCCGTATTTCCTTTCCTCTCCGCCGTCACCCCTGATATAATCAAAACTCGTCTATTGGGCGTTTATCCGTCGGTCGACGGCCTTGATTTTTTCGCACATTGCTCGCGTTTCGCGGAGGATTTCATCCGCTGCGCTTTCAGACCTGGAGACGATCCGCATGAATGTTTCTGGTTCCCACATTTTCAACCGCATCACGACGGGTTTCTTCACGTGGCTGGTCGTGGCCGGTCTCGCTGCGTCTGTCTTCGCCGACGAGACAATCGTCGTCTTGCCGACGGAAATTCAGCTCAACGGGCCGATGGCTCGGCAACGCCTGCTCGTCGAGCGAGCCGTCGATGGGCAACTCGTGGGGCAGTTGACCGATGATGTGCAATACGTTTCGAGTGCGCCGGAGATCGTGCG
>JBJXGP010000492.1:0-5276 GCA_046160425.1 Planctomycetaceae bacterium
GCAAGAAGGACAGGAAGTCGAAGTGACGGTGCTGGCAATCGATCCCGAAAGCAAAAAAATCAGTCTCGGAATGCGTCAATTGACGCAGGATCCGTGGGCCAACATCGAACAGCGTTTCACCAGCGGCACGACGCACACCGGTAAGGTGACGCGCGCGACGGAATTCGGTGCGTTCGTAGAATTGACGACCGGAGTCGAAGGGCTCGTCCACATCAGCGAGATGGATCATCGACGGGTCCGCAAGGTGACAGACGTCGTTAAGGTCGGCCAGCAGGTCGATGTCAAGGTTCTCGAAGTTGATCCCGAACGCAAGCGCATCAGCCTGTCGATCAAGGCCTTGATCGCACAACCTCAAGCCGAAGCCGCTCCGGAGCCGGAACCGCCACCTGTGGACATCGTGCGCAAGCGGAAAGACCCGCTCAAAGGGGGCAACTCGAGCAAGGTGAAAAGTTCAGGCGGGGGACTCTTCGGAAACCCGCACGATTTTAGCTGAGACGATTTTACCCGGGACAAAACCTGTTTCGCGAAACCGACGTCGCTCGCTCCGCGCTCCAATCTGAGACTCTTAGAGCAGCGTTTCGAGCAGCATGCGAAGTTTTCTCAGTTCCAGGCTGCGGTCGATTCCCTCCAGCATCTCGGGAAGAATCTCGACCGATAAGGCACGATTGTATCCCTGCTTTTGCAAAAAGGTTATCAATCGGCTGTAATCCAGATCGCCCAAGCCGATCGGCATCTGAAATTCGCCCGGCTTGGAATCGCGCAAATGGACGTGATAGACATACGGAAACACGTGATCGTAGCTTTGATTCTTGTACGGACCGCACATGAAATAACTCGGATCGAGCGTGATCCCCAATCCGGGAACCGACTGGCATAGCTCGACTGCGGTATGGGGATCTTCGGTCAGTTTACCGGCCATCGTTTTCAGCGACAGGCGAATCCCGTTCTGATTCGTGATCTTGATGAAATTCCTCAGGCGATCGATCTCGGAGTTGAATGGCGTCCACAAGGGTGAAGCCGCAGCGGTGATTTGAGTGATCTTCATCGCCTTGCAGAGCTTGGCAATCCCGATGAAGGTGTTTTCCTCGACATCATGATCGAGACAAATCGCAACCGGACTCAGTCGAGTGATGTCGCGAAAGCGATTGATGAACTCTTCGGGTTTGGCGCCGACAACCGAGGGCTTGAGGTGATCGCCCTCTTCAGACATGAAGAGTTCCACCTTGTCAAACTCAAGTTCTGTGAGTTGATGACAGGCTTCCTGGAAGCTCAAATCCGAAAAACAACGTGTAGAGGCCGCGATATACACTCCGCTCACTCCCTTGGCTGGAGTCCCAAAAATCATCAGACACCCTCCCCACCCGACTGTGGGAGCCGTCAAAATGTGAATCTATCGCGATTGTAGCGATTATGCAAGCTCTTGAGGTTCTGACCAATAATCCTGCTGTATGATTCTTTCGGATTGTTCATATTTTGCCGAGGATTCGGACGATAACAACTGTCAGTGAGCGATAGCACAACTTACGAATCACAGAGTGGCCCAAGTTCAGGCCCATCGAGTTCTGCCAGGGTGAGGGAGGGGAGCAAAATGTCTAAGTATTTAATGTGTACAATGTTAGGATTGTCGTTGCCGTGGTTGACCGGGTGCGGAGCCGCTGCCGGAACCGTCCGTGGACAGACGCCAACCGAACACGTTCAGGTCATGCCCACCGGCGAATCGCATCATACACCGATGATTGAAGAAGTTGTCGTCGATGGTGACGAAGACGTCTGCAACTACTGCGGTGCCCATTGTCACGGAACTTGCAATATGTGCATGGGTTACGGCTGGCGCCCGCATCATCGCCACACGTATGTTTACAGACGTCCCGAACTGAGCTATCCCCCCAGCAATGGACCGACCGGGACTGTCGTGTATCCGTATTACACGGTCAAAGGCCCCGACGATTTCTTCCTGAAGTAGTCTTAATTGTTGGAGTCAACGGCACGATCGCCTTGAGATGACTGACTCCCCCGCGAAGCCTCACCCAACGCGAACGGCTGATGGCCACCATCATGTCGAGACTGAATTCAGCGCTGATCAAATTCGAAGGGGACGGAATGGATTCCGCCCCCTTCGTAATTTTTCAAGCATCTTGAATTGTGCGTTGTCGCATGGCAATTATTTTGCCGGCTCGGCTGGTTCAATAACCGTCGCCGGTTGCCGGGGAATCGGATGAGTCGCTTCCCATTTTTTCCAGAAGTCGGCGGGACGTGTTTTTCGCCATAACGACAGCGCATTTCCGACGTGGCTGTAAAACGTGAATTTTCCTTGAATGTCGCTAAAGGATTGGGACGCTGTCGTCTCGATCACCCACTTCGCTGCCCGTTCGATTTGTTCGTGAGGAGGATGCAACTCCCGCGGCGCGATCGCCAGCCATTCCAGGTGGTGTCCCGTCGCGATGACATCTTCATGCAGCGGGCTGACGATCGGATTTTCGGCCGCCAGCTTGCCGGCCCACCAGTTGTCGGGCCACCGACCGTCGGGAAGTTGCGACACGATCAGCAATTCGCGGATCGCTTTGAGATGCTCCAGAATTTTTTCGCGCGCAGGACCGGAAAGTATCTGAAATTCGTCATCCAGGCGAACCAGCGCCATCATCGAGTACAAGCGATGAGTCCCCGAACAGACGCCGAATCTGTTATGTCCGCGCAGTTGCCGTTCGGCGAGTTGATCGAACGAAATTGACCGGCCATCCTGTGCTGTCCAGCTTTTTACCGGGGGGAGCCATAAACCGAATGCCAATACGGACCATTCGGTCTCGCGTTCATCCAGCCGAAAATCGATCAGCGCCTGTTGCAACACGCTGTTAGTCGTCATCGGCCGTTGACTGGGTGCGTACACCGGCTCCGTGAGCGTAATTCCCGCCTCCGTAAGACACGCCAGCCAGTGATCGTGATGTACCGAGGCTCCGCTCTCTTTACCCCAGCGAATCGAGACCCCTTGCGGCTGATCTTGTAGCAGCGGTTTGACTTCATTCCCCCACGATGCCAGATACTTGCCGTGATCGATGAGAAAGTCACGCATTTTAATGCCCGACATAATCTCGGAGTCCTGGAATTCGGCGTCGACTCCCCACGTTCGCAACGCGTGTTCCACGAAATTGGGTTTGAGTTTTTTCTGATCGAACTTCGGCGCGATTTGAGATAAGACTTTCGCCAGATCGTCGTCGCTGACCATAGCAGGCTCATCGTATAACCCGCTGATCCTCAGTGGATGCTCGCGCGGGATGACAATCGCGGGGACCGTCGGAGCGCCGCTTCGCATCATAGGGAGGGGCCGCGATGATGACGTCGAAAACGACCACGCCGTCCCCCAGCCGGCGATGACCAGCAACTGCAGGAGCAGCAGCGTTGTCGTGGAAAGCGTGCTTCGCTGATTCATGTCATGTTCCAAGCGTATCGATTTGAAAAGGATGAGTTCTTAGAATGAATCGCCAGGGAACGACTGCGTTCGAACGATTCGCGTTCGATTCCGTCAAATCGGATCTTTGCGTTCAAAAATTACGGAGACGCCATCGTCGAGCTTCAACGTCCATTTTGTGCTGTTGGTGAGAGCCGCTATAAGCGAACCGCGATTCTGCTTATCGACGACGATCGTATTGAAGCCGAAACGATCGAGTTGTTCGTCCCAGCCTGAACCCAGTTCGATGATTTGGATGTAGGCACCCCAGACTTCGGTAGGAATCAGGTGAGCATGAGAGGCGACGAAAACCTGCAAGTCCTGCGGGCCGGCCCACAGCAGGTAATCGCCCCACTCATAGGTATTAAAGATCAATCCGCGCGGCGGATGCGCGTGCAGATACTCGACCGCTCCCAGTGGCGTCTGGCGTGTTACGCTTTTCTTCAATTCGGGCAACCGACCGTGCAGCACGGCTCCACCCAGCGGAGCGTAGGCGAACGCGATCCAGATCAAACCCAGTGTCGCAACCGTCCATTTCCCGCTGGTCATACGGGGCGCGACCGGCGATGTTTCTATGCGGCGGGATCTCCATGCGGCGTGGCCGTGGATCACAAAGAACCACGCGGCCCACGGTGCCCACCATACGATCAAGCGAGAGGACGATAACGTGGCGCAGCCGAGGCCGACCAGCCACAACCATTCGCGCGCCGAAATCCGGCGCGGACTGTATCGCAGAATCATCATCAAACCGATGACGACGGCGACGAATATTTTTCCCTGCTTCATCTGCAACGTCAGGGGTTGCCACTCGATCAGATCGCTTAAATTCGAAGCGTCCGAAAACGAGAGCACTTCGCGGTACAGACCCAGTCCGTAAGGATTGATCAGCACGGCTGTCGCTGCCAATTCCAGCAGCAGCAATTCCCGCTTGAAAGACGAACCGTGCCAGATGGCCCGTATGCTCTTTGACCGGCGGAGGACATCGAGAGCGCGACCGAAGGAGCTCGCTCCCAGGCAAGCCAGCCCCACGAGAAACGAACCGTGCAAATTGGCCCACAAGGCAAACAAGATCGGGATTCCGGCGATCTGCCATCGGGGCCGTCGCTGTGACGTGAGTTGCGACAACAGAATAAAAAAGCACAATTGCCCTGCGATCTGCGGACGGGCAATGCTCCATTGCATCCAATTGAGGCCGATGAGAATCGCCAGTCCCGACAGCGTCCAGGTGATGCTTTCGGTCCGGCGATAAGTGTTCCAGACGAACAGTGTCAGGCAGGCGGTGATTCCGATCGCAAATAAACCTTGTAGTGCGGCCAGTTCATACACTTGATAGGCCTGATACCCCAGCCATTGACTCAACCACGCCGTGTCGACGAATGGCACGCCGGTTGACAAAGGCATGAGCGGTTCGGTTTGCGGAATTTGTCCCGTCTGTGCGATCCAACGCCCGTACGACAAATGTCCCCACAGATCGGTATGCCATAACGGCAAGTAACTGAGCAAAATATACCCAAGTCCCAACACGAGGGTCAGGATGGGGACCGCCGACGTCACTCGCCACCGTTCGGGCAAATGATCTTCCAACATGCCGGCGTGTGCCAGCGGTTCTTTCGCGGTTTCGGCGGAATTCAATTGCAGTTCGTTCGAAGGAGTATCGCGTCCGTTGGGGGGATCGGCAACCGTCACCGCGGACGACGGGCTGCTCTTCGATTCGGATGTGGGAGTATTGGAAATCATATGTGTGGGGGATTTTTCTGCTGAGTTTACTGCTCACGGAATCCAGTACCTTCGACGAGTGGCACTCAACGCGGGTGGCACTGGCGGCTTGTCCGCC
>JBJXGP010000493.1:0-5358 GCA_046160425.1 Planctomycetaceae bacterium
GCTGATGGTCGAGGCCCATGAGGTGCAAAATGGTGGCGTGCAGGTCATGGACATGCATCCGTTTCTCGACGGCTCGCATACCGAACTCGTCGGTCGCACCATGCGTAAAGCCCCCCTTGACTCCGCCTCCGGCCAGCCACACCGTAAAACCATAGTGGTTGTGATCGCGGCCCGGTTTGTTTTCGCTGACATCGGTCGTCGGCGTGCGTCCGAATTCGCCACCCCAGAGCACCAGCGTTTCGTCGAGCAATCCCCGCGACTTGAGATCGCTCAATAGCGCTGCGATCGCACGGTCGCATTCGAATGCTTTCGGCCGATGATCGCGGATATCCGTATGATCGTCCCACGGAATATCCGGAGCGAATGCGAGCTGCACGACCCGCACGCCGCGCTCGGACAGTCGCCGCGCGATCAGCGCACCCTCGGCGAATCCACCGCATTTTCGATGACCTGCTTCAAAATACGTCGGCTCCGGCCCAATGCCGTACATATCGAGCGTGGCCTTCGATTCCTGCGAGATGTTGAAAGCCTCCGGCGCGGCGAACTGCATCCGGAACGCCAGTTCGAGCGACTTGATGCGTTCCTCCAGCGCCAGATTCTTTTCGGATTGTTCGAGATCGAGCCGATTCATTCGCTGCAGCAATTCAAGCTGTCGCTGTTGTTGCGGCAGCGAGAGGTGCGGGTTGCGCAGATCGGGAAGCACCCTCCCCGGTTCCATCTTGTAGGTGTCGATGTATGTGCCGGATGAAGCGCCGGTCAGAAAACTGCTGTCCCATCCGGTCGGTCCCGGCCGCGGATGACCGCGGTGGCACAATACCACAAAACCCGGCAAATTCTGATTCTCCGTTCCCAGCCCATAAGTGATCCAAGAACCCATGCTCGGGCGGTTCGGCTGATTCGCCCCGATGTCCATCATCAGCAGTCCCGATACGTGCTCGGGAATATCGGTGTGCATGGAGTGAATCACGCAGAGTTCGTCGATATGCTGCGCCACGTGCGGAAACAGTTCGCTGACCCACAGTCCCGACTCGCCGTGCCGCGCGAACCCGAACGGCGATTTCAAAATCCCGGTTGTCTTTCGCTGAGTTCGCAAATCGACGGCAGCCGGTCGCTGGCCCTCATACTTCTCCAGCAGCGGTTTGTAGTCGAACGTATCGAGATGCGACGGGCCGCCGTTCATCAGCAGATGGATCAATCGCTTCGCCTTGGGAGCGAAGTGCGGAATCTTCGAATCGGGGCCAATGCTCCCGGGCAGAGCATCCGCTCCCCCGGCGGACGTCGTCAAATTCTGCTCCGCCAGCAGCGAGCCGAGTCCGAGCAGGCCGGTACCCCCACCAAATCGCATCAGGAATTCACGACGTGAATGGATGGGCGGTTGTGCCATAGTTGTGTTGAACTCCGATTTCAAAACATTCAGATCATACCGGGCACGATGCGCAATCCCTCGTTTTCGAGTCGGGCCATTATGGAATAAACAAAAAATCGTTCGAACTCATCAGGACCTGGCAGAATTGTTCGAGCCGCGTCTGCGATTCAGTGGAACCTTCGGCGGCATCGGCGGCGAAGAATGAATCGGCAAGGTCGAGCTCCTCGCGCGATGCTTCGCGACCGAATACCAACAGGAAAACGTGGCGAATCCTGGCGGCGTCCGATGTATTCTCGGGAAGATCCGTCACGCGGAGAGCCAGCGCATGGGCGCGCTCAATCATGAATGTGCTGTTCAGGAAAAAAAGCTGTTGTTGCGGAATCGTGGTCGATGATCGACCGCTGCTGCTGATTCGCGGGTTGGGAAAATCAAACGTGCGCAGTAATTCATCGGCGTCGCTTTTGGTATCCCGGCGGACGGCTCCGTAAATTGTCCGACGACGACTGGCCAGCAAATCGATTTCGGGAGGACCGCCGATGCGGCGATCGAGTTCACCCGAAACCGCCAGCAGACTGTCGCGAATCGACTCGACATCCAGGCGGCGGCGGTTCATGCGCCACAGCCAACGGTTGCCGCCGTCGATGCGATCGTTGTGTTCGTCGTATTGTGATGAGAGCTGGTATGTCGAGGAGAGCAGAATCTCGCGATGCAGGCCCTTGATAGACCACCCTGTCGCCAAAAATCTTGCGGCGAGCCAATCCAGCAATTCCGGATGAGTGGGGGGTTCACCCAATACTCCAAAGTTACTGGCGGACGTGACGATGCCGTTGCCAAAATGATGCTGCCAGATGCGGTTGACGATGACGCGAGCCGTGAGCGGGTTTTGGGGGCTGGCGATTGCCCGAGCCAGTTGCAGCCGGCCGCTCCCCTGAGCAAATTGAGGTCGCTCATCTCCAGCCAGCACTCGCAGAAAGCGGCGGGGGGCAATCGGTCCCGGCTTGAGCAGGTTGCCCCGCAATGCGACCCGCATGTCTACATTGCCGCTCTCTAACAGGGCATGAGCTTGCGGAAAAATCGGCGGGGCGGCTTGTTCTTGCCGCGCGAGTTCTGCTTGCAGCACGGCGAGCATATCGCCGTCTTTCGCCTTCTCGGCTTCGGCGAATTGCTCTTTGACCTGGGAGATTTCCTGCTGCGCTCGGCAATATTGCTCGACCACATCCTGAGAGGCGAGCGGAGCATCCTCGGCATACTTCGCATTCCGAAAAATTCCCGCGAGCGAATAATAGTCCTCCGTCGGAACCGGATCGAATTTGTGGTCGTGACAGCGCGCGCACGAAACCGTCAAGCCGAGCAATCCTTGAGTGACCGTATTGACGCGATCGTCGAGCGTCTCGGATTCCGCCACGGCCAGACCTTCGGGCGTGTTGCCATCGGATTGGTAAATCATCCCCAGCGCGATGAATCCCGTCGCTGCCGTCGATTCGAGTCCGAACTCTTCGACAAGCAGGTCGCCGGCGAGTTGTTGCAGCACGAAGCGGTCGTAGGGCAAGTCGTCATTCAGTGCCTGGACGACCCAATCGCGATAGCGCCAGGCGTGCGGAAGGTCGCGATAGTAGTATTCGGTGCGCAGTTGATCGTCGGCGTAACGCGCCACGTCCAGCCAATGTCGCCCCCAGCGTTCGCCGTAATGTGGTGACGCCAGCAGTCGATCGACGAGCCGCGGCCAGGCATCGATCGATTCGTCATCCAGAAACTCAGTCACCTCATCGGGAGTCGGCGGCAGGCCGAGCAGGTCGAGGTAAGCGCGACGAATCAACACGTTCTTGGAGGCCTGTTGAACCGGCGTCAGGTGATTCTCTTCGAGGCGAGAGAGAACAAAGCGGTCGATCGGCGACTGAACCCAGTCCTCATTCATCACCGTCGGCGGCACCGGCTCAACGACCGCGCGAAACGACCAGAACTGCCGGGCGATCTCAAAATCGGGCGCGCTCGTTTCCGGTTGATTGGCCTCACTTCGAGGGTCCGGCGCACCGATTTCGATCCACTTGTGAAGCAACTCGATCTCGCGCTTCGACAGCGCGTTATCCGGAGGCATGGCCAGCGTCGGATCCTGATAAAGCACGGCCTTTAACAGCCGACTTTCGTTGGGCTTTCCGGGAACGACAGCCGGACCGGAATCTCCTCCCGCCTGCCATCCGCTGCGAGAATCCAATCGCAGTCCCCCTTCAATCGGGTCTGATTCCGATGAATGGCATTCGTAACATCGTTCGACAAGTAACGGCCGGATGTGTAATTCGAAATACTCAATCCCCGCTCGCTCGTCTCGCGGCTGATCGTTCTCGGCCCCCGTTGCAACCGCAGTTGCCATTAAAGCAGGACACAGGATGCTGCGGATCAATGAAATCATTCGCATCGGTCAGGTTCCTGCTTTTCGATTGCGAGATCGCCTGGGAATATCCGCATTGCAAGAAATTCCACTTCCCGTGAAAAATGAGCAACATCATTCTATAAGCAATTCCTGATGGGAGCAATAACATCAACGTCGGGGGATCGTGATGGAAAGGCCCCCTCCGCTGCATTCAAACCACCACAGCGATTCGTTATAATCTTCTGCGACGGTTTCTCTACGGTAAAAGCCCGCTTGCTCATGAGGTTTACATGTCCAAAGTTCTCATCGTCATTGGCGATGCTACCGAATGTCTCGATACGTTTTATCCATACTTCCGGCTGATGGAAGATGGTTATCAACCGGTCGTCGCCGCCCCGGATAAACGGCTTTATCAACTCGTGCTGCACGAGCGCCCGCCCGGTTGGGATATCACTCGCGAAACCGCCGGTTATCACATGCAGGCCGACATCGCCTTTCGCGATGTGAAGCCCGATGAATACGTCGGGTTGTTTCTCTCTGGAGGGCGTGCTCCCGAATACATTCGCTATGACGTCGATCTGCTCAACATCACGCAATATTTCTTCAAGAACAACCTGCCGGTGGCGAGCGTCTGTCACGGGATCGAAATCCCGGCGTCGGCGAATTGTCTGCAAGGACGCAAGGTGACGACCGTCGCCAAGTGCGAACTCGATGCCACAATGGTGGGAGGAATCTACGTCGATGAGCCGTGCGTCGTCGACGGCAATCTCATCACCGCCCGCACCTGGCACGACAACGCTCCCTTCATGAAGGCATTCATCAAGCTGCTCAACTCGCGGAGATAGTCGAATTGAAATTGTAGCTGGCCTCTGTGAGGCCGGACCGAGGTCGCAGACCTCGGCTACAACAAGCCGTATGGTGGGTTGTGCCCACCGCGATGTCTGAAACGAGGCACCCATGCGAACGACGTTGGTCCAAATATTATTCCTGTTCGTCGGCCTCACCACCTTGCCGCACGATCTCGTTTGCGCCGGGGATTGGCCGCAAATTCTCGGGCCGCAACGCAACGGTCAGGCCGAGAACGAAACCCTCGCCGACCGTTGGCCTGAAAAGGGTCCGCCCGTCGTCTGGCGCAAACCGCTCGGCCAGGGATACGCCGGAGTCGCCGTCGTCGGCAAAGTGGGGATCGTCTACCATCGCCAGGGGGACGTCGATCTCGTCGAAGCGTTCTCGACCGCGACCGGCAAGTCGGTCTGGACGAAAGAATTTCCCACGACGTTCACCGCGCAAGTGAGCGAAGACAGCGGGCCACGCTGTGTGCCGTTGATCGAGAAGGATCGCGTCTATTTGTATTCCGCTCAAGGAGTATTGCGCGCCCTCGAATTCAAAACCGGGAACATGTTGTGGGAGCGCAAGACCCACGACGACTACAAGGCCCGCGAAGGATACTTCGGCGCGGGAAGCACGCCGATGATCGTCGGCGATAAGATTCTCGTGAACGTCGGCGGCGACCGCGAAGAGGCGGGGGTCGTTGCGTTCTCGACGAAAACCGGCAAGACGATCTGGAAGGCCCTCCGCGAACAGCCGAGTTACTCGGCCCCAGTCGCCGTCACGAAAGAAGGGG
>JBJXGP010000494.1:0-3916 GCA_046160425.1 Planctomycetaceae bacterium
ATGATGTCTGCTCCTTGTCTCAGAGTTTACACTCTTCTCAAGGCGCCCACCATTTGTGGGTAAGTCCAGGGTCAACCTTTGTTCGTACATCAATTGCGTGTGGTTTCAATCGTTGCGCCTCGGACGAAACAACGATTCCATATCGTTCTGATCCGCGGGCTTGTTCTTTAATCCACCGCTTCGCCTTTTGAAGATCGCGAGTTGTCACGATAGGATACCGCCCGCACAGTTCGGCATAGACATTGCGTGCTCGTTCAACGTCGATATCTAAAAGATATTTCACGAAGTGTGAAACGTTTTCAGCACGAAATGATCGCATTGAAACGGATAGGTGAAGCTCATCGCGAATGATAAAATGTCCATGTGCGCGAACCTTCGAAATCGCGGCGCCGGCATCGTACTCGTTGTCAACCAGTCGTGATGATATAAAAAGCTGCCAGTCCGGGTAAGATCGCAAAACAGAGTCAATCCATTCGCTAATGCCCGCTTCACCGGTATTGATTTCTTGACCGCCACCCACCAGACAGATTACGACGGCCCAGTCGGTATGGCGATCAAGACACGAAATGAGGAATTCTGGTTCTGATTGGTCGAACCCCGATCGTCTCTTCTTTCTCAGCATGAAGTTTGTTGTTTGTTCGCGATTCCAAGCTCGCTGGGCCTCGTCAAAAATGGCAACGTGCTCGATTGGCGGACGCGCGGCATCAACGAGACATTCGTCGCGAAAGTGATGCACATTCTGAATGAACATTTTCACTTCACTCAGCACTTCGCCCTTTGTCATCTTTCTTCCACCTGCTCGCTCTCGAAGAACCTTGTCTCGTGCCAATGCTTCGCGAAGAATTGCAACCAACGGACCATTTCCCGATAGAAAGACACTATGAAGTCCTTCGTTCTTGTCGATGTGCTTGGTAGCGACATTGAGTCCCACGAGTGTCTTTCCGGCACCCGGAACGCCAGTCACGAAACAGATTGCTTTGCGAGAATTATCTCGTGCCCAGCGAATCGTCTCTTCGACACAAGCCGTCGTTACGGTTAGATTCGTTGCGCTCGCATCACTACGTGAGATCTCCGCAACCGAGTGCCCATTGTAAAGCGCCATCGCAGCTTCAATAATAGTCGGTGTAGGGGAATACCGACCACCCTGCCAAACGTGTGGATCAATTGGTAGACCACTGAATGCGGAAAGTACGCCCTGAATCGCATTCGATAATGACTTCGGGTTACAGGCAATCGGCTGTAACACGCGGTCTTCGTGATATGAGTCTATCGTGACGGTTACAATATCAGGGGCTTCTGTTGACACGAGTATCGGCGCAATGACTGCGTCGTGACTTGTTTCATGAAAATTCTTTAGATCAAGGGCATAGTCCCAGACTTGATCGAGAGCGTGTGACGGGTAACCCTTCTCGCCAACCTTGAACTCGACGACAAAAATAACTTGCCCGAATAGCACGACGGCATCAACGCGTTTTCCGAGCCGTGGGATCGAATATTCAAGATAGACCTGCCCCGAAATAGGAATTTCAGCAAGTGCCGACTTTAGGATCCGGATCTCCTCAATCCAGGCGTCTCTCTGTGTTGCATCTAGTCCGAATGTATTGTTCGTTGCGAGGATGCCAAGAATTGCATGGTCATCCTTCTGGATGAAAGCATTAACGTCATCTGAGTAAAAATAGCGCTGCAATGAAACCCCCAGATGCTGTGGAAAACTCGCATTGAGCCGCATAAAAAGGAATTGATTGTGACTGCACATTCTAACAAGACGTCTGCAATCGTGCAGCTTCGCGTACCATCAGGCTGTTGCCGGTGCAACCCTCGAACGGATTTGACACGAAGAACCTCGCCTTTTTTCGGGTGGCACTGGCAGAGCCGGTGTGCCTTTGGTTTTTTGCCTTTTGATTCATCACGCCAGCCAATAGGGAATACTGTTGACGGCGAGAAGAAATCGGGGAGGGACTAACTTTGATGTTGAGCGGCGGGAAGGGGTCGCGGTGTTACGAAAACTGGACCAGCCCCGGCTTGCACTTCTTCTACCCGTGGCAGGGTCACAGCTTCGTGAAAACCGCCGTCGGCGAGGATCAACGGAAAATTCTTCGACGAGCCCATCCAATGAAAACCACCTCACCTCAATCCCCGGCATCCATCGACAACCCGTGTTTCCGGCAATGCGCCACGATGAAATTCACAAACTCCTCGGCGTAGTCCTGGGCTTTCTTCTCTCCGACTCCTTTGACTTCCAGAAACCCCGCGTGCGTTGAGGGGCGGCGGCGGGACATGTCGCGTAAGGCGGAGTCGCTGAAGACGATGTACGGGGGGACGTGCATCTCATGCGCCTTGCGCCGGCGTAAACCGCGCAGTGCTTCGAACAGATCAACATCGTACTCGGCATCGGCGGATGAAACCTTTTCGACGCTCCGCGAACGCGAGCGTTCGGCTTTCGCTTTTTTTCGGGGCTGGAGCAAGCGGGGTTGATCCTCGCCGCGCAGCAGCCGCCAGCCGTTTTCGGTGACCGACAGCGTATTGTACTCGCCAATTTTTTCGAGAAACCCCTGACCGACGAGTTGCTCGATCCAGTCGCGGATGTTCTGCTTGCCATGCGTGGCGAGCAGGCCCCACGTACTCAAGCGGTCGTGACCCAGCGATGTGATCCGCTGATCCTTCGACCCGGCGAGGACCTGTGACGTGTAATCGCCGCCGAATTTCTGATTCAGCCGGACGACGCACGAGAGAATCTTCTGCGACACGACGAGCGCATCGTCGAGCAGATTCAATTCTCCCCGGCAGACGTCGCAGGCGTTGCAGTTGTCGATGTCGAGCCGCTGTCCGAAGTATTCGATGAGGCCGCGATGCCGGCAGACGACGCCGGTGCAGTAATCGGAGATCGCCGAGAGCGACGACATGGCCCCCTCTCGCGCTTCGCCTTCGAGGTCGTCGAGCAGTTTCTTCCAGACGGTGATATCGGAACCCGAATAGAACAGATAACAGGTGGCGTCGAGGCCGTCGCGACCCGCGCGTCCGCTCTCTTGCTGATAGGCTTCGAGCGATTTGGGCATCCCGGCGTGAATGACGAAGCGGACATTCGACTTGTCGATCCCCATGCCGAAGGCGACGGTCGCCACGATCACGTCGACCTGTTCCTGCATGAAGGCGTTCTGATTTCGCTGGCGATCGTCGTCGCTCATCCCCGCGTGATAGGGGAGCGTCCGATATCCCCGCTGGTTCAACACTGAACTGGTCTCGTCGACATCCTTGCGGCTGATGCAGTAGATGATCCCCGATTCGCCGGCGTGACGTTCGAGGGCATCGAGAATCTGGGCGAGCCGGTCGCGTCGACGTTCGACTTTGTAGAACAGGTTCGGCCTGTCGAACGAACCGACAAGCACCTGCGGATCGGACAACCCCAGTTGCTGCACGATGTCTTCGCGCACGCGCGACGTTGCCGTCGCCGTGTAGGCATGCACGGCGATGTCGGGAAACACCTCTTTCAACAGCTTGAGCGAGCGGTATTCGGGACGAAAGTTGTGTCCCCATTCGCTGATGCAGTGCGCCTCGTCGATGGCGAAGAACGAGACGTCGATCCCCTTGAGATATTCGAGCGTGTGTTCCATCACGAGCCGTTCGGGGGCGACGTACAGCAGTTTCAATTGGCCGCGTTCGATTTCATCCGCAATGCGCCGCCGATCTTTCGCAGAGTTCGAACTATTCACGCACGCCGCCGGCACGCCGCAACTCACCAGGGCGTCGACTTGATCTTTCATCAGCGAGATGAGGGGAGAAACGACGATCGCCAGCCCATCGGCGCACATCGCCGGGGCTTGAAAGCAGAGCGATTTTCCTCCCCCCGTCGGCAGTACGACGACCGAATCGCGGCCGTCGAGGACCGCCTGCATCGCCGGTTGCTGAAGAGGACGAT
>JBJXGP010000495.1:0-9682 GCA_046160425.1 Planctomycetaceae bacterium
TATCCCTTCGCCTCGTCTGCTGAGCGCGAAGTCGCGGCAGTCGCCGACGTGTTCGGTACGCTTGCGATCGAACGGGCCGACGAGTTCTCTTGCCCCAGGCGGGGATACCGATCGAGCACCGCGACGAACAGCAACAGGGCCGTCGTCATGATCATCCAGCCAAGATTGCGCTGTGCAAACCCGGGGCGGTGGGGTTCGTGGGACATCCAGACCAGACCCTCGGCACTCACCCCGCGAAAACCATAACCGGCGGCGATCGGCATCAAATCCTTGATCAGCAGATCGGGCGAGGCATAGCGGCGATCGACTTCACCTGCCATCATCTTCCGGACAATCTGCGACAATGCCGGCGGCACGCGGTGATTTTTCGTCTGCGGATCGGGTGCGGCGTTTCGCTGATGATCGAGGAGTTTCTGTAACATCGTCCCTTCAGGATAAGGAGGCTCACCCGTCAACATGTTGTACAAAGTGCTGCCGAGCGAATAGATATCGCTGCGCACGTCGACGTTGCGGGGATCTTTGGCCTGTTCGGGAGAGATATAATCGAACGTTCCCAGAGTCGTGCCGGCCATCGTCAGGTCGACCGATCCGTCGCTCTTCTCGCTGCGGGCCAGACCCAGATCGACCAGCTTGGCCCGGCCTTTGGGGGTGATAATGATGTTCGACGGTTTGATGTCCCGATGGACGACGCCGTGAGCCGCCGTGTGCTGAAGTGCTGCCGCGATCTGCAGCGTATAATTCACTGCTTCCGCAACGTTGAGTTGTCCGCGTTGGCGAATCAGGTCGCGGACGTTCGTCCCGGTGATGAACTCGAAGGCGATGAAATTCAAGCCGTGATCTTCACCGATGAAGAAGACGCGTGCGATATTTTCGTGATCGAGTCGGGCCGCAGCGCGGGCCTCGTTCTGAAAGCGTTTCACCGCCGCCGGATCACGCGACAAGGCGGGCGACAAGACTTTGAGGGCTACGTCCCGATTGAGCCGCAGATCGAGAGCGCGAAATACGGCCCCCATCCCTCCGCTGCCGATGCGATGTTCGATTTCGAAGTGACCGATTTGAACTCCGCGCGGATCAGCCGGCAACTGGTCGCCGATAACCGGGTCGGATGCGCCTGCGGGAAATAAGCGATGCCAAACCGTCGACGCCGGCATCCCGGGAAGGTTCGATGATCCTGTCGCCGGAAAATTCTGTAAGGATGAACCCGATTTGCCGATTCCGGACGGCCTTCGTTCAGGATTGAGGACCGTCAGCGATTCCTCTTCCTGGTGGATGGCTTCAGGTTTGGGGAACATGATTTTCAGTTGTTCCGTTAACCCGAGTTGTGAATCCGGTAAAGTGCTCATGACCCTGTTTCTGTGGCGGTTTCCCGTTATTTCTGCCGCATTCGTCCTCGAAAGGTGTGCGTTCTGATCAGCGCAGTTTCTATGAAAAAATCGGCCTCAATGCTTGATTTTCAGTCGGTGAAACAAGTTCGATCGTCGTGAACTGTCGGGTGACGTCATACCCTGCCGCCAGATTGATGTGCGAACGGCAATTGATGATGGGATGGGTTTCGCGGCCGACCGTACGTCGCAAGCTCATTTTATGCGCCGGTTAGTCCAATCCATCGGAAGTTTTTTTCAAAAAAAACAGTCAAATCTCCGCACGAGAGATATCAACACTGAGCCGAGCGGGATCGTCTATCAGCGCGAAGTGAAACTTTTCCGCGCCTGTTCCTGAAAAAATGACGCAACAGAATGCTGCATAAGACGTAACAAGAAATATGTTGAGCTTTATCGTAACTTGGTGCGGAGCGGTTTTCTACCCCAATCCGCAAATTTTGCCGATTTCGCGCCGAACCACGAGTAGAAATCGTATACGCATCCGGATCGTAAAACCGCTGCGAAAATCGGACGTCTCACAGTCCGCCGCGTTCGACACTCAGGGGAACAAGACACGCTCCCCCCGGTATCGCAAAACGCTAGGCCCAGTCGAGTGCGAGAACTGCCCGAATCGCTGCCGTCACTTCAACCCTCGTTGACCATGCGGCTGGTTTCCGACGTAATCGCATTCAAGACCAGGGAAAGCCGTTCCACCAGAATTTCGGTGTATTGGTCGCTCTCGATCAAACCGCTCGCCTGGTTGCGGATGGTATTGTCTTCAACCTGATCGATGGCCGTCACCTTAAGATCGACCAATCGGCGAAAGTTGTCGACCTTGGGAAGAAACCCGCGCTCGAGATGTTCGATCAAATCCCGCACGAGGCGTTCTCCCTCGGTGAATTTTTCTCGCAGTGTCAAACTCTCAACGGTCCGATCCATGCCTGACTCCTCATGCTGTTCGTGAAGACCTGTCTATTACAACCACAACACGCTATCAAGGTCAAGTGAGACTTTCTATTACTCAGACCGTACAATAAAGATTTCGTAATGAGACACACCCGTGCGAACACATAATATTCTTTGCTTGAGTTCATCTGCGCGTCACGGAAAATCTTCCGATGAAAATCCTTCTCATCGCCGATATTCACTCCAACTGGCCGGCGTTGTCGGCGATAACAGAACCATTTGACGTTTGTTTGTGTACCGGCGACATCGTGGATTACGGTACCGACCCCGTCCCCTGTATCGACTGGGTGCGCCAGCATACGGCGGCCGTGGTTCGGGGAAACCACGATCATGCGGTGGCGCAGCGCGTCCCCGTGCGACCCGGTGCCGGGTATCGACAACTCGCTTCGTTCACGCGACCAAAACATTGGGAGCTGCTCTCTCCCGCACGTCTCAAGTATCTCGGCAGGCTCCCGGTCACGCGAACGCTGACGCTGGAGGGCCAGCGTTTCTTACTCGTCCACGGCACTCCCCGCGACCCTATGGAGGAATACCTGTACGACAACCCTCAAGCCTGGAGCGTCCGTCTGGAAGGGCAGGAGGTTGATTATGTTTGCGTCGGCCATACGCATATCCCGTTGCACATCACGCTCGAGGACGGACGACAGATCATCAACCCCGGCAGCGTGGGGCAACCGCGTGACGGCGATCCCCGCTGCTCGTATGCCGTGATCGACAACGGCCGCGTGGAAATTCGACGCGTCTCTTACGACATCGACGCCGTTCTCAAGCAGATGCGGGAAGTCGGATTGGACGAAACCGCAATCGAGATCGCCGAACTGTCGCTTCGCAATGGGAGTTTACCTTCTGGAATATAATCGACTCACACCTCATTGCAATGCATTCCGTTTTTCACCGATGAGTTGAATCAACCCTTTATGCGGGTCGGCGAACTTCTTGAGTCCTTCATCCATCAGGACCGACTCCAGTTTCGCGAAATCGACATACTGATTGATCTCGTCGAGCACGCTTTGCGGGGGAAATTGATCGACCGTGCGCTGATATACCTTGCCGGCTAACTGCTGAATCGCAGCGTTCGTCGCGGGGGGATTCGTCTGAATGTCGGAGCCGGCGAGTGCCCCCACGTATTTGTCCGAAGGATCTTTCGGGTCTTTCGTCCCCGTGCTGGCGAAGATGATCTCCTGCTGAAGTTTCAATCCCTTATTCGCCCAGAACCGCTGATTGTCAGACCAGATCTTCTGCGAATTGACGATCCCGACCAATCCTTGAGCCGCGGGAGATAACTCCGGCACGTGCTGTTTCGTGTAAACGTCGATGCGGCTGATGAAAATACTGTAGACCGATTTGAAACCGTCCAGCGATGTTCGCCGCGTCGCACCGCGCCAGATCGCATCGCGGGCTGCGTGATATTGCCGCATCGAAAAAATCAGCGTCACATTGAGAGTCACTCCGGCGGCGGTGAGCGATTCGAGCGCACCGAGTCCCGCTGGTGTTGCAGGGACTTTGATCATGCGATTCGTGTGCCCGGCGGACCATTTTTTCCCCAGTTCGATATACTTCGCAGTACGGTCGGGAATCGACAACGGGCACGCCGCGTCTTCCAGCAGAGGATCGAGTTCGAAGCTGACGTAACCGTCGTTTCCGCTCGTCGACCGATGGACTTCGGCGAACGCCTCCTGTGCCTGCCGAACGAGTCGATCGGTCATCTGCCAGGCAACCGCTTCGTCATTGAGTCCTTGATCCATGAGCGATTTCAAGTCGGCGTCGAATCGGCCGGTCTTGATCAAGTCGGAAATGATGATCGGGTTGGAAGTCGCCCCCGTGGCGCCGAATTGTCGATTCTGCCGCACGAATTCAGGATCGACGCTATCCAGCCATAATTTCGTTCCGCAGGCAACCAGGGTTTCTAACGGTGTGGACATGACATTTTCTCGATATGATGTATTGTGAGGTCTGTATTTTAAGTTCGTTTGACGGTCACTGCCAATAACAATTTGTTATCATAACGGCTGGTATGGTTTCCGAAAACCGCACCGATACTTTGACGCCGATTTTTGTGGTGAATTGATGATCTTTTCGTAAAAAAAGAGGACACAGGTGATTGTGAACGCCGACGTATACGAAAACCCCTTGATCAGTCGATATGCTTCCGCCGCGATGAGCCGATTGTGGTCGCCGCAGACGAAACATTCCACATGGAGGCGTTTGTGGGTTGCCTTGGCAGAGTCTGAGCGGGAACTCGGTCTCGATATCCGTCAGGAACAGATCGATGAACTCCGTGCGGCGGTCGATGACATCGATTTTGCCGCCGCGGCGAAGTACGAGCGCGAACTCCGCCACGATGTGATGGCACACATTCACGCATACGGAGATCTCTGTCCGAATGCCCGGCCCATCATTCACCTCGGCGCCACGAGTTGCTACGTCACCGACAACACCGAACTGATCCAGATGCGCGAAAGCCTGCAACTGGTCCGCAAACGGCTGGTGGGGGTGATCGATGCGCTCGCCCGATTCGCAAATGAATATCGGGCTTTGCCCTGTCTTGGTTTCACTCACTTGCAACCGGCCCAGCCGACGACGGTCGGCAAGCGGGCAACGCTATGGTGCTACGATCTCGTTCTCGATCTTGCGGAAATCGAACATCGACTCGCGCAGCTCAAATTCCGCGGCGTGAAAGGGACGACCGGCACGCAGGCAAGCTTTTTGCAACTCTTTCAGGGCGATCACGGGAAGGTCAAAGAACTCGATCGGCTCGTCGCCCGGAAGATGGGATTCGACGAATCGTACCCGGTGACCGGTCAGACTTACAGCCGCAAAGTCGACGCCCAGGTGCTGGAGACGCTCGGCGGAATTTCTCAGTCCGCCCACAAAACCGGGACCGACTTGCGGATTCTGCAAAGCCGCAAGGAAATCGAAGAGCCGTTCGAGGAAAAGCAGATCGGATCGTCGGCGATGGCCTACAAACGCAATCCCATGCGCTGCGAGCGAATGTGCGGCCTGTCGCGTTTTGTCCTCAGTCTCAGTTCGAGTACACAGCAGACCGCCGCCACGCAGTGGATGGAACGGACCCTCGACGACAGCGCCAATCGCCGATTGGTCATTCCGCAAGCGTTTCTCGCCAGCGATGCGATTCTGATTTTGTATCGCGACGTCGCCGATCGATTGGTGGTCTATCCGCAGGTGATCCGGAAGCATTTGCTTGAGGAACTCCCCTTCATGGCAACGGAAGAGATCCTGATGGCGGGTGTCCAGGCAGGCGGAGACCGGCAGGATTTACACGAACAGATCCGCCGGCACAGCCAAGCTGCGGCGCGACAGGTGAAAGAACACGGCTTGGCGAACGACCTGCTGGAACGACTGCAACAGGAACCCGCGTTCTCGACAGTAGACCTGAGTGCGGCACTCGACCCGCAGCGTTACATCGGCCGCGCGCCGGAACAAGTCGATGATTTTGTGAGCGACATTATCAAGCTGATCCGCCAGCGATACCGCGACGATCTCGATCAACCGGCGGAAGCGGTCAGGGTGTGAGTTGGACAGGCGATGGAAATACTGCCATAAGCTCCACAAGTCTACGACGAGCCATCTGCCTCCTCAATCGGTTTCGAACAATCGATAAACAACCAGCAGAACGCACTGAGAACGTATGCAATGGCGATGACGATCAGGACCGGTTGGTAGTCCGGGATTTTTGTCAACTTCCCGTCAACGACTTTGTCGAGCATGTTTGCATCGAGGATGAACCCGAATATAAACGGGACTGCAAGACCGCCGACCATGCCGGCTGTGTTGATGATCCCCAAAACCGTCGCCGAGAATCGCCCGCCGAGATCGGTGCATGTGCCCCAAACCGTCGGCTGCGTCGTGTCGATGAACAGCTTCGCCCCGAACAGGGCACACGCCGCGGCGACTCCGTTATCGAGTTCGGACACCAGATAAATCATCAGGCTACCGATAATGAAACCGACGAATGCGACAGTACTGCGGGCGCGGCGGCGATTTCCCGTCGTGCGGATCAACCAGTCGTTGCAGAAACCGCCGATCAATCCACCCAATGCGCCTCCCCACAACGGAATGCTCGTCAGCAGGCCGGCCTCTTTAATGTCGTAGCCTTTGGCATTCAAAAAGTAATCACCCAGAAAGGCCATGTAGAACGTATCGACACCGGCATTCAAGGCCTGTTGCGTCAGGAAGAAGACCATGCTGCGGTTCTTGAGCGCCTTGCTCCAAGGGAGAATGGCCCGCGCGGACGGTGACGTTGGAACTCGCCCCTCATCGATGAGTTCCCGCTCGGCATCGTTCACGCGGGAATCGCTGCGGGGGCTGTCGCGAAACAACCACAAGAAGACGCCGCCGAAGACGATTCCCACGATTGCCATGATCAGCAGCGATATCTGCCACGACAGTTTGCAATAGCCCATGAGAATCGTTCCCAGAAGAATCGGCGAGACCGCGCCGCCGACGCGACCGGAAAATGACGCGATCAATCCCTGCATGACCGTCCGCGAACTCGGCGGAAACCACGAATACGTCACCTTACTGAGCGCCGGATAACACCCCGACTGCGCCGCTCCGAACGTCACGCGCACGGCGGCGAGGCCGAAGATGCTGGTGACCCATCCTTGCAATCCCGTCGCAATCGACCAGAGAAAAATGATCGCCCCGAGAAACAAATACGGGCCGACCGAATCGCACAGTACACCCAATGGAATAGGCAGCGACCCGTAAGTGATGCTGAAGCAGCTATACAGCAACGACGTCTCTTTTTGACTGAAGCCGTGCGTCTTCGCCAGTTCCGGCCCCACAAACTGCCACGTCGAACGATGCGCATACAGCAGAAACGACGTCACGCAGGCCAAACTGAGAATGAGAAACCGCACGTTTGTCGGCCGGGATGATGGGAGATCATGTATCTCGGCCATGCGGAGACCTCAATGTTGCATTCGCTCGAGTGTTACGGTCAGCGTGTTTGAGCTACGGAAATGAGACCTCATAGCATACACTCACCACAGTCTCGGCGGGAGTGTGACGCTGAAATTGGAACGGTCACCAATGCTCGCTGGGGCCGTTGGGGACTTTGAGCAGCGCGGTGGCGACTCGACTTATTCGCTGCCCTTGCCGTTCGCGGATTTCCGGTACGAGCGACTCGAAGTCACCGAAGGTCGCACACTGACGAAGTCGATCTTCGAGATCTTCCGGGATGCCGAGACGGTCTCCGTACCAGGCCGCGAATTTGCGGAACAGGATGCAACCGTATTCCCCGTGCTGTTCGCTCATCAGCGTGAAGTGTCGCACGAGGAAATCGATCTGCTCCGCGGCGGTCGGTTCATCGAGCGCATCGTCGCGGGCCAGTTCTGCGCGTTCGATTTTGCGAAATATCCACGGATCGAGCAACGCCCCGCGACCGATCGCTATTCCATCGCAACCGGTGTAATCTCGCATGTGGAACGCATCGGCCACTGTTCGCACGTCGCCGTTGCCGATCACGGGGATCCGTTCGACGGCTTCCGCAACCGCACGAATGCCGTCGAGATCGACCGTTCCGTGAAAACCTTGCTGCCGCGTGCGGCCGTGAATGGTGATCGCCGCGACGCCGAGTTGCTCGAATTCGCGCGCGAGGGCGGGCGCGGTCAGATTCTGCCGATCCCAACCGAGCCGCATCTTGACCGTGACTGGGATGCGCACCGCATTGACCAGTTCACCCACGATGCTGCACGCGCCGGATTCGTCACACATCAGTCGGGCGCCGCCCCCCTGCCCCGTCACCTTGGCCATCGGGCAGCCCATATTGAGATCGACCCCCTGATATCCGTGATCCTCCAGCCAGCGTGCGGCGGCGATGAGGTGCGTCTGCCGACCCCCGTAAATTTGCACCGACATCGGTTGATCGGCAGGGACCGTCGAGACCAGTTCCTGCGTTCGTTTGTGCCCGGAAGTGAGAAACGTCGCTTGAACGAGGTCGGTCGTGGCGAGTCCCAGCCCCCCCAGTTCGCGAATCGCCCGTCGAAATGCCAGGTGCGTGTAGCCGGCGAGGGGAGAAAGCGAGTAGCGCGTCGGGATGATGCGCTCGCCGATTCGCAGAGTCCGTTCAGACATCGTGAGCACCCAACTCCTGTAAGCTCAACATGACCTCTTCCAGCGGAAGCCCGACGACGTTACTGTAACTCCCTTCGACGCGCGTCACGAAAATGGAACCTCGATCTTGCAGTGCGTAGCCACCCGCTTTGCCGCGCGGCTCACCGGTCGCGATATACCAATCGAGCCAGCGGTCAACGTCGGATCGAAACGTGATCTCTGTCGTTGCGATGCGCGAGACGAAGGTTTCACCTGGCCTGCCAATTACGCACGCCGTCAGCACCAAGTGCGTTTTCCCGGCGTAATATTCGCGAAACCAGCAGCGGATTGTCGCGGCGTAGACAGCACCTTCGGGAGGTTTTTCCAGCGCGACCGGTTCGCCAGTTGGCCCGCTCGCGACGACAACCGTATCCGCCGTGAGTATCAAAGGTGGAGAATCGTCGCGCTGTGCGATTTGACCGCATACGTCGTCCCATTTGTGACTAGCGATCGTCAGCAGTCGCGACTTGATTTCGGATAATGTCGCCAACCCACCAAACCCGGCCTCTTCTTCCACGAGGGGGGGCAAAACTTCAATTTGCTCGGCAGGGACGATCTGACTGAGCAATTCGAACCGGCGCGGCGAGCGTGAGCCGAGAATATACCGCACCGCAGGAAACTCCTGACTGAAGAGAAATGATTCCTATTGTAGCCGACGTCAATGACCGCAGGATCCGGCCTCACAGAGGCCAGCTACAACGAACCAGCAAACAACCATGAGGTAATTATCGTCCAACCGTTTTGGGCGAATCGGCCCAATCCTGAATCGCCTGCACGCGCGGGATCGGGTTGATCTGAATCGCCTCGATCGCTTTGACCACGGCGAGGCAACCGGGGATCGTCGTTACGCACGGCACGCCGTACATGACCGACGCGGCTCGAATGCGTCCTTCGTCGGTCCGTGCCCCTTTACCGCTGGGAGTGTTGAAGATCAGTTGAATCTGTCCGTTGGCGAGCAGGTCGAGCAAATTGGGTCGGCCTTCCTGCAACTTTCGCACGGTCACCACGTCGATGCCAGCGCTGCGGAGCACGCGAGCCGTCCCGTCGGTCGCCACCAGATCGAAGCCGAGTTCGCGCAGTTGCTTCGCGGGTTCGATCATTGTCTCTTTATGGTTCTTCGCCATGCTGATGAAGACCGTCCCCGACGCGGGGAGTTGAATTCCCGCCGCGATCTGACTCTTGGCGAACGCCAGGGGAAATTCGAGATCGATCCCCATGACTTCGCCGGTCGAGCGCAT
>JBJXGP010000496.1:0-8552 GCA_046160425.1 Planctomycetaceae bacterium
TATGACCAACCAAACTCCTAAACCCGACCCTGATGAATCCTGGGAATCACTCGCCGAGGATCTTTTTGGTATTGAATTCACCCCTGCCGATGCCGACGACGAGCCTTTGTCGCTTGAGGATCTGGAACTGGAACTCACCGTCGACGATGAGTCCGATGACGACCTCGCGGATGATGATGAAGTCGATGATGCGGATGAACTCGACGACGATGACCTCGATGACGACTTGGCCGACGATGAATTGGATTCCGAAGAAGCCGTCCCCGTGCAGGTGTCGGACGAACTTCTCGACGATGACGATTTCGCGGATGAGGAAGATGAGCCTTTCGCCCAAATAACAGATGATGAGAGCGATCCCGAGGGGATCACATTGCCTGAGGCGATCGCGGCTCACGAATCCAAAGAGGGGGATCAGCCCGCCTCAACCGAAGCCGATGAGTATTGGGATCCCCTCGTGAACTGGAACTGGGAAGAATCGTCCCGGGGATCTCACAAGCAAACCGACGACGGCCCCGCCCGGCAATCGACCTCGCATCGTAAACCGTTTGCCGCGGAAGACCGACGGCCACCTCCTCGATCGGCGGCCCCACCGGGAAAACCCCCCGCGCGCCCCAATGCCGCAAGAACCGCACCCACTCCGACGCCCCGCCGTCAGGACGATGATTTCGGAACGGGTATCTGGGAAGAAAAGAAGACGGAGACCAAGACTCCATCCGCGCGGGCTAACACTTCCGCTGACCTGCCGGTCGATGCCGAAGACGATGAGATCGTCGAACTCGAAGCCGTCAGCGGGAAGGATCAGTCCGCTGAATCGGTCACGCATCGTCCCGAACGCAAACGCCGGCGTCGACGACGCCGGAAATCATCGACACCCAAAGACGTCACTGAAATATCGCCACAAGTTGTCGGAGAAGAGTCGGAAGAAGCACCAGAGACTGTGGATGACACCGCTGAGCCGATGAGCGGCGAACCCGAAGGTGAATCGGCCGAGAAGCCTCGATCTTCCAGGCGTCGCCGCGGCCGTTCGCGCCGTCGCCGCGGGGAACCGAAACCGGTAGAAGCAGAATCGAAGGCGGCGACCAGCCCGCCCACCGAATTCGTCGAAGAGGATGATGAATTTGACGACGATGACATCCCCACGGCGGCAGTCAGCGATGAAGAATTGGATGAAGGGGAACTTGAAGAAACGGAAACGGAAGCGGATGAACTGGATGAAGATGGAGAGCCATCCGTCCGGGATTATCACGACGTCCCCTCATGGGAAGAAGCGATCTCTTATATTCTGAATCCTCGCCGTGCCGAGGCCATGGAAAAAGAAGCCGCCGAGTCGGGAGACACCGCGACGAAGGAAGCGAACCGAACTGGAAGACCGCGTCGACGCCGTCGTCGAAAAGGCCCCAAACCGGGCAATTAAAGGTAGGCGAACGCCGTCCCATCGCGTCTCGACCGGAGCAGCGACGAGTTTCGAAATCAAATGGACAATCGACCGGACAGCGTTGATCCATCAATTTCCGGCGCGACACTTGTGGACCGTCCGCGGCTAAGCCATCTGCCGTTTGCCCCCAGAACGTGCCGCTTGCTGACGCTGGGTTGCAAAGTCAACCAGTACGAAACGCAACTGGTCAAGGAAGCGCTGCTTGGTTCCGGCTATCGGGAAGCGACGGAATCCGAAAGCGCCGAATTGTGCGTCGTCAACACCTGCACTGTCACAAGTGCGGGAGATTCCAAGGGACGCCAACTCATTCGCCAGTTGGCACGCGACAACCCCGGCACCAAGACGCTCGTCATGGGATGTTACGCCACTCGCGACCCAGAGGTTCTGAGCGAACTGCCCGGCGTGTTTGAAGTCGTCTCCGATAAGCGTGAACTTCCCGACGTCCTCGCCCGCCTGGGCGTCGCCGAAATGCCGACCGGCATCGAGCGCTTCGACGGTCATCATCGGGCCTTTGTGAAAGTTCAGGACGGGTGCATTCTGAAATGCTCGTACTGCATTATTCCCTTCGTTCGTCCCGGACTCAAAAGCCGTGAGCCGCACGACATCGAAGAGGAAGTCCGGCGACTGATCGACAATGGATATCGGGAAATCGTCATCACGGGCATTCACGTCGGCCATTACGGCGTCGAAATCACGCGGGGCAAATCGGGGCGGGCACCGTTTCGTTTGTGGCATCTCTTCGAACGGCTCGACAAGATACCGGGATCGTGGCGCATGCGGCTATCGAGTGTCGAATCGGCCGAAATTCACGACGACTTCATTTCGGCAGCGGCGAACTGCGAACATCTCTGCCCTCAGTTTCACCCATCGCTGCAATGTGGCTCTGATGAAATTCTGCGCCTCATGCGTCGCCGGTACTCGGTCAACCGCTTTCTCGATAAGCTCGCACAAATCCGGGAAAAATTCGAACACCCCGCTTTTTCGACCGACGTGATCGTGGGATTTCCCGGCGAAACCGACTCGCACTTTGAGCAAACGCTGGAAACCTGCCGTCGGGCAGGGTTTATGAAGATTCACGTCTTCCCGTTCAGTCCCCGGAAAGGAACCCCGGCTGCCACATTTCCCCAACAAATTCAATCTTCGGTCATAAAAAATCGTTGCCGAGAACTTATAAACCTCGAACGTGAACTTGCATTGGGGTATTATCGATATTATGAAGGAAGAGAGATTGAAGTCCTCGTCGAACATCCTCACGCAGACCGAGCGGGATGGTTTCAGGGACACGACCGCAGATATATCCCCATAATTCTTCAAGGCGCAGACTCGGACGTCGGCCAGTTTGTCAGAGCCTGGGGAGCGACCGCCGAACGCATGTCGTTGACCGCAGCAAGAGAACTACCCGAACACTGAGCCAGCTAGAGCATCAAGCGAGGTCGTTGTGTCGAGCGATGAAGTCCAAATCCCCTATCTGAATATCGAACGTCAGGGTGACATTCTCAATATCACTTTCATGCACCCGCACCTGACCGAAGAGGATAACATCGACGAACTGGGTCATTTGCTGTTCAGCCAGGTGGATCAGCATCACGTCCGGCAGGTCGTGCTGAATCTGGCACACGTGCAGTTTCTGACCAGCAGCGTCATCGGAAAAATGATCACTCTGCATCGCAAGCTGCACCGCAATCAGGGTTACCTGGTTCTTTGCAGCCTGACAGATCGCGTCACCGAAGTACTCAACAACAGCCGTCTACTCGATTATTTCCAGATCACATCCGATCCTCAGAGCGCATCCGAACGGATTGCGGTTCTCATCAATTCCAATCCCGACGACAACATTTCTCATACGGCATGACGATCTCTTTAATAATCTAACACAACCTCTGTGCTGCGTGATTTTTTGAAAACTTTGAGGCATTTTCGACAGGCACAACCGGTTGTGTCAGGGTCTCTGAGTTTTGCCATTTCAAATGGAATAGAACTATACGGTGATGGCGGCTCCACTGATTGCCATTGAAGGTATCGACGGTTCGGGCAAAGGAACGCAAGCCGCTCGACTGGTCCAGCGTTTGGAACAGCACGGACGCCGGGCGAAGCTTCTGAGCTTTCCGCGATATGCCGACACGTTTTTCGGCGAAGCGGTCGGGCGCTTTCTGAACGGAAAATTCGGCGAGCTCTCTCAAGTTCATCCTGCCCTGGTCTCACTGCTGTATGCCGGCGATCGGTTCGAGTCGAAGTCCGTTATGACTTCAGCTCAGTCGACGTCCGACATGATCGTCTGCGATCGCTATGTCCCTTCCAATCTGGCGCACCAGGGAGGACGGCTCGCCGGTGAAGAGCGATCCGAGTTGATCCGCTGGATCGAACATCTCGAATATTCGATCTATCAATTGCCGAAGCCCGATCTCGTCATCCTGTTCGATTTGCCAGTCCCCCTCGCGCAGGAATTGATCGCCCGGAAATCAAAAAGAACGTACACCGATAAAGCTGCGGATATTCAGGAAGCCGATGCCCATTATCTCGCAAGGGTGCGTGATACGTATCTGCTTCTCGCGCGCAGCGATCCTCACACTTGGAAAATCATCCCGTGCAGCCGCAACGATGCCGTTCGCGCCCCGGATGATATCGAACACGATGTCTGGAATCTGATTCAGCAGCGTTTTCACCAAACGAACACTTGAATCGCCCCACTATTGCTGCTCACCTTAAAATCAGGCCGCATGCTCGACAGGGGCAGAAGAGCTTTCCGGCAATTGTTCATTCGCAGCGTTCGTTTGGGCGTCGGTTTCCACCGCTGTTTTGCGACGGAGTTTTTCGGACATGGGAAGGTCATCCAGCGAACGCAGGCCGTAAAGTTCGAGAAATCGTCTCGTCGTTTCGTACAAATAGGGTCGGCCCAGAGATTCTTCCTGTCCGCCGATCTTGACCAATCCGCGTTCCATCAGGAGCTTCAGCATTTCCACCGACTGCACGCCGCGGATGGATTCGAGATCGGCGCGCGTGATCGGCTGCTGATAGGCGATGATCGCCAGCGTCTCTTGCGCCGAAGGGGTCAACCTCATTTCGGCCTGGCGGTGATGCAATTTGTTGAGCCACGAGCAGACTTCGCGGCGGGTCATCATCTGGTATCCTCCGGCCAGTCGTTCGATGCGAAACGTCGAACCTTCGGCATCGTACCCGGCATTGAGTTCATCGATCAGTTCGCGAACTTCATTCGCGTCGACCAGCGTGGCGAGTTGAGCGATGCGGCGGGACGAAAGTGTTTCCCCTACCACCAGCAAGACCGCTTCGAGACGAGCCATTTTTGCAGTACGGCAATGACGGATATCGGTGGGTTCAACGCTCGAATCCGTATGCGGAATCCCTATGCGAGTCAACCAATCGCGCCCCGTTCGCGCGGCAGATTGCATCCCGGCGTGCGGGTTTCTGAGATACTGCGGAACAATTTCAGCGGAGGCGAACATCGGTCGGCAAGACTCCCGAATCGAATGCAGGATTTTGCGAATGAACACGTTAATTGCCCAGCGGTGCTCGGGTATGGTCGCGCACCTGGCCGATCACGTCTGCCACCGCTGCGAGTGGATCTTCGGCCTCAGCTTCGAATCGCCGCACGACGCGCGGCTTATCGGCGGAACTCAACATGCAGCAAAACAGAAACGACTCCGGAGCACTCCCCGGCTCGAGGCGAAAATCCGTAATTCCCAGCCGTTTCAATTCGCGCACGGCACTCTTCCACGTCAACCGGTCGGCGGGGGATTGTTCATCATCACGATTGTCGATCGCGGTATCCGAAACCGCATTTTCATCGGCGATGTATTCAGAATCCAGTGCCAATTCGGATATCGATTTCGAGCTTCCCGATCGGCTTATGCTTGAATTCTCTCCAGACGAAATTTCTTCAATGTCGTGACGATCTTCGCGATGGGAATGTGAATAATCGTCGGCACCGGATTCTTGCCGTAGTTTTGAACCGCGCGACGATCGACTTTTTCTGCGACCGGGACCGTCTGAACGCGTTTTATCGGTGGACCGGGGATCGAGGTCATTCAGCAATTCCTCAGAAGAATCGCCTTCTCCTTCATCCGTCAGAAGGTCTTTCTCTTCGTCTTCCGCATGGGGTGACGCCGACATGGGTGCGAACTGCGGGATGCCGAAAATGGCGAGCGCCGGCACTGCCAGCAAGGGAACCGCGGTCAACAGCATGGTGAAGAAACCATTGGTTCCGGATTGCATTGTGAAACCTCCTTGTTTTTCGGCAAACGAGACGATCCATCCTGACGCAGATGTTATCCTAAGTCCCCCTTACTCTCAATCTCAAATTCAGACGGTTCTGCCGAAGCCATTCTTTCAGGGTCGGTTGCCGGTTCGGTCGGTCCAGCGGTATGATGAATTTTCGGTTCCGCCGTTTGATTCTTCCCCGTGATTGTCTGCTTCAGATTTGAAGTCAATTTATGGAAGTACTGCATTACATCAGCGGTGAATGGCGCCGGTTCGAACGGCCCGATACTCTCCCGGTGCATAACCCGGCGACGGCCGAACTACTCGGCCACATCTCTCCGGTCCCAGGTGACGAGGTCGACAAAGCGGTCGAGGCCGGGGTCAAGGCTTTCCGCGAGTGGAGCCATGTCCCTGTCACAGAGAGAATTCAATATCTCTTCAAGTTCAAGACGCTTCTCGAAGAAAACCTTCATGAACTTGCCCGCGGCATCACGAGGGAGTGCGGGAAAACTTTGGCAGAAGCGACCGGCGAATTGCGGCGCGGGGTCGAAAACGTCGAAACCGCGACTGCGATGCCGATCCTGATTCAAG
Source organism: Planctomycetaceae bacterium (assembly GCA_046160425.1). GTDB lineage: Bacteria > Planctomycetota > Planctomycetia > Planctomycetales > Planctomycetaceae > JAQCEJ01. Next base: position 6,242 of record JBJXGP010000496.1, read on the forward strand.
GTTACAACAACGAAGACCTCGCCCGGGGGATAGACGAGCATCTGTTTCGGCAACCACTGGGAGTCGTCGCCGCGATTACTCCCTTTAACTTCCCCGCGATGATTCCGTTGTGGTTTCTGCCCTATGCGATCGCCGCGGGAAATTGTTTCCTCCTGAAACCGAGCGAGCTGGTTCCTTTCACGGCGATCCGGTTGTTTGAACTTCTCGAACGAACGGGGCTTCCCCCCGGTGTCGCACAATTACTGCATGGCGGGAAAGAGGTCGCACAAGCTCTCGTTCAACATCCGCACGTCTCGGCGATCTCGTTCGTCGGATCCTCCGCGGCGGCACATGCGGTCTATTGCGATGCGGCACATTACGGCAAGCGCGTCCAATGTCAGGGGGGAGCCAAAAATCCCGTCGTGATCCTCCCCGATGCCGATCCGGCACTCACCACCTCGATCATCGCCGACAGCGCATTCGGCTGCGCCGGACAGCGCTGCCTGGCGACGTCGGTTGCGATCACCGTCGGCGAAGCACGCCAGACGTTTACGGACACCCTTTGCGAAGCGGCGACACTGCGGAAAGTGGGATACGGACTCGACCACGAAATCGAAATGGGACCGGTCATCAGCCATCACAGCAAAGACCGCATCCATGATCTCGTCGGTAAGGGAATTCAAGAGGGGGCACAACTTCGCGTCGACGGTCGGCCGGGCAGCGTCTCGGGTTATCCACACGGATCGTTCATTTTTCCCACCATATTGGATGAAGTATCGCCTCATGCCGAAATCTCCAGTACCGAGATCTTCGGGCCGGTGTTGAGTCTGATTCACGCCCGCACGATCGATGAGGCGATCGAGATGATCAATTCCACGATTCACGGTAATATGGCGTGCTTGTTCACGTCCGACGGTGCGGCAGCCCGGCAATTTCGGAGAGACGTCAAAGCGGGAAACATCGGCATCAACATCGGCGTCGCCGCCCCGATGTCGTATTACCCGTTCAGCGGCTGGAAAGCCAGCTTCCTCGGCGACCTGCACGCACAAGGCCGGCACGCGGTTGAGTTCTATACCCAGACGAAGGTCGTCGTGGAACGCTGGTATCCTGAATGGAATCGCAAGTTTTGATCGTCTGTTACAACAAGCAATTCCGATGAACGATGAAATCGATACACTCGATCGAGAAAGTCTTCAATGACAACTCCCTTGGCATCACACGAGCACGCTCTGAGCCACAACGCGCGGATCATCATCCTGACGGCTGCCTTCCTGGGGTGGGCCTGTTCGGGACTGCAAATGGCGGTCATGAATCTCGCGGCGCGCCCCGCCACGATGGAATATATCCAAAATGGACTGGTCACACCGGACCGAGCCTTCGACCCCGCTAACCTGATTAAATTCAGCAGTACAGAGAAAATTCAACTCTCCGAATCTCAAGTGAAAGTCATCGGCAAGGTGCGAAATCCGCAATGGTTCTCCTGGTACAATTGCAGCTTTCTGATCGGCGCGGCATTCGGCGGTCTGGTATTCGGCGGAATCGGGGATCGATTTGGACGCGTGAAAGCGATGGGAGTGAGCATCCTCTGTTATTCGCTCTTTGCCGGACTCGGATTTTACACCGTCGCTCCCGAACAACTGCTCGTGCTGCGTTTTCTCTCGGCGATGGGTGTCGGAGGAATGTGGCCGAACGGCGTCGCATTGGCCTCTGAAGCATGGTCGGATGCTTCGCGGCCCATGCTATCGGGTCTGATCGGTGCCTCGGCGAATTTCGGCATCGTGGCGGTCGGCATCGTCGGTTATTACTGGACGGTAACGCCGGATTCGTGGCGCTGGCTGCTGCTCGTGGTCGCCTCCCCCTTTCTACTCGGCGTGTGGGTGTTGATGTTCGTGCCCGAATCTCCGCAATGGCTCGCCGTGCGGGCTAAGGGTCAATTGGAATCGCTAACCTCACAAAAAAAGTCATCGATGGGGGTCGCTGAAGTCTTTCGACCGCCGCTCTTGAAGTTGACGTTGATCGGTATCGGATTGGGGGCAATCCCCTTACTCGGAGGTTGGGGAGTAACGGGTTGGTTTATTCCCTGGACCGATTCAGTATTCGGCCTATCCGACCAAAGTGCCAAAGCATTGACATCGATTCAGCGTGCAGGAGGCGGCGCACTTGGAAGTTTACTGGGAGGATATCTGGCGAATCTTTTTGGACGCCGAACGGTTTATTTCTTCATCAGCCTGATTTCGCTGGCAATGGCTGAATATATTTTCTTTTTTCAGACCCCGCATAACTTCTCGTTCGGAATTTGGGTGTTCGCATTGGGTTTTGTATCAACAGTATT
>JBJXGP010000497.1:0-6972 GCA_046160425.1 Planctomycetaceae bacterium
TCAGTTGGCAGAGCGACGCTTTCGTAATTCAGGCCGAAAAACGCTAGAAATCGACAAAAAAAGCCTATTTTTGTAGGGTTTCGCGACACTTCGCGGCGATTCACCGAAAACGCCAAAACAAGCGGAAAACCGCTAAAAACCGTTCGGCCCGGTTGTCAGTGACAACCGCACTTTTGTTGGGACAACGCGACGGGTTGTCAGTGACAACCGAATTCCCGCGCGTCGCGTGAAAAAACGACGTAAGTCGAATAGCGTCGTAATGAGTCCCTCGATAGAAACGTCGCTCAACATCGCTGGTTCCTTCCGGCGGTTTCTGAGCGCCGCGAGATGCTCCGTAGCCCGCGCTTTTCGTCCCCGAACGATGTCAATTTTGCGGTAACGCAAAAACACAGCACGCCCGACGCAGTTGCCCATCGCGGAGAGCGCCGATATCATCCTATCGGTCGATTCATAACTTTCAGGAGACGGCGAAATGGCTTGGGACCGGTCAACCGATGATCAAGGAAATTTGAGTTTCCGTCGAGGCAGGTATTTCTTCACGACGAAGAAAGACGGCGACTATCGCGAGTCTTATCTTTTTCGGATCGAAGACGACGGGAAGGAAACATCCGGGGCAATTCGTTCAACCTTTGTCGATACGGTAGAAATCTCACCCGCGATGGAAAGCGACTTTTGCGGATGGTTTGATGAACGAATCGCTGAATGGGAGGCGAGAGATCGCCGCGGATAATCCCATCAGAATGATGGCTTTTCGGACGTGGTTTCCATCGTCCGCACCCCTCGGAACGCGGTACACGTCAAATGGTGCGACCGTTTTTCGAGCAATCGAGCATCAGCCGTCGATTTCCAGGTGGCAACAGTTGCCACCTCAGTTTGAGGTCATAACGGTTATAACCTGAGACTTCACCGCGTCAGACACGTATTGCAAAAACCCGCCCTGAGTCGGCACGTCATCCACTTCCGCACAATACGATTCCAGCTTTTCCCGGTTCGCCGCTATCTTACGGTATGCGGAAATCGCTGGCTTTGAAAAAGGTGGTAACTCAGCTTTACCACCTTTTTTTCCTTTCATCGCGCCCGTTTCATTCGGCTGTTTCGCCGGAAGCAATTCACCCAACTTGGTGGCAGAGAGTGTGACAATTTGTCACAACTCGAACTATGTGGTGGCAGGTGACAACCGTTGTCACCTCGATCAGCCCGATGTTGCGCCCGACAGAGAATGAGACTCTTCCCGTTCGCGCTGGATCGTCTGAATCTCCGCCTGAATCGCTTCACACTCCGTGCGCAGTACGTCGGTCAGTTCGGCGAAGTTCCACGGCTTCGGCGTCGTGAATTCGAGTTCGTGCGACAAGCGACGGACTTCATCTTGTCGTGCGCGGAGTAATCGGGCTTTGAGGATGTCGGGAGTCATGTTCGTTCGCCTGTGAAGAGGATGTAAAAAACCTCTGGCCACCCGTAAAAATGGCCAGAGGCTCGAACCGACGTGGAGCGGCAACTACACGCCGGGTTGATTGAAATTACGCCCCGACGTTAAGGACACCGAAGCGGCCATCTTGGAATGCAACGCCAAAGTCGAAATAGCCGCGGAGCGCGATTCCCAAAGTATCAAAGTCGACTTCGCCATTCTCGATCGTCGGTTGAGTTGCACCGTTCAGGAATCCGACTTCGATCAGCCCCGAAGATCCTTGCGGACGTGCGAGCAAATACCAGCCTGTTGCCGAATAGCCCGTCAATTGCACATTTTCGAGCCAAGGCGAGACATGAGCCGTGAATCGTCCGGCATGTGGATTTCCGTTCGGGATCGTATCCGCTGCATTGCCGACGCCGACGGCCACGATTTGAGTATCGCGAACGAGTTTGTTTCCCGTCACAGACAACGCCGGGGGGAGCAACAGCACTTCCGGGGTGAGCATGATCGGGTCGCCGTTGCCGTCCGTGCGAGTCAAGAATAATTTCTCCGCTGCGGTCAAAGCGTCGATGTCGAGAGCGGAACCCGCGCCACTGAGATAGTTATCGTTATTGGTGTGAAAGAACGATCCGGTATTGGCGAGCAGCAGCGTATAAATCGTCTTTTCGAGCTTCAATGCCGCGAGTCGTCCCAAACTTTTGGGAAGCGATTCAAAGGCGCTCAAGTCATCGTTGATGAGGGAGGTACGATCGATTTGCACCATAGACGCATACGTCTTGGCTTGGTTCGTGTAGGTTTCTTCTTCGCTCAAGGCGAGATGCTTGATTTTTCCGGCGGGTCCGATTTCCTCGAATTGTCCGCCTGTGACCATGCGATAGCGCTTCGCTGGCTTGAAATCGGCCAAGTCGCCGGTGGCGCAGAATTCCTGCCACGTCGATTTGATCATCATGAATCCTTCCAGTAGCAGCTTGTTCGCTGCATTGGAGAGGATGCCCGGCAGACTCACCGTCGTGAACGCACCCGCCTGTAACATGCGGTTCGCGTCGAATGCCGCGCGGATGAAAGCATCCGTTGTGCGATGCGACGGCGGAGTCATACCCGCCGCTCGAATGACGGTTTCCATGACCGTGCGAAATGATGCCCCTCGATGTTCTTTTCGCGATGCAGCGTCAACGACGTCATCGCCCAGGGACTTTGCGAGAAAAGAGCCTGATGCCCCTGCGGTCATCGCCAGACTTGCAACCAGAATCTTTTCATGCGTCGGTCCGCCGTTGCTGTGAATACGATTATTCGGCCCCGTCGAATGCCGCGCCTTGAGAACGGCGAGTTCCGTTTCCGTTGCGCCCCAGCCCGCTTCGATCGCTTTTGCCGCAATCATCGGATGCCCGACGGCCAGCGCGTTGATTTGTCCGATGCGTCGAAGTTCGGCGGAATGCGCCGCGCGGAGATTTGTGATTCCCGATGCAGCAACAACTTCCGGATCGGTCGCCGGAGCGTTCGTCAACGCATCATAGGCCATCGTGAGCGCGGCCCGGTTTTCGGCGGTGAGCGTTCCGGCGTCGATACCCAGACTTTCGAGCCATTGATCAAAATCCATGATTGATTCCTTTATTTGCGCGGCCTTCGCCGCAAGATTTACAGTAGTGCCGTTGTCCGCACCCATTGCCAGAATTGATGTTTCGCGGAGTTCACTCCGGCGGGAAACGTATATCGGACCGGTGAACGATTGCCCGTTGACAGTGACACTTTGCCCGGCCTGAATCGTCTGCAAGGCGGATTCATCGACGGCCGCGCCGATCGACGCTTGCCATTTGTGGCCCGCCGCCGCTTGTGCGAGTACACGCTGCACAACCGGGAGATGAGTTCCAGTGATCGGCCCGGCAAGTGTGAGTTGCCGTCCGTCGTTATCGATTGCCGACGCTTGGCCGAGTGTCGTATCAACGCTGTTCTTGTGATCGATCAGAATCGAGACGTTGCCCGACGCTTGCAAGCCTAATAAATCCACGACAACAGGCAGATCAAAACCGGCAACCCGCAACGGTCCGCCCGTGTATGCGACGATCTTGAACCGGCGCGGCTTGCCGTGCGCGGCCTGAATCGTCAGCGATGCGTTGAGGCGAATCGGTTTCATGAATCGAGCACCCCCAGCGCCTTGAGCTTCGAACGCAATCCCACGGCGAGCACATGCCGCAACTGGTGATCGTCGCAACGCTCGATCATGACCGTGAAGGCTTGCACGTCGAATGTGTCGAGATCGGTGAACGCGGTTTCCCCAACTTTGCCCGCCTGAGCTTCCGCCAGTTCGATGGCGCTCATTTTGTGAATATGCTTGGGATGCAGGGGGATCCATCGCTTCCACGTGTTGCAGTGAATCGACGCCGTGAGGATGTTTTGCGCGGACCAATGGAAGCGGCCCGCTCGAATCTGCACTCCCGGAACCATGCCGGAGCGGATCCAATTTTCGAGGATGCCGATCGACGCATCGAAGCCGTTTGCCCGGAGAAGTTCAACGACGGTTTCCGTGGTGGCAGGGTATGCGGGAAGGATATCCGCCGCCTGCCACATGGCCGCGAGCTTCAATATGCAGGTGGATTCGTCGCCGATCGTTTCCGTCAGGTTCGGTGTATCGACTTGTGATTGATTTGTGGTTGCGGTCATCGTTTTTCTCCTACGTTGATTTTCGAGGTTATGGTTGATTCAATCCAGACGGTTCAATCTGAATTCCAAACGTGGCAGCGAACTCCGATAGTGCAATTGTCAATAAAGTTCCAGATATCGATCCATCTCGTTCGGTGGACTTGCCGATCGGGATTTCTCGCGTCGCGAACCGGTGAGAGCACACCTCACAGATCCGATAACGCACCAGGCCTGAAGCGTGCGACTTCGTGCGACGGACTTTTGTTTTGCCATTGCATTGCGGGCAGGGAATGCCGTTTTTATTCATTAGTCGCGTTCTCCTTTTTTTGCAGTTCGACGGCTTCCCAACCGCTCACGGACAGCTTCACAAATCGCACCCGGCCTGCCGCGAAGACTTCCACCAGGCCAGCCGCTTCGATGTGAGAGAGGCTACGAAACAAGGCTTTTCGCTGCGATGGAGCACTGCCGAGCCAATCGGACTGCACCCGGACGCCGAATTCGTCGATCAGCCGAATCGCGCGGTTTCGCGCAGCCCGCTCTTGCGGGGTTTCGCTTTTTACCCAGCAGCGCGGGAACGCTTGAACGCGGTCGTTTTCTGCTGAGATTGCCAGCAATAGGCGGGAATCGAGATCTTGCATGATGTCTCGTCCTAAATCAAACCAATTTTGTGAGGGAGTTCCATGCAGTGTCGATCGTGCATACGCCGGAAAGAACCTTGAAGATTTCATAGGTTCCCCCTGAGCGAAAAAATCGCTGCGAGGTGTTCCGCATCCCGGCATTTTTGTCAGAGAATACATTCAATGTGGTTGTTGGCATCTTCAAAATCGCCGCCGTCCAAGCTGTTGGCATAGGTTGGCACTGGTGCCAGAGCATTGCGCTTCCCACTCATATGCCATATACTCACTTTCAAAATTCAGCATCGCGTAAGATAGATTGGCACTGGTGCCAGCCCGTGCCAGAGTCATCAGCCCGAATGCCGATACCCTCGTAATGGTTTACGCGTAAATCGCCGCAACGTGGTTGCGTGCGTTTGACTTGTGGCAATGCGGAACGCAAATCTTTGCCGAAAACCCCGTCCGTGCCGACATTCTCGCGCCCGTGTTCCTTACACCATGCTGTCCACGTCTCGAACAGATTAGAGACGCGAACAGAGAACTCCGGCCCGACGATGCAGCATTCACGGATGAACTGTTTTATCGGCGATGCGAGGTCATCCAAGTCGGCAAGTAACTCCCGGCCAGATTCCGGCTGAATCAGCGTTCCACGGTCGCGAACTGCATACCAGCCGGTGAGCGCCCAATTCAGGATGCCCGGCAGTTCTAATTTGAGTTTGGCATCAAGTGACTTATCCTCGCGCCCCAGGAATGTGCGGGTCATCCGCAACAGAATCACCCGGCTGGTGAGCGCGCCCGATGCATCCCTCAGATTCGGCAACTCGTTGGTAAAAATCGTGAACCGAACCGGTAAGCGGATGCCTGTGAGAGTCGGCATATTCTTCCGGTGGACGTCTTGGGGATCCTCCCCTGAAATGGACAGCAGGTTTTCGACGATAGCGATGGCATCCGAGCGGCCTGAGAGCCGAGCATCGGTAATCAATGCCGCCGTTTTGCCCAGCAGGGGTTGCAAGCCGAACGGCCCGGAGAAACTCGCCAGCTTCGGACAGGCAAGGTTATTTTCGCCGATCAGTTGTTTTATGACTCTGCCGATCGTCCCTTTCCCAGAGCGAGGGGGACCGATCAGCATCAGCAGTTTATGCAGACGCGCATCGGGTGAGAGTAGATATCCAATCCAATCTTGCAGCGCCTGAATCGATTCCAGATCATCCGGCCATAGTGAGCCGAGAAATGCGAGCCAGTTCGGACACTCGGCAATTGGATCGTAATCGTATTCGACGCCGTTCGGTGAAAAGTATTTCGCCGTCGGCTTGAGCAGACAATCGCCGGATGCAATTCGAGGGAGTACCAACAGCCCGGAGCGTGTCGCCATAATGTCGGCGGGGTCAACCTCTGTGGAATCATCGAGCCAAGTCGGCGTTGAACGATGCCCGGCGAGCAGCGCCAAACCTTGCAATGCTGCGAGCGCGTTCGTGACGACGTTCCTCGTCACTTTGCGACACTTCGGGGGTTGTCCTTCTGGTTTCCACAATTCGGGATGTTGCAGCAAATGCAGATTCTCGGCGTCGAATCGCGACTTGATGAATTCGATCAATCGTGCCCGAATTTCCGGCGTCGGAATCTGCCGATAGTAAATCCCGTTATGCTGATGGAATTCATCTCGCCAGAAAACCAGCGTTCTTTCTCCGGTGGCGTTCGTGCATTCCGTCGTCAGGAAATCTCGCGCGAGCCGATGGGGATCATCAACGGATTCGTTTGGTGTTACCTTTTTGGATTGCGGCCCGCATTTTGCGGTTTGATTTGTGGCGATGAGTCCGGTATTATTCATTTTAGTTGAACTCCGAGCCGTTCGCATTTTTCTTGATCGGGAATGCCGAAGGCTTTTTGCTTTTGGTTACACGTATGACTTAATTGCCGGGTCTCGTCGTGGTCGACGAATCGGCGAGACGCTGGTGACGACAGAGCGTCGCAACTCCCAGTCGGCGAGCGATTGCGGACTGACGCGATAACGTGGTCGCGACTTGCCCCGCTGGGCGACGTTGATCGCTTCGAGTTCGCCGGAGCGAATCCAGCCGATTACGGTTTCTGGCGAGACGCCGAGCCGTTGGGCGATTGCAGGGGGAGTCAGGTAGGTGTCAGCGTGCATCGGACACCTCGCGCTTTCGTCGTGCCGACGGCAGCAGAGCGTCGCGAGCCTCTTGGGCCTCTTTGGCGGCCCGTAACAACTGATCCACGGCCCGCGCGAATCGGTCAACAGCTTTTGGCGGATGTTTCCGCTGGGGGGCTTTGTTTTGCATCGGCGAATTATGCAAA
>JBJXGP010000498.1:0-3668 GCA_046160425.1 Planctomycetaceae bacterium
CGTGGCATATGCTCTCCGAGAATTCGTTGTCGTCGACATGCTGGCGCACTCCTTTGCGTAAGAGGAAAACGCCAACCATCGCTGAAATCAGCAATTACAACCAGATCAGTTTCCGGATAGACTCTAAGTGATGTTCGTCGGCAGTCTGTTCTGAAAACTGGTCAGCAAGTCGGGCTAGAGCGATTTCAATTTCCTGATTAGATATAAGTGAAATCAATTTCGCATACACTTTGACACTGTTCTGAAGAGCATGTTTTTTTCTGATTAGATCTTCGAATTTCATATTCCCGTCCTCGAACAGTTTCTCGACTGCGGAATCGCTGTGACCTTCAGCACAGGCACATCAAGCGACGTACCACATTTGCCTTCCCTCGCTTCCCGGCGTACTTCTCATCAACGGCGAACGACCTCGCGCAGCCTTTACAGACGACGGCGATTGCCATGATGTAGTCCCCTAGGAAACCAGAATACGCTCGAAACCTCTTTCGATATTATTATCACGCAAATCAAGAACAAATGTCAATGCATCGCCTGACGGGTGGCATGCCTGCATCGCGCAGCAGGGCAGGCATGGCGCGACAGACTCCTTGCAGTCTTGACTCCCTGAATCTGTCACCCCTTCCGGGGTTTTCATCGTTGGGGATTCGCCCGCCAGGGGCTTCCGCGGCCTGGCTATTGACGATCACCCCCTCCGGGGTTGAGATCCGAAAAATCCATGCGACGGGTGGTATGACGACGGGTGGAGGGGCGTAAGGTTTTACGTCGCCCCGATGTATCCGGTACAAAAAAGTAAATCTTGACCGGTCTTGCTCCGTGCCTTTGTGTCTCCGTGAGAAATCATGTCTTTCATTCAATCATGAGTTTCTCTCACAGAGACACGGAGGCACAGAGAGCCGGAGGCCGGCATGGAACGACATTGCGAAGAGCGAAGAGCATGGTTGCCCAAAGCGGCAAGCCATGCCACACAGACAGGAATGTCTGTGCCACCAAGAAACGGGTAATCGGCACTTTCCGGTTTACTTGGCTCGCGCCATCGTCGATAATCGATGGGCCTGATCGATCCCCCCTCGGTATCGCTTTGAACCGCCTGGAGTCATACATTGTCTCGACGTGCAACCCACGAATCCATGAACTCTCACTCGCCAGTCGATCGCCTGCTGCGCCGGCGGTTCCTGCAAGTCGGCGGCGGGGGGTTGCTTGGTTTGACGTTGCCGCAATTGCTGGGGGGGCGTGAGATTGCGGGTGCTCCGGCGTCGGGTGTTCCTCTTTCATCGTCGTTCGGACGCGCGAAGGCGTGCATCTTTCTGTTCATGTGGGGCGGGCCGGCTCAGCAGGAGACGTGGGACCTCAAGCCGCACGCTCCGGCGGAAATCCGCGGCGAGTTTCAACCGATCGCCACCGATGTCCCCGGCGTTTTCATCGGCGAACATTTTCCGCTCTTGTCGCAGCGCGTCTCCGACTTGTCGATCATCCGCTCGGTGACGCATACCGACGTCAACCATCTGACCGCCACACATTATCTGCTTACGGGACACGCTCCCCCTCCCACCGATGACCTGCGCGCCGACTGGCCGCACATGGGTTCGGTGTTGTCGCATTTGGGGCGGGGGACCGATCCGCTCCCGGCGTTCATCTCGATGCGGCCGAAACTCGAAAACGATGTGCCGCGATTCGTCGAGCAGAGTCACGGCCAGTTCGCCGGCTGGCTGGGGCAGCAGGACGACCCCTTCACTATCGATGCCAATCCCGGCGAGTCCGGCTATCGAATCGGCGACTTCGCGCTCCCCGCCGAGATCAGCGATCTCCGCCTCGCCGAACGTCGGCGACTGCTGGGCGACCTCGAACGCCCTCATGCGGTGACGCAAACGACGCCGATGATTTCGATGGATCGGCATTACGAGCGCGCGTTCGAACTGCTCAACTCGGCATCCGGCCATCGAGCATTTCGGCTGGACGAAGAGCCGGATGAACTCCGCGACCGCTATGGCCGCAATCCGCACGGGCAGTCTGTCTTGCAGGCGCGGCGATTGATCGAAGCGGGCGTCCCGATCGTGACGGTCTTCTGGCCGAACGACGGCATCAAGAACGTGAGCGTCTACTGGGATACGCACAGCCGGAACTTCATCGACCTGAAAGAACGCCTGATGCCCGTGACCGATCAGGCGTTCTCGGCCTTGATCGACGATCTCAAGGCACGCGGGATGTTCGACGACACGCTGGTGATCTGGTCGGGGGAATTCGGCCGCACACCGCGAATCGGTCAGGTGAACAGCGATGCCGGGGCCGGGCGGGATGGCCGCGATCACTGGCCGAACTGTTTCAGCACGGTCCTGACGGGGGGAGGAATCGCCGGGGGACAAGTCTACGGAACATCGGATCGCCACGCGGCGTACCCCGCATCGAACGCCGTCGCGCCGGTCGACGTGGTGGCGACGGCGTATCATTTACTGGGAGTCCCCGCCGAGTTATCGCTGAAAGACGTGCAAGGCCGCGAGCAAGTGATTTGTCCGGGGCGACCGATACATGATGTGATGGCGTGAGGTTTTTTGTAGGGGAGTAGCCCGGACAGCCTTGTGTCCGGGTCGCGCAGCGACAAGAGGGTGCGGAGTGAAAGGCTTTGCGTCGCCCCGTTGATCTTGTTATGTTGCTCCCTTCGCACAGACAGGAATGCCTGTGCCTCCAAAACCAAAACGCATCGCAAGGCGGCGGGATGAATTCTTCTTCGGTTTGGCATTATCTACGGGTGTTCGGGATGTTCTGCCGCATCTCGCTGGTCCGCGAGATGATGTTTCGCAGCAACTTCGCGATCACCGTCGTCACGCGGCTGTTCTGGTTCACGACGCAGATCGTCCTCTTCGAGATCATCTATCGCAACGTCGGTTCGATTCAGGATTGGAACCGCGAAGAATACTTCGCCTTCATGGCGACCGGGACTCTGATCAACGCGCTGGTCGAGACGATCTTCATGCCCAACTGCGCCAACTTCAGCGAGCAGATCCGCACGGGGAATCTCGATTTTGTGCTGCTCAAGCCGCTCGATACGCAGTTTCTGATTTCGTTCGAGAAGATCGACTTCGCGATGATGAATCAGGTGCTGTTCTCGTTCGGCCTTTTGGGATACTCGCTGGTCGAACTGGGGAGACCGATCACTGCCGGGCAGGTCGGGATGTATATTCTACTGATCGGCCTGGGAGTGACGTTCTTCTATAGCCTGATGCTGATCCTGGCGAGCACCAGCGTCTGGTTCGTGCGGAATCAGGGGTTGTACGATTTCTGGTTTTATCTGACGGTCTTCGCGCGGTATCCGATGAGCATTTACAGCGGGACGCCGACAGGGGAGGTCATCCGCGCGTTGTTCGGGTATGTGATCCCGATTCTCTTGGTGGTGACGGTCCCCGCGCGGGTGCTGCTGAGCAAAGGATTGGAACCGAACTGGCTGACGGCGGCCCTTGTCAGCGCGACGGCGATCGGGCTGGTGTTATCGCGAGTGATCTTCACGTGGTCGCTGAAAAACTACAGCAGCGCCAGCAGTTGAAGTCTTTGAGTTGACGATCTGAAAACACTGGCGGGCAAGCCGCCAGTGCCACCCAAAAATTTATTTCTTGTCGTCGTCGAGGTCATCGAGATCGTCGAAGGTTTCGAAGTTGTCGAGATCTTCGCTTTCCGAG
>JBJXGP010000499.1:0-14468 GCA_046160425.1 Planctomycetaceae bacterium
CGTGGCATATGCTCTCCGAGAATTCGTTGTCGTCGACATGCTGGCGCACTCCTTTGCGTAAGAGGAAAACGCCAACCATCGCTGAAATCAGCAATTACAACCAGATCAGTTTCCGGATAGACTCTAACTGATGTGCGAGTTGTTGATGATCGCCTGATGCTGATTGAGCCGATCGAGATGCACGCCGACTCCCGTGTTGTGATAGATGTGGCAATGCGAGATGATCAGGTTTCGCGCCCGCTCGGTGACATGCACGGCGGTCCGGACGCGGCGGATGAGCAGCCCCGTGAGCGTCGGCTGCACGACGCCGATGATCTCAATGCCGTCAGCTGCGGGATGGTCCCCTTGAATTTCGAATCCGGAGAGGGTCGGCATCCGCTCGTGCTGCCAGACTTCGGGGTTGAACGAACCGGGATCAGCCGACCCGCCGTGCGTCCCGCGGAGAACGATTGCCGGCCCGGCGTGGGCGACGATGAGTTTGGCGAGACCTCCCTGCCCGTGGATGGCCCGCCGATGATGCTTGGCGAGATCGACGACGAGCGTGCGCGTCAGCCGATAATCGCCGCGCGGAATCTCGATCAGGCCGTCCCCCATTTGCAGGGCATGTTCGAACGCCTCAGTGTCATCCGCCACCCCATCGCCGACGGCCCCGAATTCGTGGATGCTGCTCATGGGGATGCTCCGTTTTTTATAAGTAGGATGCGTCGTATTAAACCTTCTCCCTTCGGGAGAAGGTGGCCGTCAGGCCGGATGAGGGTGCATTTGATGGAATGTCGAATGACGAAATCCGAATGACTAAGGAATGACAAATCCCGAATGTCCAAATCAGAAAACGATCAACATTGCCGTTGCGTTTTATAGCATTTAGACATTCGTCATTCGGATTTCTTTAGTCATTCGTGCTTAGGCATTCGTCATTGACCCAAGCACCCTCACCCCGGTCCAAAGACAAGCGGGTGAGGGGGAAAGATCTATGATACCACACTATTGTCTGACCGCTTCCTGTCGGTCGCGGCTCTTTAACAATATCACGTCCCCCGGCGGTTGCCGAAGCGTTCGATGTGCATGCGGGGGGAGACCATCACACCGAGTTCCGCGGCGCGCGGGGCGAGCCATTGCATTCGTGTCGAGAGATCGTCCGACGTCACTCCCTGCGGCATGAGATAAATCCGCTCGCGAGGGAACGCCGGATAATTCTCCAGATACGTCAACACGTCATCGACGTCCACCGGTTGGTCGATCACGAATTTGAGCTGACACGCATACTCGTTCAAAAAACGTTTCATCACATCGGGATTGTCGCGCACCGATTCATGCCGCGATGACCATTGTTCATCGTCGGGGCGTGAGTTCGCCCGCTTCGGGCTGAGCGATACGAGATGGGCGGCGATCGGCTGGTAAACCGTCCCCGCCGTCTCGACCGTCACGAAGTACCCCGCATCGCATAGGGCATGCGTTAAGGGGACGACATCCCCTTGCAGCAGCGGCTCCCCCCCCGTGACGACGACGTGATGACAACGATAACGGGCGACTTCATCCATGACGTCGTCGGTACTGTAAAACGACCCTTCAGGCTCCCACGAGGTGTAAGGTGTATCGCAGAACCAGCAGCGCAGATTGCAGCCGGTGAGTCGGACAAACACCGACCCCACCCCGGCGAATGCTCCTTCCCCCTGCACGGAATGAAAAATCTCGGCGATGCGCAGCCGCGATATCCGCCCCGGTGCGGCGAATGGTTCGCCGCGTGAAGAGGTTTCCGCATCGGATTGGAGAATGCCGGAAGACATCGGTGGTGCTCGGTGATATTAATCTTGATTGTCAAAGTATAACCAAAAACGGAGGGTGGGTCGAGCGGCATTAAGGCTCGCTTGACTTTGCATCGATGCCCAATTGCGTTGGGTGAGCGCGACGGGACGTCGCTCGACGCCACCCTGCGATTGTCGAATGCCTGCAGGCGCGAGAAACGAACCGATTTGACATATGTCACCTGCGGGTTTCTAATGGGAGAGATCGAGCCGTCAGCCCGGTAGATTTCAACATTACGGATTCTGAACAAATACAAGTTAGATTGCCTCCGATGCATTACTCATCCATCCGCAGCCACCTAAAGCCTTACGTCATGGTGGCGCGCCGGAAGACCACCATTAATCATGCATTTGCAGCGGCCATCGCCCCGAACGATGAGTACGACGCACAGCGTGTAAGAGAAGCCATGCTCACTTTAGAGCAAGACCCAGAGAGCCTTCTGTGTGCTTACTGCGGCGCGCCAGCTCAGACTTGGGATCACGTTTTTGCTACCGTCAAGAATTCTAGGTTTAGCGGTCACGGCCACCGACTCGGCAATCTCTTGCCATGTTGCAAGCCATGCAACTCTGCCAAGGGCAACAAAGACTGGCGCCACTACCTCTCCAATCTCAACTTGCCAAACATACCGGAGCGAGCCGCCCGCATTGACGCGTTCTTGTCCAAGTACGGCGTAACGGACGTTCCACCGCGAGACTCAACAGAGTACAAACGCCTGTTAGAGATTAAGGAGCAGGTTTTGGCGCTGCTTGCTGAGGCAGACCAGCTTGCAATGC
The DNA here is from genome assembly GCA_046160425.1 of Planctomycetaceae bacterium. GTDB lineage: Bacteria > Planctomycetota > Planctomycetia > Planctomycetales > Planctomycetaceae > JAQCEJ01. The sequence goes on from JBJXGP010000499.1 coordinate 2,580, forward strand.
TGATGCGTGGGACGGCAATCTAATTCAGGCGTTGGGCATTACATGAGGAGTCTTGATTGATGGCGTCATGGCAACTCGAACTACAATCCCCGCCTCAAGAGCCACGAGCGCTTGAGCTTTGGCTCCAACACGCCGCAGGCCGCATCCTATTTGAGGACGTGCGGGCTTACGCTGCGGATAAAATTGATCCGCTCCTATCTGCCGAAGCCAAAGTAGCGGCTCAGAAAGCGATTGATGACGCCTTGTATGGAGTCATGATGGTGCTTGATGGTGTGACAGGTGCATTATCCAATGAAGTTCAACAGGTGGAGTTCGCAATGCAGGTGAGACTCGTCAATCGCGATTCGCATTACGTCGTCGCGCAACTCGACCTGGGTGATGGAGACGGCATGTGTATGGGCTACCATGGGTGGCTTCAAGGCGATTATGGCGACACACCTATCGTCTCGGTTAAAGCTGCTAAGTGAGGTCGCTGTTCCGGACGGCTGGTGAGTGCGTATGGTTTCACGTCGCCCCGTTGACTACTCCCTGCATCCCTCACCACGCGAACGATCCCTCCGCACTCGGTGGCGTGAGCGAAAACCAGTCGGGGCCGGTGGGTTCCGTCTGGCCGAGCAGATGCCAGCAGGCGGCTCCGACGGCGAACGAACGGTCGTCGTGATGCACGCCGTCGCGTCGGTGATCGAAACGGCATCTCCCCGACGGACTTTGCACCAGCTTGAGCGAGGCGAGTTCGGTCGCGAGATCGTCCCGCTCGCCGATGCCCGGTCGCTGGCCGCAGCCGAGGTACCAGTTCAGCTCGCGATTCACGATCAATCTTCGCAGTGCGAGTGCCAAGACGTGGTTTCCCTTCCCACTCGCGAATGGAAAGCGCACGAGCGGATACACGCCGCTCAACTTCTGAATCGTCCCCAACAGTTGATACTCATCGACGACGAACTCAACCGACGGGAAACGCACGGCGGTTTGCTCGATCCACTCCTCGACCCAGGCGATCGGGACCGGACGTAACGGCGAGGGGCTGATCATATCCAGTCGATCGACGACGACTCGATCCCCCTCGCGATGCACGACGACGCCGACCGTGTCATCGTGCTTCTCGGCGTAGTCGATCGCCGCCACGTAACGGACGCCGGGCGTTCCTTCTTCGCGGATCGACAGCGCGGGATCGATGCAGGCATCCGCCTCATCGAGCGTCACGAACTCGCCGTCGGAGTGTTGCCACTCGTTCAGCCACAGGCGATTGAACAACGGCGTGGGGAGCAATCGCCGTTGTTCGTCGAGCCACGCCGCCGAGATCCACGGGGCATGTGACCCATCGAGCGACGAAAAGTACCAGTTGTTACAAGTCCGGGCCAACTCGCGCACGTCCCACTGCCAATCGCGGCCGACACCGGCGTTCGTCAGGACGGCGAGCAGGCAGTGCGGTTGCTTCGCGGCGGACGAGAACAGCGAAAACCACAATTCACGCTGATCCCAGTGGCACAGTTCATCGCAGATGACGAAATCGGGGAGCCTCCCCCACGAGCTGTTGACGTCCGACGAAATGATGTCGAGTCGGCTGTGATTGCGCGGATTGATCACCGCGTGATTGTGGAACACGAGCGAGTCGCACAATGCCGGGTTGAGCCGGGCGATCCGCTCGATGGCGTGACGGATGAGCGCCGATTGCTCGCGATCGGCGGCGACGGCCAGCCCGCTGCGCGGCGTACGCGCGAAGAGGAGAATCCACGCCAGTTGCACCGCCATGTCGGTCGTCTTCGAATGCCCGCGCGGCCGTTCGAGATAGGCGCGATCGTAGCGGCTGGTGACGGCGTGTCCCGCCAGTTTTCGCCAGGCGTTGTCGAGGTTCTGAAAATCCTGTTCCTGCCACGGCTGAATCTGCGCAGCCCACGGCACGGTATGCGCGTCGGAGATCCGCAGCATCCGGCGAAACGCGGCGGGCGACTCTCGTGCCACCCGCAGATCGAGTTCCTGCCGGAGTTTAATCCGTGCAATCAATTTCGTACGCTTTCGCAAGTTCAATGAGTTCATCGTCGCTCAATTCTTCGAGAGGATGGTGATCGGCAGGGGACGCACGTTCGGCACCCCAAGCGGGGGGTGGATGATTCTCGAGCCAGAACTTCTGCGCGGTGACGCTTCCCTTCATCGCCGTTCGATAGAGCGCCGAGAGGACGTTCTGACTGAGGGTGACGATCGTCAGTTCGAGTTGTTCGCGAAACGAATCGTCGCGATCTCTTGTCCGTTCTACGACGTCGAGCGACAAGCCGAGTTCGGTGCAGGCACCGGCGGGACTTGCTCCCCGCAACAGAAAGTCGAGAAACGATTGCTGCTCATCGGCGGTCAGCACGATTTGCTCATCATGCGAATCGTTCGTCGAACAAGGGGATGCGGTCTTCGTTGGAGCCGTCTTGTCGCGAGATCGTTCGGTTGCTTTCGCTGTTGGCACATCTCCGGTTGTCGAAGAGGTAGTAGACCGGCGCGGTGTAGCGGCTTTTTTTGTGGGTCTCTTCCGAGAGGAGCTTTTGTGTTCCATGTTGCTTCCGTTTGACTCCATAAATGGCCGAATGACCGGCGCGCGATTGGGCGGGACCGTCGCAGACGCCGACGCGGATAAAACCCGCCTTCTCAAAAAAGGGATTGATGTGTCCCATCTCCGTCAACGTTTCAATCCACGGAAATGGTAAAGATTCGCAGCAGCGCCGAACGAACGGCCCGGCGATCCCCACGCCGCGATACGCGGGATGCAGCACCACGCGCGAGAGCGTCGTCAACTGCGCGTTGAGCGCTTTGAGATGCAGACTCGACCAGCGCGAACCGATGCCGAAGTAACGATTGCGGGGCTTGAGCGACAGGCAAAAACACGCAAAAAAGGAATAAGAGATGAAACATGTTGGTTCTATTTTTTGCGTCCCTTCGCGTTTTTCGCGGCCACTGTTTTTGTTTCTGCTTTGGAACATGTTCCCCGAACACCAAAGGATTTACTGCCCCACATCGCCGAACGACGTTTCATCCGGGGCGCATCCGCCATCCAGATCGAACCATTCGGGAGCGAGACAAAAGCGATCGCGCAGCGACTGCTTGATCGCCGCGAGGCAGCGGACGATGTGTCCCTTCGGATGCCCGAACACGAAGCCGATCTGCTCCAAAGGCCAGCCCGCATTTTCGCGGAGGGCGAGCATCGCCAGGTATTTCCAGCGGAGAGGATCTTCCGCGGCGAAGTGCTGATGAACGAGACTCCAGAACTCATCAGGCCCCGATCGCGGCAAGACGACTTTGATCTTCTCGACATTCATGACCGACATGAAGTATTCCTTTGCAATGAACAATGTGTTGACCCTGCATATATCCCGTTGCGGTTGCGCGCCGGTTTGCGATTGCGCGAAAAGAATGATGGGGGTTGGGGAGTGGGGGTTGGGGAGTGAAGAATGTACTTCAACTCCTTGTCTCCCTGTCTCCATGTTTTCTTCCACCCGCGCGGCGTGCGGAGGATGACTCTGGTACGGCGACGATGGAATCGCAATCCGCGAAAAAATCGGCCTCGCCGTCGATTTTTTTTTGTGGGAGTTGTTTGAGAATGGTCGCGTAGTAACAAGAGGGACTCCATCAAAACCCGAAGCGTCAGCGAGGGAGCTCACCGACGATGAACGTCAGCATGATCCTGAAATGACTGCGAATGGAAGAATCGCGTTCATCCAGGGCTCAATCTGTGATACACTTTTCGACTTCCACCTTTCCCGGCGGAGGGGAAGGCCGATCGGTGGTCTTTCTGGAACGGCGTAAAATCATCCCACCGGTGAGAGGCAACGTTTTGATCTTTCAAGTATCATGCATCAGCCGCAGTTTTTGTTGCAGCCGATCGATCCACCCGAAACAGATCCCGGCGGCAGAAAAGACCTTCCCGATCATAGATGCCCCCCAAAGAGCTTGACCATCGGCTGCATGTATAGACAGAATAGTTAGCCAGATAGACAGAATTACAAGTTTGGATAGACGGAATGATTTTCTGGCTATCCGTTAGTTAGCCTCTGGTGGTTGCCTGGGGCATGGTGTCCGATCACGAGAAAAGTCGAAAGGCTGGGAGGTGAGGATGCGTACCTTCACTGGGCGTTTTTATCTTTGGTTGCTTGTTCCGGCGGCTTTCGGGTTGTTCATCTGCGTGCCGGGTTGCGGATCTCGGAGTGCCCCTTGGGGACTGGAGCAACACGGCGGGGGAGATTCCGCTTCGGGCCTGCAGTTCACGGTCCTTCAGTGGAAGGAAGGGAAGGAAGGACCGATGCTTTTGCTCGTGGATGACGTCAAAGGGAGTCACGACTCTGAAGCAGGAGGCTATACCGCGAACGGGACCGCTGGAGGCCATCAAGGCGCTCACCCTGGATACACGTGGAAGTTCGAAACGAAGGACGGTAAGGCGGCCACCTTCCGTATCGATGGAAAAGAACACGATCTGTCCAAGGGAGTGTTGTTCCTTATCAAGACCAAGGGCGAACAGGTCGAGGTGCATCAGATGAAACTAAAGCTATCGGCTTGGGATGATGCGGTGTACCGGGAATACCTTACCAAAGACGTCGAGATCCCGAAGGTGTTCGGGAAGGTGTTCGGGAAGGGTGACTTGCCCAAGTAGGAGGCGGGGTGGCCCACACGCTCCTGCGTGTGGGTGCCTTTGGCACAAGAAGCATGTCAGGTGGTCACGATCAATGATCGATGTTTAATCAGACGAACGATGGGTGTGCTGATCGAGTCGATTGAATATTCATGCCGAGGGGCTTGTGCTATCATCGAGCAGTCAAGAACGGCTTCTCGTCGCTGCGCGACCCACACGCAGGGAGCGTGTGGGCCACCCAAACCGAAAGAAATGAAATCGGAATGTCTGGGGCACCCGGGAGATCTTCTTAACACCGAGTTAGGAGGGGCAAAGCATGGAAAGCACAATCACCGTTTTTCGCGACAGCGGATACGCCGATCACTTTGGCACGTATCGTGTCTTGGTTGATGGTCTGGAAGTGGGGCGGATCGGTGATAGCGAAGTGAAGACTTTCTCTGTTTGTCCCGGTTCGCACGAACTAGCTCTGAAAATCGACTGGTGCCGTTCAAATGTGATTACGTTCACAATCGCGGATGGCAAATCGGCTAGATTCGCATGCAAGTCTAACGTTCGGGGCCTTCGAATCTTCCTCGGCTTATTCTATATCTTTTTTGCGCCAAGTCGATATTTGCGTCTCAGTCAATGCGCCTAATCTGGGTATTAGGCGTCCAAACGAAGGCATGAAAATGACGCGAGTCCGCGTTGAGAGCTTCACCATTTCGCTTGACGGATACGGAGCAGGTCCGAATCAAGGTTTCAACAATCCGCTCGGCATTGGCGGGACGGATCTGCACCAGTGGTTATTTCCCACACGCACGCTCCAGCGAACCTTGTTCGGGAAGGAGGGGGGCACGACCGGGGTTGACGATGACTTCGCCGCTCGTGGCTTTCAGAATGTTGGCGCCTGGATTCTCGGGAGGAACATGTTCAGCCCCCTGCGCGGGCCCTGGGCGGACATGAACTGGAAAGGCTGGTGGGGGGACAATCCACCGTATCACGTTCCCACTGTCATCTTGACCCATCACGCGCGCCCGCCCATCGAGATGGAAGGCGGAACGACATTCCATTTCGTCACGGGGGGCATTCGCGACGCGCTGGAAAGGGCACGCGAGGCGGCCGGCGGACTGGACGTGCGGATCGGCGGTGGGCCGAACACGATCCAGCAGTACCTTCGCGAGAGCCTCATTGATGAACTGCACGTTGCGATCTCACCCGTCCTGCTCGGCGGGGGAGAACGGCTGTTCGAAGGGGTTGACTTGCGTGCTCTGGGATACGAATGCGTCGAATTCACAGCATCAGAAAAGGCCACACACGTCGTCCTGCGGCACCAACGACACGCGGACGCCTGATACCTGTTGGAGATTGTCTTCTAATTCACAGACAGGCCGAAAATCGAATGAGAAGACGCGCTCGAAAGAATACGAGTCTCTCACAAAGACACGGAGACACAAAGGAAAATTCGGTTGAAATGACCTGCCTTGAACCCCTTTTTTCTTCTTGGTGCCTTTGTGACTCCGTGAGAGATCATTCAAAGCCTTTTTTGAAAATTTGCAGTGAGTTCGTTGTCGTAATTAATCGGAGGCGGGGTGGCCCATACGCTCCTGCGTGTGGGTGCCTTTGGCACAAGAAGCATGTCAGGTGGTCACGATCAATGATCGATGTTCAATCAGACGAACGATGGGTGTGCCGATCGAGTCGATTGAATATTCATGCCGGGTGCCCCGGTTGAAAATATCTTACGGCATGGATAGCAGATGCTGGCGTGCCACGGCTCTGTGAGCCGTGTTTTCGGTCACTTGCTGCGAGTTCATGTCCAGGTCACAACGTAACACCAGCACAATTTCTGCCCTCAACCCGCACGGCTGACACAGCCGTGGCACACGATCGAGTTCGTCGTCGTAGTGAGTTTTCGACCGGGCCACTTTGCCATTCAATCCAATTCTATTCATTCAACAGTGAGAGCGGCCGCTCAGTTGATCGATAATCCATATCTGGCAACTCGGCCTGTGCTGTCGAACTTGAAACCAAGGGCTTCGTCATCTAGCGAAAAATCTCCGTTGCGCTCATGACCTAAAATGTAAACGGCATCCCACTCTTCAAATCCCATTTTCGCGGGATCACCGCTGGCGGGCTTTCCCAAAAGTGTTTCAACCTGCTCTCGCGTCCAACCCTCAAAATCATATTGGCGAAGCAAGTCCTCGATCATCTGACTGCGAACAGTGCGATAACGTTCAATCGGTTCGGCACGCTGCCATGCCGAGGATTCAAACGGTATTTGCCGAACGACGTCGCGGTCACTATAAACCCACCAGCATAGGCCGCCGGCGACAAGCAGACCAACGATTGCAATCGGGATTGTGGCTGCTGTTTTCACAGGTGCGTCCGAAGTTGTCTAACCTTGTGACTGATGACGAAAAAACCAAAGACACACTGGCTGGAGCCAGTGGCACTCGAATCCGATTCCATTCATTTCGTCAGGAGGAACCCCACCCCGTCACTTCTTCGAAGGCCGGAATTGATGGATCCATGACAGATAGGGGCTGACGAAACGGGTCTGGACCCAGACTTTTCCCTGGCCCGAGAAGCGGCAGACGAGGCCTTCGCCGCTGAAGAACAGCCGTTTGAAGCCTCCGCCGCGCAGGCCGGGCAGCGTCGTGACTTTGTATTGCAGGGTGTCTTCGAAGGCGACGATGTAACCGGTGTCGACGATGTGATCCCCGACGACGTCGATTTCGAGGATCGCGCCGTAGGAGTTAAAGAAGACGTCTCCGGTGCCGCTGGCCTTGAGCAGCACCAGCCCTTCGCCGCTGAAGAAGCCTTTGGCCCCTTGCCATTTGCCGGTCACTTCGACGCCGTCGCTGTTGGCCATGTAGGCGCCGCGCTGCAGCATCAGCGATCCGCCGGTCAGGCGATAATGCTGGGTGTCGCCTAGATGCCCCGGAGCGAATACGACTTCGCCCGGCCCGTTGGCGGCGGTGAAGGTATTGACGATCATGCTTTCGCCCCCCATCAATCGCCCGAGCGATTTGAGAGCACCCCCTTTCATCCCGGCCTTCATCGTCAGGCTGGGGGACATCGACGCCATTGCCGAAGGTTCGGCGAAGATCTTCTGGCCTTGTTCGAGGTGGACTTTCAGCATCGAGAAATCAGGCCGCATCTGGATTTCGTATTGGAGTTCGCTCGCCATGTTTGCCCCCTGTGGGTTGATCAGAATCATGAGCCGGGTGGTTTATCCACCCGGTGTTTTTCCGATGAATTACGATTTCACTGCTGGACAAGCCAGCAGTGGCACACTTTTTCAACGGGCTGTCAGGCTCTATCATGAAATTACCTCGGCTTGAGTTTGGGGCCGAGGAGTTTTCCCAGGGAGGGGGCGTTATGACTTTGGCAATACAACGTTCCCTGTCCTTCAAATTTGCAGACGAGGCCTTCTCCGCCGAGGAAGCTGCCGATCAAACTTTTGCTCGCTTTCCCCATCTTGAATTGGAGCGTATCTTCAAAGGCGACGATGTGTCCGGTATCGACGGTGTAGTTGCCGTCGACTTCAATAGCATAGATCGCCCCGTAACTGCTGAGAAACAGATCCCCTTCGCCCGAGCATTTGACCCAGAACATCGATTCGCCGCTGAAGAGGGCGGAAGTGAACCCTTGCCAGGTGGTATCGATCTCGATGCCGCTGTCGGAGGCGAGCCAACTCGAGCCTTGCACGATCATGGTTCCGCCGCGCATCGCATGATGGACGCAATCGCCCAGCATGGTGGGGCCGATGAGCAGCGTCTGATTCGGCCTGTCGGAGGTAAAGTGATTGAGGAAAAAGTTCTCGCCCGAGAACATGCGTTTGAGTCCCTTCATCAGCCCGCCCTTTCCGCCTCGGCTCTTCGACGTCGTCTCGACGTGCAGACCCGCGGACATCGCGATCATCGCGCCAACCTCGCAGGTGAGCGAATCGTCGGTTTCGAGCGTAAAACGCACGGCGGTCGCCGCCGGTCTGCAAAGTATTTCATGTTTCATGGTCTCGCCTTTCTCTTCGACAACTCGCCGGCTGCAAAATTGTTTCGTGTGCAAAACCGATTACAAATGGGCGTTGGTCCATGCGGCCAGGCCGCTGAAGGAGCGCGACTGCATGTAGATTTTTCCCTGACCTTTTACGCGGGTGATGATCCCTTCGCCGCCGAAGAAGCTGGAGAAGATGCCCCCCGCCAGTCCCACGCGGATGGAAACCGTCGGCTCGTACGCCACCAGATGGCCGGTGTCGACGATGTATTCTCCCGTGACTTCGCGGGTGAAGATCGCGCCGTAGGCTCCGAACCAGAGTCGCCCTTTGCCGGAGACCTTCAAGCGGAACAAACCTTCTCCCGAAATGAAGCTGCGAATGCCGGCCCAGCCCACGCCCAACGTCACGCCCGGTTCGCAGGCGATGAAGGCGCCGGGTTGCAGGTACATCGTATTGCCCGCAAGTTCGAGGCTGACGATGTCGCCGGGAAATGACTGCGTGAGCACCACATGCCCGGGTTCATCGACGGTGAACTCGTTCACGAACAGCGATTCTCCTCCGAAAATTCGGCGGGCGATGGCACGCAGGATGCCGCCGTTCCAGCGGGTGCTGATCTGGATATCGGCACTCATGCTGGCCATGGCGCCGGCTTCGGCCACCAGCCGGTCGCCCGGTTCCAACGACACGAGCATATTGGCAAACGAAGGACTGTTGCGAATTTCTACTTCCACGGAATGCTCCTGAAAAGACTTTCAATCGAGCGCTTTTTGGGCCGCTTGCAGATCCAGTTCGAGCGAACGGTATTCGACCTTCGGCAATGTTTTTTCGTATGCGGTAATGTTTTCGATACGCTGTGCATGTTGCGGATGCGTGCTGATCCACGCGATCACTCCGGGGATCTCCCCATGATGTTCTTGCAGCAATTCAAAGAACTCCGCCATCGACCGGGGATCGATTTTCGCGGCATGAAGCATCCGCGCTCCTTCCAGATCGGCCTCGGTTTCTGCGTCGCGGCTGTATCCCGATAAAATCGATTCTTGCGCCAATTCGGTACCGAGCGCCACGAGACCTCCCACGTCGCCGACCATGAATTGAATCGCCGCAATGACACCGATCGATTGACTGATGCGTTGCAGGCCATGCCGCAACGTGGCGTGCGACATCTCGTGAGCGATCACGCCGGCGATCTGCTCGGCCGATTTGGCCTGCTCGATCAAACCGGTGAAGACGACGATCTGGCCGCCGGGAAGTGCAAAGGCGTTGATCTCTTCGCTGTCGACGACCCTGACGTGAAACTCCAGATCGGAAATCGCCGCATGTGGTTTGAGTTCTTCGACGATCCCGTTGACGAGTTGAGTCGCGGGATGATCGCTATCGAGCGTGCTCCCCAGGTCCATCGACTCGACGGCGATCGCGCCGATCTTTTCATCGACGCTGACGGGTAAGGCATGAACGCCGATACGAGCCGCCGCGAGCACGCCGTAATAACCCCCGATGCAGAGGAGGGCCAGCACCACGGTGGATACCACCAGCCAGAAGCGGAACTGATTCTCGGACGCTCGCTGCAACGATCGCAAGCTCGACAACTGTTGCGAGAGTTCGCCCATCGATTCTCGATCGAGGGCCTGTGCGAATCCTTTTTCTTCGCAGAAAATGGTCAGGTCGCGTTCTACCGTCCGGCAGAAAATCATGCGGCCGGAAGCCCCCCCCAATTCGAGTTGGCAATCGCTGAGCCGAATCGAAAACTTCGATGAACCTTCCGCTTGCGGCTCGGCGACGATTTCCGAGTGCGTCACGTAAACACGAGCACCAACCCGGCCCCCCGGCACCGACTCGTGAAAAACGCCGCCCTGATAGGTTTCGTGAGAATCATACATCGAATTCAGGATGTCCCGATGGTTTAGAGAATGGCCGAGCGAGCCAGTTCAACACATCCGATTCGACATCATGACAAGATTGAGAGCGGGAATCCACCGAAAGGGAGGGAGCGGTTGAAAAAGTGTGCATCCGCTGAATGGTGGTATCCCCCAATGGTGCTTCTGTAGCTGGCCTCTGCGAGGCCGGACCGAGGTCGCAGACCTCGGCTACAAAAGCCCTCTTGTCGCTACGCGACCGGGACACAAAGCTGTCCCGGCTACCCAAATGACCACCACCATTTAACGGATGCACCCGTTGAAAAATGGCCGGGTGGCTGGCGTGCCACGGCTGCCAACGGGGCGACGCAAAACCTCACGCCCCGCCACCCGTCGGGCCGTCCCGCCTGATCTTGACCTTATCGGAAGTTGGGTTACATGCCGGTGCGACCCAGATAGACGGCGCGGATGAGCGGCTTGTGCGGCACCGAATCGAGAACGATCAGGTCGACTTCGCCTCCCTTCTTCATGCCGTAAGTCGAGGGCGACATGAACAGCTTGATGCGGACCGTCCGATCGAAGCCATGCACGGCGTAGCGGATGGAGACATAGTATGCGTAGGTGCGACTGCGGGTGGACTGGATCGTGCTCGTATTGCCGCGCATGTTCGTGTCGTAAACGTCCGTCTCCTCGACGGTCCCTTGAATGGTGGTTCCGTGGCGAAGGATCTCTTTCACCAGCAGGTAACGCCGCAGCAAGACGATCCCGGCGAGAGCCGCAATCGCGATTCCGCCCACGCACACCCAGGGGCCATAAATCACCTCGATGGGGGGTTCCTCCGGCGGCACCGCATTGGAAACCGGTTGAATCATCCACCAGATGCCGGCGGCCAGAATCAACCCCGAAACCATCGCCCTGATCGCCCTCCGGATCGTGAAGTCTATCCAATAGAGTGACCGAAGGCCGGGGATGGCGGTGTGGGCGGTGTTCATGGTTGGAGTCGCATGCCTGGGCGAATGGGTTGTTGGAGATCGGTGAAATCTGTTGACGTTGCCGGGTGCTTCACGACCGGGTCTTCCCGTCACAGACACTCATCAAGTCAGTGCGTAAAGAAAAGCCTGCACCTCTCGATGGAAACATAAAATGAAAATAAGGACTCCCCCAAATCCCTGCCAGGGGCCGTTTTGGGTAAGAAAACTGGCGATACTGAACAACATACCAAAGGCTGCCATTATGAATGCGCCGAAGTGTAAGTTTCTCTCAAGCTCCGTGGCCCCCTGGTTGACCTGAAGGCCGACACCGGGTGAAGTCGCCAGCGCCACAATACTGGCAATTGCGATCAGGACCAGCCCGGTAGTGCCAAAGGTGATGCCGCCTTGAATTGGACTTACCCACAAATGGTGGGCGCCTTGAGAAGAGTGTAAACTCTGAGACAAGGAGCAGACATCATGAGTGGT
>JBJXGP010000500.1:0-2542 GCA_046160425.1 Planctomycetaceae bacterium
CAAACCAACCCAGCGCGGCGAGAGTTCCCCGGCATTTCGTTGCCGGAGAGATTTCCCAAGGACACCTGTTTGGAGAGGGTGCATTATGCCCGCTGTCGCTACCGGCAATTTGCAAGACATGAAAAAGGAGCGCGCCGAACTCGTCGGCGTGATCAAGGGCTTTCAGGATGTGCAGACCAAGGAGAACCGCAGCCTGAACGCCGAAGAGCAGAAAACGTTCGATGACGCCTGGACTCGGCAAGCCGAGCTCAAGCGGAACATCGACAACAAGTCCCGCTACGATCATCTCGAAAAGGAATTCAACGACCAGCAGGAGCGCAAGCGCAAGAAGGGGACGCAGGTCAACGGCGATCCGCTCGACAAGACCCGCTCCCGCGATTTCCGCCGCGAACAGGAAGTCACCCCCGAGGATCAGCGGAACGCGACGGCCGCCTGGCTGAAACGTCAGTTCGGCATCCCGCTCAAGCGTGAAGAAAAGCTCGCCTGCCGCAAGTTGAATTTCTCGCCGTCGCGCCAAGACCTCAACATCCCGCTGTCTCGCAGTGAGCAGATTCGTTCGTTTTACAGCGAGTCGGGCCAGCGGAATTTGAAGCACGGCCAGCCGGTCGAGCAGCGGTCGATGACGACGACGACGCTGGCCAGCGGTGGGGCGTTGGTTCCCCCGATTCCCGACGATTACGTCTTCATGGTCGAGGTCGCGCTCTTGCAGTGGTCGCAGATGCGCAGCGTGGCCACGATCATTCGCAGCGCCAAGGGGGGTGATTATCCGGTCCCGACCATCAACGACACGGCCAACGAAGGGACGCTCGTCGGCGAAGGGGCCAGCATCGGCACGGTAACCGACCCGGCGACAGGGGTAAAAAACATCCCGCTCTACAAGCTGTCGTCGAAGCCGATCCAGTTCAGCCCGGAAATGATCGAGGATTCGCCGTTCGATGTGCTGGGCTTCCTGTTCCAGACGATGGGCGAACGTCTCGGTCGCGGCTCGAACCGGTACTACACGACGGGGACGGCCAACAGCCAGCCCGCCGGTATCGTCCCCGGTTCGTACCTCGGCAAAACGTCCGCCTCGACGAGTGCCATCGCCGACACCGAATTGATCGATCTGATTTTCAGCGTCGACAGCGCCTACCGGCTGAACTCGCGGTTGATGATGTCCGACGCGATCGCCGCGTACATCATGAAAATTAAAGTCGTCGCCGACGGCACGTTCCAGTGGCAACCCTCCTACCAGGCGGGAACCCCGGACCGGATCAGCGGCACGCCGATCATCTACAACAACTACATGGCGACCGCGATCGCCAGCACGGCGCGAACGGTTCTCGCCGGTGACTTCTCGAAATTCTTCATTCGCGAAAGCTCGCTACGCGTCCGCAAGTTCGCGGAACTCTACGGGGCCAGCGATCTCGATGCGGTCTGCGGTTTCATGCGGGTGGGTTCGGTCCTGGTCGATGCCGGCACGCATCCGATCCGGCATCTGGTCCACTAAGAGTTCTTGTGACTGATGAAACGAATGGGAAGGACAACCGGGCCGCGTGCCTGAAAGGATAGATACGATGACGATCAAGCTGAAGGCGAGTTTCGGGCCGGGCATGGACGGCTCGCCGCCGATGTACGCCGGTGAAAAGCACACGCTGACGCCGGAGCAGGAACATCGCATGGTCCGTTCTGGGACAGCCGACTGGGTGGGTCAACCCCCCGAAGTTTCGGCTGCCTACGGGCGTGATCTCGATGCCATGTTTCCCGTCGAAGTCCCCAACGTGCCGAACGCGGCGACGATCCATGCGAGTTCTCCCGACGACGGGGAGATCGATCTGGAACCGGACGACGTAGAGCCGGTCACGCCGACGAGGCCCGCGAAGAAGAAAGCGAAAAAGTCCGCCTGATCGTTTCCAGTCATCGACACGATCGCCAGCGGTTAACGAATGATATCCAAAAAATATCCGGCCCACGCCGGTTCAGTAGGAGTTTGAATTATGTTTCCGGGTGGAATTCTTGAACAGGTTAAGTTCGTCAAAGTCAAAGATCACAGCGCCGCCGGCACCACCGAAATCGACAGCGACTCGGTCGACATGGCCGCCGACGGCGGTTGGGACGGTGTGGTATTCGTCAGTAGCTTCGGGACCGCCGCCGCCAATAACGTGGCCAACCTGCAAGCGTCCGCCGACGATTCGGCGTGGAGCGACATTGCCGGATCGGCACCGGCGGTGAGTTCGAGCGATGAGGATATCATCATGTCAGTTGTGCATCCGCCGGGTCGGTACGTGCGGGCACAGATGACGCCGACGACGTCCAGTACGGTCGAAAGCATCTGGGCCATCCTGTTCCGCGGCAAGTCGCTGCCGTACACCGGGAACACCTTGGCGGGCACGCGCCGGTCGAAGGAAGTCATCAGCCCGGCTCTCGGCACGCCGTAACGTTTTCGCCTTCGCAAGTGTTCCTACCAGGGAGCCAGGCCGGGGGAGCGGCGTTGCATGTGCCGCTCCCCCGGCTCACGCCCTTTGAAGACATCAGAAAAATATGCATCGCAAAAAACTCTCCA
>JBJXGP010000501.1:0-2938 GCA_046160425.1 Planctomycetaceae bacterium
CAGGAAAAAATCCACGACATCGAAAAACTGCAAGGGGAACTCGAACAGGCGCACGCACGCACCGACGTCGAACTCGCCTGGCGGACGAAAGCTCTCAACGACGAACTGTTTGAAACCCGCCTGAAACTCTCGCAATACCTGCAGCAGAAGTACGATCACGACATGAACGACGTGGCGTGGGAAGACCTCGTGAGTCAGCAGGCCGCGGTCAGCAAAATCGACGGCGAAGCCGGCGACGTCCCCGCGTTCTTTTTGGATGCCGGGGCGAGCGACATGCACCGCTTGAAGTTCATGTTGCAGAAGGAATCGTATCGCAACGCCACGGAAGTTTGTGAGGCTCAAGTGGAGATCTGCGAGAGCCGGCTCAAGGAACTCGAAATGCTGAAGAACGAACTCCCCGAAAAACTGAGTTCGGCGATGGGGATCAAGCATCTCGAAACACAACTCCAGAAAAATAAGAGCGACGTCGTGGAACTCGAACAGCAGCGGACGATCCGCCAGTTGACCTCGGCGCATTACGGCACCGTGGGCGTGTTTCAGCACGTTGAAGGCGAACTGCTGACCGCCGGCGAACCTGTCGTCGAACTCCTCGATCAGGATCGCCGGTATCTCGAGGTTCAAGTTCCGTCGCAGCGCATCGCCGAGTTTTCGGCCGGTGCGAGAGTCTCGCTCTCCTTTTCAGGAGACGTCACCCGCACGGGACAGATTCGCTCGATCCCCCCGCAAGCGAAACATTCGAAGGGGGAATTCGCGATGACCAATGCCGTCGACATCCCCGTGACGCTGATCATTGATCCGGTCGGTCTCGAATGGCCCAGGTCGCCGATCGGCTCGACCGTCGAAGTGACGCTCAATCGCAACTTCGATGTTCGCTGAGAGTTTCTTACGCTTTGTTGCCTCTTCACTTGGCTACCATGCGAAGTCAATGCATTTCGCTGCGGGAACTCCATTGCTGACTCGACATCATGCTCGATATGATGTATCGATCAGAGGGCGTCATTGGTAACGCATCTCGCGATCTCATGGAGACCGTCGTGAACCCACAAGTGCAACAAGCCCGTTTCGTCCGCGTCGGCATCGCGGCAATCGTCATCCTGGCGGCGTCGTTCATGCCGTGGTTTACCATCCGTCAAGCCGTACCGTTTGGCGGGATTCAGATTGGCAATTTCAACATGACGGTCACGATGCCCGCCGTCAGTGCATGGAAAAGCAATATTACCATTCTGGCGATCACGCTCCCGAACTGGATTCTGGTCGCTGTCGCCGCGGGAATGGCGTTTACCGCTTGGCGATCCGCCGATGGGAACTGGATTCCTCCTAAATCCCTGACATGGGGGCTGCCGATCTACGGCGTGTGTCACACCGCCTATATCATGTTGCTGTTGATTTCGAATGGCGGAAGAATCGGGGCGGGTTTGCTACTCACATGTGCCGCATTCGTCTGGATGCTATTCACTGAGATCCGAAAGCCCGCGTTGCAATCGGTCATGCCGTTGCAGTAGTCTGTCCCCCTACGACTCCCCGCGCTCAACCGCGACCACATCATCAATCGAGAACGGGCCGAGGTATTGGGCGTCTCCTTGAGGTTCAACATCGGCGGAATTCGCTGGCCAGCCGAGAAGGGTCAGTTCACCTCGCGTGCTGCGCTTGGCATCGGGGTAGCCGATGAATGATCGGCCATCGCGAAGCGTCAGTCGGACTTGCCACGACTCATTAATGCCGGGGAGGTCTTCGAGCACAAGTACGGGGAAACGGCCCCAGGCCCAGGTCCATAGCGTCGCATCGGACGTCACTTTGCCGGCGATGTTGGCCCATTCCGCATCGGCTTTCTTGAGATCCCCCAGCGTCGCCGTGCGGCACCAGGGGATCAGCACCTGTTCGATCCATGCTCTGCGAGAGGCTGCCAATTGGTCGAAAGTTTGCATATGCCGAATGACTTTTTGATGGAAGATTTCTTTGTACTCACATTGCCGGGAACAAATTCTGTGATGGTTATGTGAGCGTAACGGATTCATCTCCCGCACGATAGGTCTCGGAAAAGATGTCATCCGACACTCACAAGAACGCGCATAAGTCCATATCTCATTGAATGTTAGGATAATTCACCGCCTTCTGGTTGCGATCCGCTCACCAAACGGCAAATTTTGCCTGTCGCGATAATCCCGGCGATTGAGGGACAGTTATCGTTCGCACGGACCGTTTTCAGCAAAAATGTTCGGCTCGATTGTTCCGGTTTTTTTGAACCAGGGACTTGTCGAACGGCCCCTTTTTCTGTTACTTTTTATGCTGAATGGTCGATGATTGGGGAAATAAAATCTGGTTCATCGACCGGTATGATCTTTCAAAAGTTGATTTGGATGCAGAAGAGAGGGAGAAACTACCCATGCAGTCTTCAGTGTTAATGGAGTTGGAACTCGACACCGAGCTTGATCTGATCGAGGAAATGCGTTTACGCACGTGGGCACGCAAGAATTACACGCCGACCGATGAACGCGACCTGAACTGGCATCCGATCATTCTCGACGAAATGAATCGCATCGACCAGGAAATTTAATCCTGCGGTTCGAGTTGCGTGAGTTCCACCAAGACTTTCCAAGGGCCAAGAGGTCGTGCTGCATTCGCTGTGACGAAACCTCGTCCGCTGCGCTTCGAACATCCGCGCGCCCCATCAAATACATCAAACCTTTCTCGACATGATTCATTCATGACCAGGGAAAGGTTTTTTTGTTGCGCGAAAGCCGCCAAGTAAGATGGAATGTGATTCAATTTCGAGTCGCACGACCCCGCCGGGGTCGCAGCCATTAGCCGGTGATTGAGCGCAGCGACATCACCGGTATTCAAGCGGTGGATCAAAATCGACCCCAGCGGGGTCGCAGAACATCGAAGGTGCGATCGCCTGCGACCCCTCCGGGGTCGAAACACGTTTCCGTTATCTATC
>JBJXGP010000502.1:0-26802 GCA_046160425.1 Planctomycetaceae bacterium
CAGCATCAAATCAGGAAAATTTTATGCGTGCTGATAGTTTCACCAAGGGTATGCGAGATTGGTTGCTAGACTCCGCTGGCGATCCAACCGCCGCCCAAAACTGTTGCGCCGTCGTACAGCACGACCGCCTGTCCGGGTGTGATTCCCTGTTGCGGCTCATCGAAGACGACTTGCAACTCATCGCCTCTGATCGTCGCCTCGGCTGCTGCTGCCGTATGTCGATAACGGATCTGTGCCTGACAGTGAAATGTTTCAGGGAGACCGTCGACGAGCCAGTTCAACCGATTGGCGGTCAAGACTGTTCGGTCTAGGTCTTCCTTTTCGCCGATGACGACCCGGCATGTTTCGGGATCAATGGCGACGACATAACGCGGAGAGCCGAACGCGATCCCCAGACGCTTTCGCTGGCCGATCGTGTAATGATGGTATCCCTGATGTCGACCGAGTACATTTCCTGATGTGTCGACCAATTCTCCGGAATTGTCGGGAGTCCCGCGATACCTCTCTAAGAAACCCGCATAGTCCTGATCGGGGATGAAGCAGATCTCCTGACTGTAGCGCTTCTCGGCGACGCGCAGTCCGGCCTGTCGCGCGTACTCACGGATCTCCGGCTTGGTGTAAGTCCCGACGGGGAGCAGAATCCGCGAGAGAATTTCCGGATTGATGCCGAACAGCACATACGACTGATCCTTGGCGGGATCCGGACCGCGCATCAGTTTGGGACGATGACGAGCGTTCTCGCCGTGCGGCAGAGCAGGGGGGGCATTGGCGTCATCGTTGTCATCCGCCACAATGCGGGCGTAATGTCCGGTCGCGATTTTTTCGGCGCCGACCTGACGCGCGAAATCCCACAATTTGCCGAATTTCAGCCAGTTATTGCACATCACGCAGGGATTGGGAGTCCGGCCGGCAAGATACTCGTCGACGAAATAATCCTTGATTCGTCCGAATGCGTCCTTGAAATTGAGGGCATGAAAAGGGATGTCCAATTGATCGGCGACGCGGCGGGCATCGGCGGCATCCGAGGCACTACAACACCCCTGCTTGTGAGACGCTGCAGAAAGAATTGGCAGCGCACTTGCGGATGTCGTCGCGCAAACTTGTTCTTCAACCGCACCGGAACGCATGAAAAGCCCGATCACCTCGTACCCCTGTTGCTGCAGCAACACAGCCGAGGCCGAGCTGTCGACTCCACCACTCATTGCCAATACGACTCGCATGATTTGACTTTGACTTTTCTACATTGTCCGAATACGCTGTGCTCGAACAGGAACTGAAAATGCCACATATGAGGCTGGGTGGCACTGGCGGCTTGTCCGCCTCTGCAATGGAGCTTCTATAAACATTTGGCGAAGCGGAGCTTCAAAGACTTGCGTTCCCAAGCGGAGCTTGGGAACGAGACGAACGAGACGAAATGGACATCAAACATCGTTGCCGACATCGCCCATCGGGGCGGGATCTTCGGAATAGTCGTCCCACGATTTCCAGTTCTTCCAGTAAGCGGGAATCTCACTGCCGTAGATCTGCTCGACTTGGAGGTAGATCTGCCCGAGCGTCATTTCTTCGAAATGGTCCTGGGGTAAATTGGTGCGAGCCGAAAGCTCTTCCATCGCACGCATGAGCGCCGGGGCTGCTTGTTTTCGGATAAATTGATGTTCGCTGGCCGTTCCCATGGTCGTGTCTCCTCCGCGGTTTCATCAGCTCGTCTTCAATGAATTATATGAAGACGAAATGGGAATCCAATTATCGCGATACGAGTGGGACATGCAATGATGACTGCGAAATCGTCACTCTTGCTGCGCAACATCTTTCGCTGAAAGGAGTTCCAACTGTACCATCGCTTCGACGAGTTGACGGGCCACCGGACCGGCATCACGGCCGCCCGAACCTCCATTTTCCAGCACGACGACGAAGGCATACCGCGGCCGGTCAGCCGGGACAAAACCAGCGAACCAGGCATGATCGGGCTTCCCCCCACCGACCTCCGCCGTTCCCGTTTTACCGGCGATGCTGACTCCCTCGATGCGGACGGTCTTGTACCCCGTCCCGCGAGGATGCGACACCACGCGATCGAGGGCTTCTCGCAGGCGTTCCCACGTCGACGGCGATGAGACCGCGATGCGGCTGTTGTCGGAATCCGTATATTTGCGCTGCGAGAATTCCGCCCCCATTGGACCGTATGAACCAACGACGTGCGGCGTCACCAGGTCGCCGCCATTGGCAACGGCGGCCATCATGCGGGCCACTTGAATCGGCGTCGCCGTCAACCGCGATTGACCGATCGCCAGGCCCAGCGTTTCGGCCAGGGCGCGACGGTCTCCCTGGTGTTTCGGCTTTTTTTCATCAGCGGCGGTATTGATGGTCGGCACTTTTGCGGGGCGGGGGAGGTTTCCCGATTTTTCTCCCGGCAAGTCGATCCCCGTCGGCCGGCCGTAACCGAGGCGATCGGCCCATCCCGAAATTTGCTGGAAACCGATCTCGCGTGCCGTATCGAAAAAGTAGACGTTACACGATTGAGCAAACGCATCCTGAAAATTCAAGTCGCCGTGACCGACGCCGAAATGCCGATAGATGTAACATCGATATCGATTCGGTTCGACCAGGAAACCCTGACAATGCCGAGTGTCGTCGGGGTCAATCATGCCGCTTTCGAGAATGGCGACGGAACTGACAGTCTTGAACACCGATCCGGGGGGGATCGCCATGTGCGTCATACGCGGGAACAGTGGACGGCGTTCATCCTGCATCAACTGGTTCCAGGCCGGCGAGCGGTCGCCTAACAAAACATTGAGGTCAAATCCCGGCGCAGAAACACCGGCAAGCACCGCTCCCGAATGAATGTCCAACACGACAAGCGAGGCCCCGCGCGGCGTGTTCTCCGACATTGTCGCGGTCTGCTCATCGACTTCATCGTTCTCGGCAAGTGCGTTCTCGGCGGGGGATCCCAACGTGTCATCCGTGGCGCTTGCCAATTCGATGTCTGAGGGTTTCGATTCCGAGGAAACCGGATCGAGTACCCGCGATAGCAACTTTTCGGCTTTGCGTTGTAATTCCGGATGCAACGTCAAGATGACGTCCTGCCCCATTCGCGGTTCGCGCACGACTTCGGTGAGCAGGACTTCTCCTTGCCGGTTTTTGACGATTCGTTTGAGTCCCCGCAGACCGCGAAGCTGGCGATCGTACGATTTTTCGACTCCGTTTTTGCCGATCCGGTCTCCCGCTTGATAATCGAGGGGATCTCCTTTGGGAAACTCCGCACGCCGGCTCGCAAGTTCATCATCTGAAATTGTAGCCCGAAAGCCAACGATGTGCTCGGCGAACTGACCGTCGGGATAAATACGTCGCGAGGTCGATTCGATGATGACGCCGGGATAAACTTCGGGATGAGATTCGATCCTCGCCGCGACGGGGAGCTTGATATCGGAGAGCAGCGAGTGGTAAGCCAATTCTTCTTCCAGCACGAGCGGTTCGTATTCGTGTTCCCACGATAGCGTCGTCAGTTCATGCACGAGCGCCTCCCAATACGGCCCCACTTCCGCGACGGCAGGCGATAACGCCGACGCATCTCGATCGTCAGGACGCGGCACCGCGTGCTTGGAAACGTGCTGTCGCACGCGTTCCAACTGACGCTCGGCTCGGCGTTCCTCAACGTTTTTGCGAATCCTTGCCACGCGCTGCTGAATTGTTTTCCGTTCCTTCGTCAGTTCGTCGGCGGAAAACCCGGTCGCTTTGGCCAACGACTGCCACATCTGCTCGCGTTCCAGCAGGATCTGGTCCTGCTGCGCGCGAACCTTGTCCTTGTTGCCGCGATCCGCACG
This sequence comes from Planctomycetaceae bacterium, assembly GCA_046160425.1. GTDB lineage: Bacteria > Planctomycetota > Planctomycetia > Planctomycetales > Planctomycetaceae > JAQCEJ01. Next base: position 3,819 of record JBJXGP010000502.1, read on the forward strand.
ACTGAGTCGTTCGATAGCCCGCTCGCGCAACCAGCGAGGATTCGCCGGCTCTTCCAGCCAGCGATAGTGCATCTTGACCACGAAAAGTTCTTCATCGTATGCGAGAACTTCTCCGTCAGCGCCGAGAATACGGCCATCCTGGCTAGGGATCGGCTCGAACGATTCCCTGGTCATCGGACGCGATAACGCCTCCAGAAAGCGATCGGTCTTGACGACTTGAATCCAGCCCACACGCGTCAATACGAAAGCGAACAGCACACCGAACAACAGCATCAACCAGATCAGTCGGCGATCGGGATGATCGTCCACTTCCCACAGACGATCGGATCGATCCGCAGGCCGAGACTGGCGATGAAAAATGTTGTTCAGTTGGTTCAGCATGTCGGCATCCAACGTTCATCTTTCAGTGATCGCATTCTGAATGGATTATGTTCAGCACCATTCAATCGCATCATTATCGCAACGAGTACCCGACCGGCGATCTCTTCCACCCGGATGAAAACAACCGCGCGAATCCGCCTCGCAAGCATTCGGTGACGACGGCAAAACCCATCGTTGCGAGAGCCGGTGCAAGTAGATTCCGCCACTCGATCATCGCTGCGGATTCGGCTTGAAACAGTACGCTCATGGTGACGTGGACAAATTCCGTCAGCGTCACCATGAGGAATGCGGCGATGCCGACGCGGAGCGGTCGCGCACTTGCGACCTGTGATCGATCGTCCGACAGAATGCCTGCGAAAATCACGCCGCAGATTAATTGCAGTCCTAAAGGGTTCGAGCCGAGACAATCGGCACACAGGCCGATCGCCGCCCCCCAGCACAGCACCGCCGGTTTTTCCATCAGGCGGACGTTGAGGAACATCAGCAACCAGACCCAACGCGGCTCCAGATACGAAAGATGTTCGGGGAAAAGATGCCCCAACTGCAATACGGCAGCCGTATAGAGCAACGCGAGCAATATGAAATGTTTCACGCTCTCCTCCGTGAGTTGTTTTTCGAACTTCTCGCAGCTCCGCTGCGTCGAATACTATCCGGGCTACCCGATTAGTTCCCCAGTGGTCGCTGGGAATTTTCCATCCGCATCAAAACTTGAACACGCTGCAAGTTTTCCAGGTTGGCAGCCGGACTGACGTGGATATCCCAATGCAAACTGCCGGGAGTCAGTTCGGCATGCACAACTTCTCCGTAATACAGCCCACCGGGGAGTACGCCATCCTCGACCGCCGTGTAAACTCGATCGCCGATGCTCACCGCTTCCGTCGCCGGGACCGCCGTCAGTCGGCAAAGTTTTTTTTCGTCCCCCATACCTTCGATTTTGCCGACCGCTCCCCACGCCGGTCCCGACTCCGACTGTCGGCACAGTTGAGCGAGACCGCCGCGAAAATCGCGATCGGTAATCGACTGCACCGTGCTCGTCCAGTTCCCGACCTTGGCCAATCGGCCGACGACGCAGCGCCCGGCAAAGATCGGCAACCCGATCTCCAAGCCTGCATCGCCCCCCTGATCGATCAATGGTCGAACGTCCTCGAGCACCAGCACCGATTCTTCGAGTCCTTGCTGACTCCCGCCCTGGATCAGCCTGCGTTTTCGCCATAAGGTCGCCGACTCTTCTCCCAGCACGCGGCATTCTTTCAATTCAAGACCCATCAGCGGAAGACCCACATCGAGAACACCCGGCGCCGGCCCATATCGCTTCAGTTCATCGTGTCGCCGCTGCCACTCCAGTTGGAGCAATTGCTCGCGCCGAGCTACCGCCTGCCACGCCCGGACTTCCGCGGCCAATCGTTCGAGTTTCTCTTGCTCAACGGGATTCGTCGATTGCGAACTCCAACGTGCGATCGTCGAATTCCATGCCTCGGACTGGGAGCGGGCAAATTCCTGCACCGTTTGAACTCCCCTCAAGCCGGGGGAGAGGAGATCGCGAAGCGTCCCGCGAAGCAGGTCGGTCCAGGTTGAGGGAGCGACGAGCAGAACTCCGCCGATGCCGCAGAGCAGCCAGGTCCAGAGTCGACGATGTGCTCCCCGGTATCCCACGCGTAGCCTCGCCTGTCGATGTTTTTTGTCGACGGATTTTCAAAATAAACATTCACCAGCCCGATATCACATGTCGTGATTACCGTCATCCAGACTGTCTCGCCATTGCGCCAGATGTTCGAGACAGATCGCCGTTCCGCGTGCTACGGTACGCAAGGGGTCATCCGCCTTGCGGACGGGAATTCCCAATTGTTCCTGCAAGAAGCGATCCAATCCGCGCAGCAAGGCTCCGCCCCCCGTGAGGACTAAACCGGTATCCGAGAGGTCGGCGACAAGTTCGGGCTTGCACTGCTCGATAACTACCTTCACGCAATTCAAGATGGACATCAACGGTTCTCGCAATGCCTCGCGAATTTCCTCGCTGGTCACGACGGCTTTTCGGGGGACGCCGCTGATCGTGTCCAATCCGCGGACTTCGCTCGTCAATTCTTGTTCGAGTTGAAATGCGCTGCCGACGGCGCATTTCACATGTTCTGCGGTTTGTGTGCCGATTTTGAGCGAGAAATGCTGCTTCATGTATTCGACGATCGCTTCATCCATCTCATCGCCGGCAACGCGGATCGAACGGCTGACGACGATGTCGGCGAGACTCAGGATGGCGACGTCGGTCGTCCCGCCGCCGATGTCGCAGACCATGCTCGCCAGCGGTTCGGAAATCGGCAATCCCGCACCGATCCCCGCGGCTTTGGCTTCATCCAGCAAATAGACGCGACCGGCACCCGCTCGCTCGGCGCTGTTGAATACGGCTCGCCGTTCGACCGGAGTGATCCCACCAGGAACGGCGATGATCACGCGCGGCTTCAGTCCGAAGCGGTGCCTTGAGGCCTTCTGTATGAAATAGCGGAGCATCGCTTCGCACAATTCGAAATCGGTGATCACGCCATCCTTGAGCGGGCGTATGGCGGTGATGGAATCGGGGGTTCGGCCCAACATCTGCTTGGCGAGTTTACCGACGGCGGTCCCTTTGCCGAGCACGCGTCGGGTTCCTTTCTGCAGCGCGACGACCGAAGGCTCATCGATGGCGATACCTTCCCCGTCAACCGCCACCAAAGTATTGGCGGTCCCCAGGTCGATGGCCAGATCAGGGCAGATCCAACGACGCAGACGTTGAAACATCGAGCGAAACTCACTCCCTTGAGTTGGGACGGCGACGAAAACAGCACACTGCCACCTTCTTCGAGGGGCCAGCAAATCCTTACCGAGACCCTTGAAGAATCATCTCGCATCAGACGCGGAGAAAAAAGTCGCAAGCACTTTTATTTCCGAATCTTACGAGCGGGAGTTGTACTGGGAAACGCCATTCGTCGCAAGATGCAAACGGACACAGCGTGTACACCGAAGTACACATGTCGTTCTCAGTGAATGCCGCAAGGACGCAACATGCGGGGCGGTCATCACATAGGCAGACCTATGGAGACAGCCAGCGGGTCAGCGAACTGCCGAAATCGACGTCAGTTCGCCACCGCGCGAACGGTCAGGACGCCATGGCCCAGTCGTATTTGTCGAGTTCGAGCACCAGGAACGTAATTGCCACACAGGTCGCGGCAACGGCAGCGAACAGCAAGCCGACGTAGACGTCGATGGCGGGAGCGTCGGCGGGGGGCGGTCCCGATGATTTTTTAGAGCTTCGAGCTGACATGGTCGCCTTTCTTGATCACGCCGTTCTTCGATTTTTCCACGACCACACCGACGGCCGAATCGGGAGTGACGTTGACCAGTTCGATCTTGCAGAGGTACTTGGGTCGTTCTTCCGGGGAGGTGGCAAAACGATAGACGTAGAGATGATGTCCCTTGACCAGTCCGTCATCGCTGCCGATCGTGACGGCGACGAATTCCTGACCGTTACTGGAGTTCGATTTGGTCTCCTCGACCAGTCCCTCGACGGTGGGAGGGGGTTCTTGCTTCGCCAGGATTTCCCTGGTTTCTTCCTTGTCGAGACCTTTATAACGAATGATCTTCTTCAGTTGAGCGATTTCGTTGAGCGTGCTTTCATGCGTGGCAATCAGGGTGTTTTCCTTGATCCTTTGATCGTAAACCTTGTCTTCCACTTCCTGAACTTTCACCAACAACTCGTCGATTTTCTTATGCAATGCGGTATTAGCTTCTCGTTCCTTGAGGGCCTCGGCGTTGCGCAACCGCGCTTCTTCACCGGAAATCTGACTCAGGGCTTTTTCACGTTCGAGTTCGGTCTGCGTGGTTTCCATTCGCTTATTGAGCGTATCGAGCGCCGTCGTGGTCTGCGTCAATGTCGCTTCGGCTTTTGTGGCGCGATCGGTCAACTGCACCACCTGAGCCGCCCGATCGGTTTCCAGGGTGTCGTACCGCTGATTCAGGTCGGTCAGTTCCTTGTCCTTTTGCGTGATGACCTCTTGGTATTCCTGCGACTTCTCTTTCCAGTTCTTCTGGACATTGAACACGGCGGCCGCGTAGATGAGGTACGTGAAGCTCAGCACGATGTTAAGAGCTATTAGGATTCTTCCCCAGAACGACATCGCCGCTTCCCCTTTACACAAAAGTCATCTCGCATGCCGTCCATCGATGTGGTGACGCATCGCGAAATCGAACTTGTACTGACTTCCTCGAAGTGTTGCCGATATTTCGAGACCAAGGCATTGCGAGACGATAGGCCTATTTGCCTTCCGCCCCGGTTTGTTTCATCAACTGTGTTTTGCGTGTTTCGAGATACTGATTGTTGATTTCAATGGGAACGATTTGCAAGCGCAAGACCTTCTGCAGTTGCACGGCAAAGGAAAGATCGGTGCGAAGTTCGTCCAGAAAATGTGCCATGCGAAAGACGTCTTCCCTTCGAAGTTCGGCCGTTTCGCGAATCTGAAACGCAGCCTGGGTCTGGGCAATACCCTGTTGCTTGAGTTCATCGATTTCCTGATCGAGGGCATTCAGCTCTTGCACCAGCGTTTGCTCTTTGGCCTCCAAGGCCTTGAGATCCGCTTCGATCAAACTCTTGGCTTCTGCGGTCCTGGCTTCGATCGGTGCAATTTGTTGTTCGAGTGCCGCGATCTGATCCCGTTGCTTCTGGAGTTGGCTTTGCTGCGCCGCGATGATCACCTTGGGTAAGACCGTCCCGGAATTGATCTGCTCCTGCGTGCGTCCATCTTTGACCGACCATGTCGGCTTCTGGCCGGGAATCGCCGGCGATTTCTCGAAGAGATAATCGGGAAGGCTGGAAAACTCCGATTGCCAGTTCGGACCACCATGATAGGCCGCCATGGAGATGCCCATGAAGGTCATGCTCAACACCATGGTGACAATAACCAGAATTTTTCCGATTGTGGACATGGCGATTATCTATTAGAGGCCGAGATGGATTCGAACGGCGGCAAAACCGGCACAGTCGGATCATACGGGAGGAAGACTTATCCGATCAGGCAATCTTGCAGGATGATAATTGAAATTATAGGGTTCGTGCAAAACGGGTGTCAATCACTTTATCGGCACGTTACGGCTGAAGTCGAGATCTCTATCGCGGTGACGTTACAGGGCGAATTGATGGGATGAACCGTCTCGACCGTCAACGATCACGCATCCGGCACAACAGTCAGTGAAGTTGGATGCTCAATTCTGAGCAGTTTATCACGGACTGTGGACCGAAGACAGCCACCGAGGGAATTCGCTGAAGAGTGCGGCGTTTCTTCACTTGGCGATACATTGTTTGTGGGGAAAAGCGGATCGCGACTTTCGCACGCCGCTTGCGAAAGTTGACATTTCGTACACTGTCAAGCCGTCGCCGTGCAAGAACTCGGACCCTCATATCCACTTGACGACTTGTCGAAAGTTCCGGGAAAAAGTTGTGTGAAGTTGATCATTTTCACTTTTGCATTCGAGAGATTTTCGCTAAATTAATAGTTCGCATATTCTTATCTGAATACACCATGTCTCAAATTCACACTTCGGTGGTATCGTCGAAATCGCCTTCAAGTCTGGTGAAGTGTCGAGTTCGCCGAAAAGTAACCGCCTGACTCGGAGGAGTGCATTTCGCAAATTCATTTGGGAGAGCTTTTCAGTCCAATTCTTTCGACACCGCCGTTACCGTCAAGATTTTTTCTGCTGATGGAAACGATTTCCGAACAGATCTCAGCGATTCATTTGAAGTCTTACAACTCCGACTTGATTTTCACGCAGAGGGCCAAAACCGTGTCAACCATCGAAAGTCCTTATCGATTCGAAAGTGAAAGCGGACATGCCGTCGTAACGCTCCTTCCACCATTGAACGATGTCCCCTGGGCCGATATCGAACGCATCGGATCGGATATTCTCGGGAAATTCGGAGCGGCGAAATCCCCTTGTTTCCTCGTCGATCTCTCCTCATTGACCTACATGGGGAGCGCGATGGTCGCCCTCGTCGTGCGGTTATGGAAAAGTGCCAAAGAGCGCGACGGCAAAATGGTGGTCGTGAACCGCGATGAAATGGTCCTCGAAGTTTTAACGCTGGCCGGGCTGAACAAAGTCTGGACGATCGTCGAAGATCGCCAAAGGGGTTTGCAGGCGCTGGGGAGTAGAGGCTCCCTGATGGTCGGCGATTCGGGATCGGGTTCCGGAGGCTGGATTCCGAGTCTGCTGGGACTCATTGCCGTCGGTGCCGCGGGGGGCGGACTCTATTGTCTGATCACGAAAACACAAATGGGAGGCCAGGCCGCCTTCGGCCTTCTGCTCGGCGGAGCGGCATTCGGACTGATTTTTGGCATGGTCGCCGTCTTGAAGGGGGGCGGCTTCCCCAAAGTCCTGGGGATGCTCGTCATGCTCGCGGCGGTCGGTGTGGGAGTGGCAGGGGTCATGAAAATGCCGGCGATGGGCCAGGCACCCGCCAAGCAGGAAGGTGAGGCCAAACCCGAAGCGGAAGGCGATGCAAAATCCGCCGACGATAAACCCGCTGCGGAAAAATCGGCCGACGCGAAAGCCGCAGACACAGCCCAGCCGGCAGCTCCCGCCGCAGCGAAGTAAGATCGCTAAGGCTGATGGGGATCGCTTGTGGAAGGGGCTCGTGATTGGCAGATCTTATAAAATTGAATTCGATATACCACCAAAAATTCGAATTGTATGTGCATAGATAGTATTTCTGCGGATTAATAAAGAAGTTGTAAAACCCTCAGGACGATGATGACCTTTGAAGTATGCATTGGTTTTCGGGCCGCCAATCGGGTTTTGTGACGAATCCTTACCAAAGGTGAATCTCCATGTCCACTTCGCAACCGCACAACCAGAGTCGACAAAAGGCGCTTCAGGAAGAATTACGCGAATTGGTCGACGTCGTCGGACCCGCTCCCCTCGTCGATTTGCTGCTGGAACGTGCCTTTCAGATTCAGGCAACCGATATCCATCTCGATCCGACCGATGACGGTCTGCGAGTCCGTCTGCGAGTGGACGGTTTGCTGCACGACGTCTTGCAACTCCCCAAAACCATGACTTCGCACGTCATCTCGCGATTAAAGTTGATGGCCAACATGGACATCACCGAAAAACGCTACGCGCAGGACGGCCACATTTCCAATGCCGTCATCAAACATCAGCGCGACGTCCGGGCCGGCAGCGGCCCTACGATTTACGGCGAACGCATGGTGCTGCGGCTGATGCCCGATGCCAGTCGATACCGCCGGTTAGAAGAATTCGGTCTCGAAAAAGAACAACAAGATGCCATTAAGAAGTGCATCAGTGCGCCCTACGGGATGATACTTTCGGTCGGCCCCGTCGGATCAGGCAAGAGCACCACGATGTATGCCTGCCTGGAAATCCTCAACGATCCGGCCAAGAGCTGCGTGACGATCGAAGACCCTGTCGAACGGCGAGTGAATGGTGTCAACCAGATTCAGGTCGAACCGAAAATCAGTTTCGGATTCGTCGAAGCGCTTCGCGGCGTGCTCCGGCAGGATCCCAACGTGATCATGATCGGCGAAATTCGCGATCCTGAAACCGCCCACATCGGCGTGCGCGCCGGTCTGACCGGCGTGATCGTCCTCAGTACCATGCACGCCAACGATACCGCTTCAACGGTCGACGTCTTTCGCGAATTCAGCGTCCCGCCGATGTTCATCGCCGACAGCGTACAGGGTATCGTGACTCAGCGATTGATCCGCATCGTCTGCAAAAATTGCCGAACCGATTACCATCCCGACGAAGCGATGTGCCAATACCTGGGGATCGATCCGGGAACGGCCCAATCTGTGAATCTGGCACGCGGCACCGGCTGCGATCAATGCTTCCACACCGGATACTTGGGACGAACGGGTATCTTCGAAGTGATGACGATCGACGGGCCGATCCGCGAAGCGATTCTGCACCAGAAGAGCCACGACGAATTGATGGAAGTAGCCCGCCGGACCGGCATGATGACGCTCGAAGAAGCCGCCAAGAAAAAAGTCCGCGATGGCGTCACGACGATCGAAGAAGTTCACCGCGTCCTGACGGCATTCTGAAACCCCCGCTCGCTTGATCAATCGGTGCATCTTCGTGATCGCATTCGACCCCGCACAGACACATTATGCCCAATGAATGATCGTCACGCAGGGGGTCGATCATCGCTGCATTCTCGCCGTTTCTCGGTCTCAGATCGAGTTTTGAACTCAAGAATCGCGAGGGGCGAATTCCGCTGGCGGATGGCGATGTGGTCAGGAAAATACACGTGCCCGGCCCGAGAGAGAAGCGGCATCCGTGCCAACAAGCCATCCTTGGTATCGTCTATGCTTGTAGGGAAATTCGGATGTGGGATCGTAGTGAGTGAGTAATGCGCTCCTCTGACTCTAGGCCGGGCACGGTGTCTTCGATGTATTCGTATATTTGGAATCAATTGGAAAGCTGTTTGAACATATCGCCGAATTCGGGCATGTCTTCTCGCAGCACATCCAACCAGGCTTGAGGGTTCCAGATTTCGACGCAAATCACGGCACCGACAATCATCACGTCCGCATTCGGCGCCACTCCAAGAAACTCGCGAAAACCTTCGGGTATCAATAATCGAGAACGATTGGCGAGGTTGACTTCCCGATGCCGCGTGGAAAGTAATCGCCCCCACCGCTGCACGTCGCTCCAACGCTGCTCCATTCTCCCGAGTTGCATCTTCTGACGGATCAGGGCCACCCCTTCATCCAGTCGTTTCTGCCAATCGGCTGCACGCCACAAACTCAAGCAGCCGTACCGTTCTTTCACCAGAATCAAATCGCCCTGATCGTTGGAAATCGTTTCTGCCATATCGGGCGGAAGAGTTATCCGGTAGCGGTCATCGACGGTTCGCCGATGTTCGCCGACGATATAAACTTCCTGCGACATGTCAGTCCCGATCGGTCAGGCTCGAACTCACTGTGACACCTTCCTGGCTGACTGTTCCTCATTCACATTACAGTAATGGGTTGAATCCCCATTTTCAATTCACTTATTTCAATTAAATGGGCGTGTTCCCCACTGGCGACGGGAAGATTAACCTAACCGTTACAGAATCTCAAATGAATTCCATCGATATTTTTGAAAATTTTCAAAATATCAACGAGACACAATTTGCTGCCGTTGTTCATCGTGAAAATTTGCCGTTCTGGCTCGCTAACAGCCGCCTCAATCTTCACGTGACGGAACAGAGAATCAATTCTCGCTTGCAAATAAACGTCGCCGGACAAACTCCCGGCGGATATACTTATGTAACATCTCGCACCATTCGTGCGGCTCGCATCTATCGCAATCATTAACCCAAACCATTGAAAACTCGCACTGCATTCTTGCAGCGACACGGTGAATAAACATGTTGAAAACCAACCGCGCGCGCATCCTCGCCATAGCCTCAATCGTCGCAATGCTTTCATGGAGTAGCGATGAACGATGCATACCGAAGTCCGGTGGTGGGCGCGCATCTGCCGCTGAAAAGAAGTTCGAACAGAAGAAGAACCCCGCGAAGGCCGATGCCGAATCGACGCCGCGCGATTTTCGATCCGACCATTTCCTGATTCATACCGATCTGGCCACCGACGAGGCGGAAGAACTCGTGACGCGACTTGAGACGATGTTGAGCCTGATCTCAAAGTATTGGGTCAAGCCTTGCCAGCAGAAGATTGAGTGTTATGTCGTCAAGGACTTGCGGAACTGGCCCCGCGATGCATTTCCTGAGCGGGCGTATGAGAGTCTCCAAAACGGAGCCGGTCTCACGATCACCACCGTCACCGTGGCCGGCAACGAATTCTTCGCGAAATCGACCGTCTATGCCGTTGCCGATCACGGCACACCACAGCACGAAGCCGTGCATGCATATTGCGGCCAGACGTTCGGCACGACAGGCCCGGTGTGGTACGCCGAGGGGATGGCGGAAATGGGAAACTACTGGAAAGAAGGGGACCGCTCGGTGAATTGCCGCGAAGGAGTCATCCGCTACATCCGCGAATCAGAACCGAAAAGCCTGAATGAGATCGTCAACTCCAATGAGCAGACTGGCGACAGTTGGCAAAATTATGCGTGGCGCTGGGCGCTGTGCCATCTCCTTGAAAACAACCCAAATTATCGCGAACGGTTTCGACCTCTCGGTCTCGGCCTGTTGTCGAAACAAAAAGTCTCGTTCGAAGCGGTCTACGGTTCGATGGCCGACGAAATCTCCTTCGAGTATCTGTTCTTTCTGAAGACCATCGAAGCGGGATACCGCATCGACCTGTGCGCGTGGGATTGGAAGGCGAAATTCAAAGTCCTCAAAGGCACCCGTTCACAACAGGTGAAGGTACAGGCAGCCAAAGGCTGGCAACCGACGCGCGTTCTCGCCGATCACGAGGCGACGTACGAATGCGAAGCCAGCGGCACCTGGAGTCTGACACCGGGAGGATCGATGCTGACGGCAGACGGCGATGCCGATGGTTCAGGGAAACTCCTCGGTGTGATTCTCGATGATTATGAACTCTCCGAAGAATTTGAAATCGGTGCCGGCAAGTCGTTCACCGTGCCGCGATCGGGGAAATTGTACCTCCGCTGTCGCGACGGCTGGGGAGAACTGGCCGACAACACCGGGCAAATCACGATCAAGCTGAAGCTGGCGCTGGCGGTGAACGAGTCCTCGAAATCCGAGACAAAATCGAAGCCGTCGGAGTGAAATTCGGCTTGTCGGCTTGCTATGATCGAGCTTTCGCCATTCACTCGACCCTGCGGCTCATCACTGACCGCAGGCCTGACACACGGAGACAACATGACGACTGCTCCCACACCCCAGCAATGGGAAATCGATTGTCGGACCGTACATCGCCGACAAGCCAACGGAGAAAATTTTCTGTTACTCGACTGTCGCGAACGAGACGAGCATGCGACCGCATCCATCAAGGGAGCGGTTCTTGTGCCGATGAGCGAAATCGAAACACGACTCTCCGAATTGGAATCCTATCGGCGAGGCGAAATCATCGTTCACTGCCATCACGGTGGACGAAGCTTGAAAGTCGCGCGCGGGCTGGCCGCACAAGGTTTTGCGAATGTGAAGAGCATGGCGGGCGGGATTGACCAATGGTCGACCGACATCGATCAGTCGATTCCACGCTATTGAAGTGCGACATCGACGGGCGAAGACCTCCCGGCGATCACACGAACTCTCTCGCAAAACGAAAACGCCTCTGCACCGGTCAGGCGAGCAGAGGCGTTAATATGAATCGGTATTTGCTCTTCGGATACATGCCGAACCACGTCCGGCCGCGCCCTGCGTTTTGATAAAAATCATCTCACGAAGTTTGGCCGGCAAGCCCGAACGGTTCGAATCAGCCTTTGGCTTTGCTGGTGCATTCGCCGCCGGCATCGGCCAACGCGGGCTTCTTCTCGCTCAAGACGGGGCATTGAGTCGCGAGTTCGGCGTTGAGTGCTGTGTAGTCGGCCCATTCTTCAGGTAAGGCATCTTCATGAAAGATGGCTTCAACGGGGCATTCAGGGACGCACGCTTCGCAGTCGATGCATTCTTCCGGATGGATGTAGAGCATCGACTCACCCTCGTAGAAACATTCGACCGGACAAACCACCACGCAATCGGTGTATTTGCAGTTAAAACACGGTTCTGCAACAACGTGAGTCATGCGAAATTCCCTTTTATTCTAATGCCTCGCATTACAATGACAACAACCGGACGGAGATTTCGAAAATCGTATCGGTCACCACATCGAAAAATGATTTCGACGCTCGATGATCGAGCGGTCTGGATCGATTTTCGTGGGACCATTTTTGCAAAATCTTAGTGGTGGAAAACAAGACTGTCAAGCAATCGTGAGCCGTTCCCTGAAGATAAAGATCACCTCGAATTTCCTGCCGGAGCGGGACATCCTCCCCCCGTCATTCCCATCGGGTGTTATCATCGGCATTTATCCCTGCTGACTTTCCCGGTCGAGGCATCGGAATCTGAAATTCGAGGCAATCCAGGGATCGGCCTCCCTGTTTGACGATGTCTGGCAACTGCTCATTTCAGTCAGGTCGCATAGGATCCTGCAGGCGGGTATCAGCGATCGACTTCGAGTCGATAGGCAATCGCTCTCAAGCCACAAAGCGATAACGGTTTCCTGAAACTTCAGACCGACATTCCGTTTAATTCATGCATGTCGATTCATACCTCCGCGAGTGTCAGGTAGCGAGAGGACACAGCGACCCAGGCAAGACTAATTTTCATAACAATATATTTCATAAACACTTAAAACCCATGAACCCATCCCGAACAGAAGCCGTCTTGCCATAAATGCCGATACATAATAGAGTTCAGGATACTTGCGTTGAATGGCGATGCGAAAAAGGGGTTGATCCGCTGGGGATTGATACCCAACTTTCGTCGCTGATCCCTTCTTATCAGGCTTTACCTTACACGATCCCGGAGTTTGAGCGTATTGCATCATGAAGGTGTAAATCATGGCCCTGACCGAAATCGATAGAAACTTACTTCACCGCTGCCTGGGTGGTGAAACAGGGGCTTGGAAAGATTTCGTCGATCGTTTTCTGGGATTGTTCATTCACGTCATTCATCACTGCGCCCACACGCGGAGCGTTCGGCTCAATCAAGCCGACGTCGATGATCTCTGTGCGGACATTTTCGTGACGCTGCTCGACCATGACTCTGCAGTCCTGCGCGGGTTTCGAGGTCGCTGTTCGCTCGCTACATATTTGACCGTAATTGCCCGACGAATCGTCGTGCGCCAACTGTCCGAACGTAAGTCGAACGACGTCAAAATCGGCGTGGGCACGCCGTTGAGTTCGATCCCGGATGACGCCCATGAGATCGGTGAACATTCCCGGATTGAAGATCGTGAGACGGTCAAGATCCTGCTGGATTCCTTGCCGGATGCCGATGCGGAAATTGTGCGTCAGTACCATCTCGAAGGACGGACGTATCGCGAAATCAGCGAGAAACTGCAAATTCCCGTCAACACAATCGGTTCGACTCTCAGTCGCGCGCGTTCATGGCTGAGGCAGCATCAGGTCCGCTCCTGATCGCGGCAGTGCGTTCTCATCCCGATTTCCCGTATTGCTTGCGGTCGAAATGCCCTCCCGTCTTCCGTTTACGTCGCGCATTACACGCGGTGATGTCCCCGGTCAATCCTCGATGGGCCGTTTTGCACATTTCTGTCTGATCGCGCGCACCCGTTGACATGTGGCTGGCCCCGCGCAAGAATTGGCGTCTGAGGAACACCCGCAGACCCTTGCCTAATCCTGATCAAACTTGCTCTGCGCCCCGTTATCCTCTCAACAGGAGATGCGAACCATGTCACGCCACCTCAAGAGAGATCGCATCGCCGACCTTTCGACCGATGCGTCCACGATGAATTCAATCGCTAAACGTTCGGCCGTCGGGCATATCGCATCAGTGCCTTCGGCGTACAGATACCTGCGGATATTTTCTGCCATTCTGCTCGCGGCCTTTCTGACCGGAGTCGTGGGGAACTCGTCTTCTTGCCCTGCAGCACAGAACAAAACCGGTTTTGTCGATCACACGTACAAGGACGAAGAGGGTTCGCATAACTACGTCGTGTATGTTCCTTCGAATTACGATCCACAATACCGCTGGCCGGTTATGCTGTTCCTGCACGGTGCGGGAGAACGGGGCAACGACGGCCGTTTGCCGATCTCCGTGGGGCTGGGGCCGATCATCGCCGCTCGCAAAGCTTCCTTCCCGTTTATCGTGGTCTTCCCGCAATGCGAAGAGACCGAAGAGCGAATTCTTCCCGCATGGAACGCCGACCGACCCGATGCGCAACGGGCGTTGAAGATTCTGAATGCCGTCGAACGGATGTACTCGGTCGATACACGTCGAGAAGTCCTCACCGGGTGGTCGATGGGTGGATACGGCGTGTGGAGCCTGGCGGCCGCCGATCCGCAGCGCTGGCACGCAGTCGTTCCTTTATCGGGAGGGGGGGATTCGAAAACGGCCGCATCGCTCAAGTCGGTCCCGATCTGGGCGTTTCACGGAAATGATGACACCGTCATCCTCGCCAAAAACTCTCGTGAAATGATCGATGCCGTCGCGGCAGCCGGCGGACAACCTCGTTACACCGAAGTCACCGGCATCGGCCACGATGTCTGGAAGGTGGCCTACGCGTATCCTGATTTACTCAAATGGATGCTCGACCCGAACAGCGTCGCAGCCGCGCCGCAAACGCTGGCGGCCAGCGATATCCGCACGCTGGATACCAAATCGCAATCCCAGACCCCGTTCGTTCCGGTCATCGAAGTCCCCAATGCCATCGGAGTTCGCCTCGGTAATCAGGCCCTGAAAGCCATCGCCGATTCGGTCCCTCGACTCGTCAAGCCGGATACGCTGACCGGCGCAATCGACGACATCAGCACCAGCACGACGGTCCAAGGTCGCAATTTCAGTATTTACTTTTCCGATATCAGCTATACGGCGGTCCTGTCGCGGGCTCGAGTCCGAGCCTATGGAAGGGATCGGATCAACATTCAACTCGGCCTGGAAAACATCGACTTGACGATCGGCTCGACGATGGTGGACGGCAGAGCGAAAGAAGCCTCCGCCGGGCCTATCTCGATTGTCATCGGCCATCAACGACCGGTGTGGTTGATTTTTGACGTCCGCCCTTACGTCAAAAATCGCAAACTACGACTCGAACTCGTCTCGCAACAGTTTTCGATCCCCGAAGACAACTGGTACGTCACCAATCCGGAGGGGGTCTGGACTCGAGGCTGGGGAATGACAAGCGATCGAGTTTCCAACGGCTTGGTCGACGGTCTTTACAGCCGAAAAGAAGAACTCGAAGAAGAAGTTTTGACGGTCGTTCCGACACTGATCGCAGAACTCGAGCAACAGCTCGTCTTCGATGACCTTTCGCAACTGATGGACAACGTCTGGCCGCTCCCCGTGTATCGCCCCGAAGTACGATTATTCCCCACAGACGCCACTTGCGATGAGCATGGCGTTTCGATCATGTTTGGCATGGCCGCTGCTGACGTGACGACCGACGGGAAGAAGCATCCGCTGCGAATGATCGATTTGAACGGGCCGACCGCCGCCAGTCTCGCCCAGAGTCAGCAACTACGGTTCAATATGCTGCCGCAAGCACTCGAGCCGTTGACGGAATTATTGATCGATCGCAAGATCGCGCGTATCCATGTTCAGGATATTCCCCATGAACCGTTTTCCGAGTTGTCGAATTACGAACAACTCGTCCAGGCCATTCCCGAACTTTCCCGCTACGATTCAAGCGTGGAGATTCGGTCCGTTTTGACCTTAACGAAGTCATTGCGAGTCCGCATGAGCGACGCGGCGACTGTCGAACCTCCGGCGACCACCGGTTCAGCAGCGACCGCAGATGCACCGGGAATCGGCATTCAATTTGAAGTCCCCGGACTGAACTGGGAGTTATCGGTCCGCAAGGGAGTTGACGCCCCGTGGGAGAAAGTCGCCGATTGCACTTTCGATCTCAGGCAAAGCACGCAATTAGGGCTTTCGCAGCCCAATCATCAGCACCGCATCCTGAAAATGGCGTGGTCAGGTACGCCGATCGTGACGTCGACGGGACGATTCGCCGAGGGCTTCGCATCGAACAATACGGAATTGAACGTCGAAATGCTGACGACCCGATTTCAGAGCGGATGGGAGAGCTGGACGCAAGCCGGCCCCGTGAGCGAGAGCGCGGTTCCCGATATCGATTTGGGATATGCGCGATTGCGTCTCGATCGCCTGGACCGAGAGGGGCAGCTCCTCTCCGCCGAATTTGTGGCTCCCCAGACCCGAGTGACCAATCACAGCCTTGTGCCGTTGATTTATCAGGTGAAGAATGCGTATTCAGACTGGGGCGGACCGTATACTCTGGCTCCCGGCGCATCTCATGTGTACGACGGAACAACCCCATTGGGTTATCAAAGCCTTACGGCGGAAGCCGGCCAGCGTTTCACATTGCCGGCAGGTTCACACCTTGAATTTTTTGTGAAAAACTCCGGCGAACCGCCACGATTGTACCTCGCAAGAGATATGGCCCCGCAAACGGCAGACGCGTCGACGGCGAAATAACGCGAGACTTGCATCACCATGCGACAATGCCCTCTTGACGGTTCACTGACCCGATTCGGGGCAACTCGCACGAGAACGGCGACGATTTGGCGGGGCAGGGGCCCGAAGACCTCGTTTTTCTCAAGAGTTAAGCCGTCGAGACGCATCGACGCTTGATTCCGCGAATTACTACTGGCAGAATAGCGAAGATACGTTTCAGTAAGATCGGGGGATAACGAACATCGCCATGACGGTTGCGACAGAAAACCACTTCTGTCGCGATGTCGCCGTCATGGAGTGCGGATCCCGCGTCGGCAAATCTCGCGTGTATTCACATTCTCAATGCACTCGCAAGACAACACGAAGGCAAATCCATGAATTTTCTTGAAGGGGCAACAGTCGGTATCGACCTCGGTACCACCTATTCGACGATGGCACAACTGAATCCCGATGGCGACCCGGTGTCGTTGCGAAACGCCGAAAATCGGCCCATTACACCCTCGGTCGTGTTGCTCGGTGAAGATGGTCATATCGTCGTGGGGCCCTCGTACGACCGCATCGCGCAAGAGGCTCCGGAACGCGTCATCGAAGCCATCAAACGGCAAATGGGGAACAAGAACTACTTCGTCGTCTATCAGAATAAAAAGTTGACCCCAGAATTCATCTCCGCGTTGATCCTTAAAAAGCTCAAACAGGATTCCGAAAAACACATCGGACCCGTCACCAATGCCGTCATCACGGTTCCGTATTATTTCAATGACGTTCGCCGCAAGGCGACGCAGGATGCCGGCCGCATCGCCGGATTGAACGTCATCGACATCATCAACGAGCCGACCGCGGCCACGCTGGCCTATGCCTGGATGAAGGGGGAATTGGGCCGCGAAGACAAAATGACCAGCGAGAAAAACATCCTGGTGTACGACCTGGGGGGGGGCACATTCGACGTGACCGCCGTCCGCTATTCGCCCACCCACTTCCGCGTGCTGGCGACCGACGGCGACGTGATGCTGGGGGGACTCGACTGGTCCCGCCGGATCGTCGATCACGTCTGCGAGCAGTTCAAACAGAAGTTCGCCGCCGATCCGCGCGAAGATCACGTCAAGTTCCGCGAGATTACGCAGGACTGCGAAGACGCCAAACGCTTGCTCAGCACGCGGCTGCAAGTGCCGATCACCGTCTACCATCAAGGAAAAACCCTGACGGTCTCGCTCACGCGAAAAGACTTCGAACGCATGACGTCCGACCTGATGCAGCGCACCCGCGATACGACCGAGCTGGTCTTGCAGCAGGCGAATCTCAACCACGGTGAACTCGATGAAGTCATTCTCGTCGGCGGTTCGACGTACATGCCACTGGTCGAGGTGATGCTGAAGGACGCAACCGGCCGGTCTCCGACGCGGGATCTCCCCGCCGAGGAAGCGGTCGCGCATGGGGCGGCGATCCACGCGGCGATTCTCGAGGCTCGCGCGACCGGCGGAGAAGGGCGCATGGCCAAATCTGTGATGCATCGACTTCGATCGGTGGAGACTCACGAGGTCAACTCGCATTCGCTGGGGGTCAAGATCAGCGACCCCAATGATAGAACCCGGAAGATCAACCACATCATGATCCCCCGGAATACGACCATCCCTTACAGTTATAAACAGCAGTTCGTCACGACCAGCCACAACCAGCAGCGCATTCACATCTGGATTCTCGAAGGCGAAGTTCCCGATCCCGATGCCTGCACCATCATCGGCGATTTTGTGATTTCCGAATTGCCGGCGAATCTTCCCGCGGGTTCACCCGTCGAATTGACTTACAGTTACGATGCCAACGGGCGCATCACCGCCACCGCGCGGGAGACGCGCGGCAATAAGTCCGCAAATATCGAAATCGTGCGCGATTCTGGACTGGACGATCAGGGCATCGTCGCCTTTGAAAAATTGGCGAAGGAATATACGGTCGAATAATAGCATTTATCGTTCGGTCTCGGTCATTCGAGGTTCCATCGGTCAATAACCGCTGCATCCGGTCACTCGTCTCGGTGTGGGTGCCGGATGCTGCATTATTGCATCCGCATCGGTCACTCGCGAGGAAACCAATCGGCGACGTCAGAAATCAACTCCCACTCGAGCAGAATGCGATGGTACCATGCCCGCGGAAATTGATGTCTACAAGGAATGGCTGGGCATTCCCGAAGGTCAGCGGCCACCCGATCATTATCAACTCCTGCGCCTGGTTCAATTCGAAGACGATATCGAAAAAATCCGCAAGAATTACAAGAAGCTCAACGCACACGTCCGCAGATATGCCACCGGTCAGTATTACCTGCAATCGCAGGATTTGCTCAACGAACTGGCCAAGGCGATGCTCTGTCTGACCGACATCGAGCGAAAACAGGAATACGATGAAAGTCAGGGGCGCGTCGTTGACGATGCTCACAAGGATATGCTCGGTCGAAAGCCGCTCCCCAAAGTGCTGGTCGATTGGGGAGTCATCGAACGGCCGCAGGCGAGGGAACTCGAGGAATTCGCCGAGAAACGGGGCTTATCGCTTCGCGACGCCTGCGTGCAGATGAAACTGACCGATATCGAAACCGCCACCAAAGCGCTCGCCGTCGAACTGGGACGATCGTACCTCGAAATCGACGACATGCTCCCCGACGATTCGGTGCTCGATCAGGTTCCGCGTCAACTCGTCAAGTCGCACACGTTCTTGCCTTTGTTCATCGACAACGATACGCTGCTCGTGGCCTGTTCCGACGAACCCGACCACAAGCTCGAAGAAGATCTGCGGATGCGATTCAATCTTCCTGTGCGCGCCGTCATCGCCTCACCTCTCGCGATCAATCAGGCGATTTCCAAGTACTACTCACAGGGAGCCAGAAACGATACGGCGGCGGTGAGCGGCGGAAAATCGAACGCCCCGACGAAATCGAAGGCGAAGTCAGGAAAACAATCCGCCCCCTCTACCGTCGATCCCGATCAGAAATTCCTGATGGAAGTTTTGTTTTCCTGCTGGGCCATCATCGGCGCGGTCGTGATCGACCAGTATGTACTGGCCAAATTCGTCTTGCCGGCGAGCTGGTCGTACAGTTCGTTTCTGCTGACCGTCCTGGCCTGCATAGGCGTCGGCACGTACTGGTACGCCCTGCGAAAAAAATGATCACGAATATTTCTATTCCCGTGAGCCTGGCGGCTTGCCCGCCGGCGGAAACACCATTGCTAACCCGGCAGCAATTGCGCGATCGGCGTCCCTTCGCTATACATCATCGGCCTGCCGATCGGCGTGATCAATTGATTCCCCGGTTCGATGTCGAGCGCTTTGAGCACGGTCGCAAACAGGTCTTTGACCTTGATGGGGTCGGTTGGCTGCTTCGAGGCGCCGGTCGGGTCGGTCGCTCCGATTACTACGCCGCTTCGCAAGCCGGCTCCGCCGATCAGGCATGAAAAGCCGGTCGGCCAGTGATCCCGTCCATCGAGCGGATTGATCGTCGGCGTGCGGCCGAATTCCCCGAGACACAGCACAACCGTCGATTGCAGCAGATCGCGCTCGCGAAGATCGTGGAGCAACGCGGCCAGAGGGCCATCGAGTAATTGGGCCTGCGTGACGTGTCCGGTGTGATTATTGGCGTGTGAATCCCATCCCGGTAGAATCACTTCCACCGATTGCACCCCTTCCTCGATCAGCCGACGCCCGATCAGGCAGCCGATACCGAAATCGTGATCGCCATACGATTCGCGAACGCCTGCTGGTTCTTCCTCAAATCGGAAAGCCTTGAGTTGCTCTGATGACATCATTTTCAGCGCTTGCTCGATGGTGTGCTGATGCAGGGTTTTTTCGAGCCGGTCTTGGCGTTGCGCGCGGAAAGTTCGCGAAACGACTTCAAGATTTTTCAATCGGCGCGTTTGCCGGTCATCGTCGACCGGCGCTTTCATGTTGTAGAGTCCCTGCCTGGGACTAAAGACGCGGAAGGCATCGAAACGATCGCCGAGATAGCCCCCGCGCGAGGGAAAGGGGCCGTCGCCGAGCGAAACGAACGGCGGAATCTCCAGCGTTTCCCGCGGATGTTCATGCACGACGATCGCTCCCAAGGCGGGATGTATCAACTGCGTATCGGGTCGATAGCCGGTCTTGAGATAATAGCTCCCCCGCTCGTGGTCCCCTTCTTCGGAGACCATCGACCGCACGATCGAGACGGCGTCGATCTGTTCGGCAGTCTGCGGATAAAGGTCGGCGATGCTCACATCGGGAATTTTCGTCGGAATCGACTTCACGAGTCCGCCGATCTTCGTTCCGGGATGAGGATCCCACGTCTCCAATTGACTCGGCCCCCCCGACAGCCAGATCGTCAACAACGATTTCGGCCGTTCCTCGCCGCGCAGCTTCGCCGCTTTCAGTTCCAGTCCCGGCAGCACGCACGAGACTCCGAAACCGAGAGTGCATCGCATCCAGTCACGTCGCGACCAGACGGGAGTCATCGCCAACGAATTCCGCGAATGCTGCCACATGAGGTATGCTCCTTAACGCTAATGATTCCACGAGAACTCGGGCGAATTGAACAAAGTCCAGACGAGATCCTCGATGACTTTCGTCCGCCGATCGCCTGTCGTTTCCCGCAATTGGTCGAGAAAATGCGTCAGCTCGACCGGCGTCGGCTTTCGCGTCAGGCAAACCAGATAACAGATCTCGATGCAGCGTTCATCCGTCGATGCCATCGCGACAATTCGCCCGACGGAGGAGAACGGGTTGGCGACCGTGGCATCGATCGAAACCTGACCGTTCATGCGTAAGAGTGCCTGCGGGATCGTCCCCGCTCGTTCGTCGAGTTCGCTGTCACCCAGATCGCCGTATTCGCGGACGAAGTCCCTTTCGCGGAATAATCGCGTGATTCTCGTAAACAGATGCGAATTCTGATCGATCGTTTTGACGTTGCCTGCCTGCAGCATCGAGCCGATGATCTGTTCCGGACGAAGTCGAACCAGCGGAAAGACTCCCCACTCCGCTTCCACGGCATCGAACTGATCCGCCGTGATCGAAGTAGTTGCTGATGAATCGTACTCCGATGACATGAGGAACGCTCGCGAGTCGGCGATGACGTGTATCAGCCGTTTAAGGTCGTAGCCATGTTCGCGAAAGTCTTTACCGAGTATATCGAGGAGATCGAGTTCGCCCTCTTCGGAAGGATCGGGAACGCCGTCGACGGGATCGTGCCAGGGCTTGCCGAACATCAAACCCCAGATGCGATTGACGATCGCCCGTTCGAAGCGGCGATTTTCGGGATGCGTCACCCAGGTTGCGAGTTGTTCTCGCCGGGTTCCATCCGCGGGGAGCCATTCCGGATGAAAGGGGACTTGCGGAGCGACCTGCTTCTCATCGAGCGTCTTGCGATCCTGCACCTTGTATTCGAGAGCCGCATCGTCGGTCACGCGGACGATCGAAATCCGCGTCTGCCCGTAAAATGCGGCGAGTCCTTCGAAGTGCGCCTGTTTCCATTTGTCGAAGGGATGATCGTGGCATTGCGCACAATCGATGCGCTGGCCGAGAAACGCCCGGACGGTCCGCCCCGTCAGCTTGTTGACGTCGATCGCATCGTTGGCGAATACGGCGGTCACAAAATTGACCGCCGGCTTATCGGTCCCGGCGCCATCCTGAATGATCATGTCGCGGACGATCCGATCGAACGGAACGTTGCCTCGCAGTTGCTCGCTCAACCATCGCGTGAATCGATCGCGGCGGAAGATCACCAACTGTCCTTCCTCGACGCCGATGAAGCAGCGTCCCAGCCGGACGGAGAAATAATCGGCGAATCGCACGTCGGCAAGCATACTCGCCGTCCATCTCGACACGCGATCGGGGGCGGCATCGGCTTCAAACTTTCGGAGTTCTTCCAGCGAGGGAATGGTCCCGTGCAAGGCGAGCGAAAGCCGACGCAAGACGGTCCACTCATCGGCCGGAGGAGCAGGGGAGATCCCCTGATCCTTCCAGCGACTCTCAAAAAACTGGTTCACCCGCGTTATGGTATCGGCATATTCGTGTCTCGGTGCAGTCAGCCCTAGATGCAAGTCTGGTCCGTCGCGAAGCGGACTGCGAGCGGCCCAGGCGACGACTCCTGCCACGCCGCTCACGACGGCGATGATGACCGCCAGCTTCCGAATCGATAAATTTTGCTCGTGTGGAGAGAACAACTCAATGATCCTCAAAAACCGGGGTAAGCGGAGAATCGATGCGATGCCGTTTGAATCCCTTTTATGATACCATTCACCAAAGCCTCACGTTTCAAGATTTTGCCAATTCGTGGCTCCAAACTCACAGGAACAGATTATCTTAACAAAGGGGCGATTTTTACGAAACATTTTTCCTCGCCTGAAGGTAAAATAAGCGGTGAGAGATCTGCGATGAGGACGCACTCGACGGCGTCATCGCTTGAAGAAGTTCGAATAGGGGATCGAACGGGGCTATGACTCACGATGCGGCCACATTTGCCGATGAAGCCGAATTCACCACGCTGGAAGTGGTCAGCGATCACGAACT